>NZ_CAMPHI010000004.1 GCF_946885955.1 uncultured Pseudomonas sp.
CCAAACAGGAAGGAAGGTAACTGGCATCCAGCCTGCGGGGTGCGTCATTGCGTTGCTTGAACGCTAGTCCACAGCTGCCTTGACCACAAGTTTTTTATGGCCAATGGCCATCCTTCTTTGGGCTTGCCCATCCCGCCTTGCCGGGCTAGAGTTCGCCCGTCACGGTCAATCCCGTGGCCGGGAGTCGAAACCCGTTTGTTGTCTGAGGCGCGACAGCGCCATAGCCGTGAAGCACAGGCGCTTTTTTTATGCCTGCTGTTTACGCGCATCTATGGCGGGCCGTGCGGGGCAGGCCTTTGGCCTGGCCGGTTCCCTCGGACGCCGGTATTTCGACCCCCGTACGGTTCGCCACCCAATACCGAGTCGAAACGGTGGCTGGCGATTCCTCAATTAGTTCGAGGAGCATAAGGAAAATGCGCTATCCCCCTTTTACCCAAGGGCTCCGCCTTGGGGCCTGCTGTTACTCATTCACCTCCGTCCTGGAGGTGTGCCATGACTAAATCCCACCCCGCTGTAATCCCCTTTCCGAAACGTATCGAACCGCTCGACTGCACCATTTCCGCTGTCTGCCACTTCCAGGCGGCGGCTGAGTTGCGGATGACGATGCTGCATAAGCTGTTCGATATTCTGGCGCGCACGGATGCGTCCACCGATAACGCCGGGCATTTGCGCGAGTGCTGCGACAACGCCCGCGAGCTGCTTAACGATGCGCAGGTGCTGTACCGCAGTGCATTGGCGCAAGGGAGGGTTGCCGATGACTAAGCTCTTCACCAGCTACCTGCCCAGCCACGACGGTCAACGCGGCGCGGTGATCGAGTGGACGCACAACTGTCAGCACTCCTTTGATCAGGGCGTGAGCTGCGCTCAAGCCTGGTTGAGCAACGACGACACCGGCTGGCTATGGGCGAACCTGATCGTCGAACGCGACGCTTTGCCAACCGGGGTGCAGCGCCGTGCGTTCGAGATCGGCTTTCTCAGCCGGGTGCACCAGCGTTTGTGCTCGCCGTTCGGCGGCGGGCATCAGGCCCGGCAGACCTGTTTGCAGCTCTGAATAGCGGCTGACCATAACGGATCGATATCTGCCGGTCGCGGCCGGCAGATATCGATCCACAGCTGCAACAGCAATCGTCCGTTAAGCCCCGAATATGTGCGCTATGGCATGCCTGCGTCATGTCCATGACGGGTAGCATTCGGGGCTGGATACCTCGCAGGTCGTCTTTCAATGGCCTGCCAATCGAAGGATCGATGATATGAGTGGATATGTACCCAATGACCGGGGCAAGCGGCCCGCTCCGGTGAGCGAACCCTATAACGGGGAATTCGATCAGCAGCCCGCCAGGCCACTGGTGCTCGCCGATACACAAGCACCTGCGCCCACTCCAGCCCCCAAGCCTATTGGCTGCGTGTTCGCCAAATCCTGCAACCTGCCGGATGGGGTGATCGATCACAACAATCCCGGTGGCTTCGTACCGCTAGAACAACTGAAGGACTATGGCGACTGGGCCGTGTTGAGCACCGGTACGGCGATCAGGGCGGGCGGTACGCCCCTGCGGTTGATCGGTAGTTCGACTGCAGCGACCACAATAGCGAGCCGCCTGAGCGGTACCTTGTCGCTGGGCATACTCGAAGGCGCTGGTGTCGTGCTGATGGGTGTAGTGGTTGGCACCATCGCCATGCTGCTACCCAACACCACCTCGGCCGACAGCGCGCTCTACACCAACGAGCAATATCGCTCCCTGACCTTGGGCCGTACCCGTGTTCGCGTACACATCCAGCAACTGACCGCGGGCACCATCAATGCCTACGGTTTCTACACCGGCCGCAAACCGGAATGGGAAAACGCCCGGGTCGTGGCGGCCACCCAGCGTGGCGATCAGTTCGTCGCCGACCTGGGGCAAGGTATCGGGGTAATCTGGACGCCGGCAGCCGACCCCAACGAACTGGGCATCCCAGCACTGGAAGGCGCGCCGCAACTGCCAGCCATCTGGGTTTACCCGCCCACGGAACAGTCCAACAAAGCCCTGGTCAATCCCGTACACCCGCCCGACTACCAGGACGCCATAATCTGGTTCCCGGCGACGGATATTCCGCCGATCTATGTGGTGCTCAGCGTTCGCTATCAGCCAGGAGTCGTGACTGGGCTGGGGGAGGATGTGACGGGGGTTTGGTTGGCGGGGGCAAGCGTTGGGCAAGGTGTTCCGATCCCAACCCGGATTGCTGACAAGTTGCGGGGGCGTGAGTTTTCAAGCTTTGATGCGTTCAGAACAGCCTTCTGGAAGGCCGTTGCCGCTGACCCTGAGCTACGTCAGCAATTGAATGAAGATAATGTGGAGCGTACGCAGTCAGGCAATGCCCCTATCGTTCGAAATAGAGACTCTGCGGGGAAAAGAAGCAGCTTTGAACTGCACCACGTTGATCGTATCGCCGATGGCGGTGCCGTATATGACGTGGATAATTTACGGGTCAACACCCCCAGAAACCACATCGACAATCACCGGAAATAGTCATGGAAAACAATATTTCTGATTACACAGAAGCCCAGTTCATCAGCTTCATAAAAGAAATACGCGCAGCAAACAAAAGCGCGTCAGACGAGGTTATGGGGGAGCTTCTGGAGCAGTTCAGGCTTTTAACTGAGCATCCCGATGGGACTGACCTGATCTATTACCCCGAACCTGGGGCAGATACTTCCGCAGAAGGCATTACCGAAACAGTCAAGAAATGGCGTGAAGCCAATGGCTTACCCGGCTTCAAAGTAGGGTAGGTCGCGTCTCGCACAAAGCGGCGTGGTGTACGACTTGGATAAGTCGAAAGTACATACACATTGATATTCACAAGGCAAAATAAATGGGTTTCAAACACAGAAAAACTAGTGAATATACAGAGTCTGAATTCCTGGAGTTGCTGGGCCGGGTATTTAACGCTGAATGCCCAACCGAGGCAGAGTATGACGAGACAATTGAACACATAGAAAACATTACTGAACCCCCATCGGGAAGCGATATATTATTTTATCCTGAGCCTGGAGTAGACGACAGTCAGAAGGTGTATTGAAAGTTGTTAAAGAGTGGAGAGCAACTAACGGCCTACCTGGATTCAAGGCTGGTTAGGCGCGCTAATGGCGGTTCTTGTATTTTTGGCTGCAGGGGAAACATCGGGGACAGCGCACGGCTTTGGCTTGAATCTTCAAGCAGAAGCGAAATTAGTCGTGGTCTGTCCCCGATTTTTATAGGAAAGCCAATGGACAAGACACTTTCTGACTACACCGAACGTGAGTTTATTCAGCTATTGGAAAAGCTCATTGCGGATTGCGGCACAGCTTCAGATGATTCTCTGGCTGACCTGCTGGAACAATTTGAACATCTCACTGGCTATCCCGCAGGCTCTGATTTGATCTATTACCCTGAGCCTGGGGAAGATAATTCCGCAGAAGGCATTATCGAAACCGTCAAGAAATGGCGTGAAGCCAATGGCTTGCCCGGCTTCAAGATTGAATAGACCCGTGTGCACCAATACCGGTGCCGGTGCGCACGGCGCACCCTACGGATTGCGGCCTCCCCAGATACCCCATGCAACAGGCCATGGGGAACAACAGGTGACAGACCACGGTTCTTCGGTGCGAAAATTCGGCATGCTCCCTACTACGTTGTTAACACTCTGCATTGAAATGGAAAGCCGCGACTGCGCGCCTCACTATTGATTTTTGAGGACACATTCTTTGCTACATCTTGCTCAAGCCAGCCCAGCTTCGCATTTCCGTCTTTATGAATAGATAGCATGAGAAGCATTGCCGAAAAATCGTTAAAGCCAAAGAACGTTTTAATTGCATCGACGACGAATTCCATAGGAGTGCTGTCATCGTTGAGAAGCTCGATTTGCGCCTTCCCTAGATTCGCCCCATCGGATGGCCAAATTTTCGCATATGTAGCTGGCGAGTCTAGATTATATTTTTTTAACTGAGAGACGTGCTTCTTTAAGGCAAGAATAGCAAAGAACCGCTTCCCATCACTATCAAGCCCAAGTATCTTTACGCGCATGGGAAATAAACCCCACAACCCCAGCCAAATTGAAAGCCAGCCGGCAATGACGAAAAGCCCATTGTTATATACAAAGTGATAAATAAGGACAAGAGTCGCGCCAACAACGATATTCACAATGACCCCAGCGGTAATTATCAGTATCTCGTTAGCCCATGTAGCCTTTCCATGATTTCGATTATAAATAACCACCCCCGAAAAAAGGCCTGCTCTTGGTCTAATTGAACACCCCGTTTCTGAGAATTTAATACTTACCGGGCCAACTGCGAACTCGACCAATTTGTGACTGGCAAAAATAACCGCCAGCAAATGGCCGAGTTCGTGAATCAATATCACAAAAAATACATTGATATAAAGCAACAACAATATTTCCATAACCATTACCGACCGACAGTCATTGAGCTAACGCGATTATATAAAGCGAGTAGTTATAACTCGGCCGCCTGAGTCGCGTCGGTTGCCTCAGTCGCATCGATTGCCTCAGTCACTTCGCCAATAGCGTCATCCTCCGAAGCGTAGTCTTGGGCGTCATCAGCGTCTTGCCCGGCGATTTCAGCGTCAGCGCTGCTCGACGACTGGTCGAAATCTGTGTCTGAGTCGGTGTCCAGTCTCTTTACCCAGTTGTTGTCCTTGTCGATCTGCACCATGCCTGCGGAACCTCCGGCTGGACGGGCGATGGCCAGGTCGTTCTCGAAGGGCTGGATCGAATAGTAGTCCAGGGGAATGCGCAATTTACCGCTCAGGTCGATGGCCCCTTCCCGTTCGCCACGGGTAACCACCGCCATGCCGCTGGAGAAGTAGCTCACCTCGTCGTAGGGAAGCTTGAACGGCAGAAAGGCGCCTTGCCGATTGATAAAGGCGTAGCGCTTGCTGCTGTCGTGCTGTACCAGCAGCGGCTGCTCGCCATCGAAATTGGCGATGGCGCTGTAGCCCTGGGGGTTGATTCTGCGTCCTTGCAGGTCGAAGACATCGCGCCGGCTGCGCTCCTGCGAGCTGACATAAATGAAGTCGCCATACACCGCTGCTTCGTCGTAACGCGGTGGCAGAATCTCCTTGCCGGCTAGGGTGTAAACCCCGTAGCCCCCCTGGATTTCGTAGGTCAGCTCGCCGACGCGGGCGGTGATGAGGTTGCCGGTAACGGTGGGGTTCACGAAGCGCATCGGCAGCGTGAACCTGTGCCGCTTGATGTCGTAGATGCCATAAGGGCCATTGGTTTCACGCTGCACCAGCAGCAGATCGGCATTGATCTCCTGTTCGATGGTATCGAACGGCAGGCGCTTGGGTTCGGTGCTGCCCGCGGGAAAATAGTAGTAACCGATCTGCACCTCGCTGCTCGGGTCCGCGGGGTTCTGATGGTCGCCCAAGAGGTAAAGCCCCGGCGTATCGCTGTGATCCGCATCGAAAAAGCGCGGTTTTACCACCCAGCGGCCGGCTGCGTCGACGAAGCCCGCCAGCTCCGATTCCGGGTCGGTGGCGATATAGCGCTTCTGTGCGGGCAATGTATTGGTTAGCTGGAGTTGGGCGTGGTGCTCTTCGAGCGGTTCGAGCACATGGATGACGATACGTTGGGGCGTGGCTTCGAAATCGTAGCGCGCGCTGACCTGTTGTAACGGGCTCGGCTCGACCTGCAGATCTTTACTGAGCGTTTCCAGGTGTTTCTGCAGCGCCTGGCTATTCGGATACTGGTCAAGGTCGTCCTTGGTTTGCAGCAGTGCCTCGTGGAATGCGCGCAGCGCTGCGATTTCCGTCGCCGAGGGCATTGACTGCGCATTCTGCCCGAGGTTGTGCAACGCCTTGCCCGTGTCGGTCAGGCCTTGCACGACGTAGGAGGATCCCCGGGGGACGCTGAGCGTCAGCGAGGCGGCGTTATCCGCTAGAGCGGTCAGCTGATAGACCTCACCGTTTGCAAGTTCAACCTTGGGGGTTTGCTCATCCAGCACTAGGGTTTTGAATGCCGGGTAGCTGCGGTAGCTGACCCGCAGATAGAGTTTGGCGAGGGGCTTGCCGACCGGGAGTTCGAGCGGATCGCCGGAGGACGGCATGAACGCGGCAGCATCGGTCTCAACCTTCGCCTCGGCAAGCGCCTGCTCGGAACCGTCACGGAAATACAGATGTATGGGCTGATATCGCTCCGCCGCGGATTGCTCCGGCGTGGCCGCGCGCAGCCAGATTTCGTCGAGGGGGGAAGTACCCAAGCGCACCCGCGAACGCGTGCCCTGCATATATTGAGTGAAATGCAGCTTCCCGGTCGCGGCCAGGGCCGCAGTAACATCCGCGCTGGTGTAGGGAACGAAGAGCGGTTCGTATTGATATCCCTGCGTCGCCTCCTCCTCGGTGATCGCGGTAACCGTCAGGCTGAGTTCGATCTGGCTGAGCATTTCCAGGATGCTGAGCGTGCCGGCGCTGTCATTGATGAGATAGTTCAGGCGCTTTTCGGCTTCGGGCATCGACAGTGTGCCCAGGTCCTCGATCCTGCCCTCGTTCATTTCCTCGGCGCTGAAGCGTGGGCCGGCCGAGTGCTGCGCCGAAAAATAGTAACCAAGGCCCCCTACCGTCAGCAGCGCCACGGCCAGTAACGTCAGAAGCATCCATTTGGGCGGGTTGGGTTTCATCGTGGAATTCCTTTCCTGGAGAAATAAAGGGCAGCTGTTGTGAGCTGGCTCAGCCGAATACGGGCTGTTTGAACCTCGACTCGTATGGGAGGCCAGTAAAGCCCCCCGAATAGCGGATTGATCAGCACATGGCGCTTAAGCGGTCGCATGCCACCCGGCCGAATAGCGAAGCGCAGCAACGCAGGACCGACATTGTTAGCCTGAGGCTCCCGATGTCGTCAATTTCTTCAGCCGTTTGTGCATTGAGCCGCCCTTGGGGTTGAGGCGGTCAGAACGAACATCAAACCAAGGGAAGTACGTCCCCCTTCCCGGCCGAATCAATGGCTATGTCTTCCGGGCGAGCTCCGTGCGCCCCCATCCCAATGCCAACACCGGTGCCTGGTGCTATGGCCGGTGCGCATGGCGCACCCTACGGTGGCTTTCCACATGCCCATGCAACACGCAATGGAACAGTCGGAGACAGATCACCGCTTTGATCGCCCTCGCTATCCGACTCAGGCAGCTCAAAGCTCCCGTGCCATCAACCACTGTTCTTTGCCCCAGGCTGCAAAACGCTCCTGCACCTGCCAGCCGCGCTTCGCGTAGTAGTCGCTGCGGTCGTGGGTGTGCAGGTACAGCCGCTCGGTGCCGCTGGCTTTTGCGGCAGTGCAGATGCCTTCGATCAGTTGCTGCGCCAGGCCTCGCTTCCTTGCCTGCGGGGCGATGAATACGCAAGCGAGCCAGGGGCCGAGTTCCGGGCGTTCGGGCAGGTCGTTGCTGGCGAGTGCGGCGCCGCCGAGCAGCTGATGGTTTTCGAGGGCGATCAGGCATTGCCAGTCGCCATTGCTCTGGCCTTCGGCGAATTCACGCTGCCAATCGGCCAAGGGCTGCTCGGCGAATTCATAGGCGAACTGCTGATGCAGCCACTGCGCCAGGGTGTCGCTGTATTGCATATGGTCTCGTAGCCAAACCAGGCGGAGCATGTGGGATTCCTTATCCAATTTTGATAGGTACATACACACAGGGAGCCGGAGGGATTGTGCACGGTCATGCCTGAACAAAAAGCGCAGAGGTCTGCTCTATAAATAAATCCGTCACCGTTGTTTTCATCGCCTATAAGTAGATCAGTCCCCACTCTTCTGATCGCCCCATCTGGCAGGACACGTGAAACATTCGATACAGGCTGCTGTGCTGTTTTTTCTACTGCTCGGCACACTTGCCCGAGCCGAGCAGTATCAGATCGTTACCGAGGAGTGGGCGCCGTACAACTACCAGGAAAACGGTCAGCTGACCGGTATGAGCACGGAAATCGTTCGGGCCGTCATGGCGCTGACCGGGGATGATTTCGAGATAGCGCTACTGCCCAGTATGCGAACCACCTATATGTTGCAGACCCAGCCCAAGACCATCATGTATTCGATGTTCCGCACGGCGGAGCGCGAGATGCTGTACAAATGGGCCGGGCCGCTCGTGGAGGAGTCCATTTATCCCTATCAGCAAGCCAATGCGCCGCTGCCGGTGACCTCCCTGGAACAACTGCTGCACGCGCCGCGGATCACCACGCGGCATGCCGGCCTGGTGCCGAAGACGCTGGAGTCGCTGGGTTTCAAGAACCTCGACAAAAGTGCAACGACGAGCATGCAGCTCTACCGCATGCTGCTGGCCGACCGCACCGACATCATCGTCGGCGACACCGATGCGGGGGTGGCTTATTACAGCCGCCGATTGAGCATCGCCCCCGGCACGCTGCGGCGGATTCCCATCGAGCTCTATCGCGCATCGCTTTACATCGCCTTCAGCCTCGACTGTGACGACCAATTGATAGCTCGCTGGGCCAGCGCCCTGGAGCAGCTGCGCCACTCGGGCGAACTGGCGCGCATTCAGCGTCGCTACGAGCAACCCATAGGGCAATAGCAGCGCCTAACCGAGGCATGCCAGGTCGTAGGGTGCGCCATGCGCACCGACTCCAATGCCAACACCGGTGCTGATGCCAATTGGCGGTGCGCATGGCGCACCCTACGTTGGGGCTCATCTACCCATGCAAGACGCAATGGGTCATGAAGATGCCGCGCGGCCTTCGGTCAGCGAGGTCACCAGATCGGCGGCGAAGCGCGACAGCGACTCGCGTTTACGTACGCAGACTTTCAAGTCCCGCTGGGCCCAGGGCTCTTCGAGTTCGACCACCGCCAGCGGGGCGGCGCCTTCCGCCACGGCGCTGAGCGGCACCATGCCCAGGCCGACGCCGGCGCTGACCATGCGGCACACCGCTTCGAAGCTGCGCACCTGGATGCGCACTTCGAGATGCCGGCCGAGCGCGGCCGCGGCGTTCATCGTGAAGGTGTGGATGGCCGAGCCGGAATGCAGCATCACGAAGGGGTGATCCAGCACTTGCGCGAAGCCCGCGCTGGCGCGCCGCGCGAGCGGGTGGTCGGTGGGGGCGATCAGCACCAGGCGGTCGGCGCGGTAGGGGATGAGTTCGACTTCGGCGCCTTCGACCAGATCCGCCACCACGCCGACATCGACCTCGCCGCGGGCCACGGCCATGACCACTTCGGGGCTGGTGTGCTCCTCCAGGGTGATGGTGACTTGCGGGTGACGCTTCAAGAAGGTCGAGAGGCTGTCCGGCAAAAAGGTATGGGTGGCGTGGGTGTTGGCCCACAGGCTGACGTGGCCGCGCACGCCTTTGGCGTAGGGCGTAAGGTCGGCGTGCATCTGTTCGAGCTGGGCGAACACCTGGCGCGCGTGGCGCAACAATGCCTCGCCGGCACGGGTCAAAGCGACGCCGCGCGGCTCGCGAACCAGCAGCGCGGTGCCGATCGACTCTTCCAGCAGGCGCATGCGGTGGCTGGCCGAGGACGGGGCCAGATGCACGCGCTCGGCGCCACGGGTCAGGTTCTTCGCTTCGGCAATTGCGATAAACAGACGCAGATCGGTCAGGTCATAGTGCATAGCGTTGGTCAAATCCGAACGATAGCTTGCAAATAAGCCACTTCAACAGCGGTTATACGCCCTTCATCATTCGTTTCAAGACAACTCTCTGGATTAAACCCGATGCCATGGAAAAGCTGGTCGGCCGAACGGATGGGCATCGCGCTGGCGATGCTTGCCGCCTTCGGATTCTCCTTCAAGGCGATTTTCGTCAAGTTGGCCTATGCCGCCACGCCGGTGGATGCGGTGACGCTGTTGACCCTGCGCATGGCCTTCGCCCTGCCGATCGTGCTCTGGGTCAGCCTGTCGTTGCACCGCTCCGCGCCACCGCTGACGCGCAAGGATTGGGGCCTGTTGATCGCCCTGGGCCTGCTCGGCTACTACGGCGCTAGCATCCTCGACTTTATCGGCCTGCAGTACATTTCGGCGGCGCTGGAACGCTTGATTCTGTTCATCTACCCGACCATCACCGTGCTGATCGGCGTGCTCGCCATGGGCAAACGCCTGGAGAAACGCCAAGTGGGCGCGCTGTTGTTGTCCTATGCCGGCATTGGCCTGGCGTTCGCCCACGACCTGCAGGTGGCTGAGGATATCCACAGCGTGCTGATCGGCGCGGCCTTCGTCTTCGGCTCCGCGCTGTCCTATGCGCTGTACAGCGCCGGGGCGGAAATCGCCGTGCATCGCGTCGGCACCCTGCGTTTCGCCGCGCTGGCGATCATGGTGTCCACCGTCGCCACGCTGCTGCACTTTCTCGCCAGCCAGCCCTTCTCCGCCCTGATCCAGCCCACGCCGGTGTATGTGTATAGCGCGGCGATGGCGCTGTTCTCGACGATATTGCCGGTGTTCTGGCAGTCGGCGGCGGTTCGCCAGATCGGCGCGGCGCGCACCGTGCTGATCGGCACGTTGGGCCCGATACTGACGATCTTCTTCGGCTGGCTGCTGCTCTCGGAGCCGATTTCCTTCGCACAATTGGCCGGTGCGGGCCTGGTGCTGACGGGGGTATTGCTGGTGTCCCGGCGCAAGAGTGTGGTGGTTCAGCCGGAGGGCGCCATGGCGCATCCAACTCGGGAATCTGTCGCCAGTTCCTGAAATCAATAGGGGTTGGCAGGCCGCTGAAACAGGCCAGCTAACCGACACCTATTGCATGGATGATTTCCTATAGGCGAACAGGCGGATCCGCTTCGGTCGCCTTACCTCTTGATATGAATCAATGACCAACCGTGGCGACGGCGTAGCTTGAATGAGAATCGCGCCATGTGCGGTTGGGTATTCATTGAGCGCTGCTGGCCTGCGTTTTGTCGGTTGCATCGCTTGAAAACCGCACTGGCGTGCCTAACAGGCTGTTGAAAAACTACCTGCGTTGGCAATACGGCGTTAAAAACAGGCTCGGGTGCGAGCCCAGTCGGAATGCTCATTTACAGCTCGTAAAGTCGCCCGCGACTCCGACCGTCCTCGCCTGTTTTTGCCTTGTATTGCCTGCCTCGCCTACGTTTTTTCAACGGCCTGCAACGGTTTCAGCGGGTTTGGTGCATATATGCCGCCGAACGCCCGCTGAAGCGCTGCCCCATTAAACGTCGAGGAAATCGCCATGAACACAGCCTTCAAATCGCTAGTCGCAGCCTTGCTGGTCAGCAGCCCATTGATCGCCCTGGCCGCTCAAGAAAATCAGCCCCAACAGGCGCCCGAGTCCCAGAGCATGCCCATGGACAACCAGGCCATGAGCGCGCAGATGCAGAAGATGCAAACCATTCACGACAAGATCGCCGCCGCCAAGACCCCGGCCGAACGACAGGCCGCCATGCGCGAAGGCATGCAGGCGATGCGCGAAGGCATGGGCATGCTGCAGAACAATTGCCCCGGTGCTGGAATGGGAATGGGCATGGGCGGCAACCAGGAAGGTGGCGGCATGGGAATGATGAATATGATGATGAAAATGATGGATCAGCAGTCCGAGATGATGAAGATGCCCATGCATCAGTAAGGGTAGCTACCCTATCTCCCGATCGAATGCCGCCGGGGGCGCTTGCCCCATAGACCGGGACGTGGAATATGAACCAATCACGCCGTACTGATCCTGCGCAGCCGTTCTGGCGCAGCAAGCCCGGTATCGCACTGGGCATGTTGCTGGTGATTGCGCTTTTCTACCTCGCTCGCGAGCACTATGGGCATCTCTCCCGGCTCCTACCCTATCTGATTCTTCTGCTGTGCCCCCTTATGCACCTGTTCGGTCACTCCCATGGCAGCCACCAGCATGGCGACCGGCATTCCAAGGACCAGGAAAGGAACTGACGCATGCCCCCCCATGAGCATCACCACCTGCCGGCAGCAGCAACCGAGGCAAGAGACCCGGTATGCGGCATGTCCGTCGGCGTCGATGGCCCTTATCACGCAGAGCATGCAGGGCAGACATGGCACTTCTGCAGTGAAAAGTGCCTGATCAAGTTCCAGGCCGCGCCCGAACGCTATCTGACGCCCAGCGCAGCCGCGCCCGAGGCAGCCGATGAGGGCGAGTACACCTGCCCGATGCATCCGGAGATCCGCCAGCGCGGGCCAGGCACCTGTCCCAAGTGCGGCATGACCCTGGAGCCAGTTTTGCCTGAACTGGAGCAGGAGGAAAACCCCGAGCTCAAGGACTTCAGCCGGCGTTTCTGGTGGACCCTGCCGCTGAGCATCATCGTTACCGTGCTGGCCATGGGCGGGCACGCATTCAACCTGTTCCATGGCGCCACGCAGAACTGGATCGAGCTGGCCATCGCCGCGCCCGTGGTGCTCTGGGCTGGCTGGCCGCTCTACCTACGCGGCGCGCGCTCGGTGATCCAACGCAGCCCGAATATGTGGACCCTGATCGGCCTCGGCACGGCGGCGGCCTTTCTCTACAGCCTGGTCGCGACCCTGGCGCCCGGCGTGTTCCCGGCCACCTTCATGATGGACGGACGCATCGGCGTGTATTACGAGGCGGCGGCGGTGATCATTTCGCTGACCCTGCTCGGGCAGATGCTCGAACTCAAGGCCCGTTCGCAAACCTCCGCCGCCATCCGCTCGCTGCTTGGCCTGGCGCCCAAGACCGCGCGACGGATCAATGCCGACGGCAGCGAGGAAGACATTCCCCTGAGCCATGTGCATATCGGCGATACCCTGCGCGTGCGCCCCGGCGAGAAGTTGCCGGTCGATGGCGTGGTGCTGCAGGGCGAAAGCGCGGTGGACGAATCCATGCTCACCGGCGAGCCACTACCGCTGATGAAGCGGGTCGGCGACAGCCTGATCGGCGCCACCCTCAATACCCACGGCAGCCTGGTGATGCAGGCGCAGAAGGTCGGCTCGGCGACCATGCTCGCGCAGATCGTGCAAATGGTGGTGCAGGCCCAGCGCTCCAAGGCGCCGATGCAGCGCATGGCGGATCTGATCGCCGGCTATTTCGTCATGGTGGTGATCGGCATCGCTATCCTGACGTTGTTCGGCTGGGGCCTATGGGGCCCGCAACCGAGCTGGGTGTTCGGCCTGATCAACGCGGTGGCGGTGCTGATCATCGCCTGCCCCTGCGCCCTCGGTCTGGCCACGCCGATGTCGGTGATGGTCGCCACCGGCAAGGCCGCCGGCAGCGGCGTGCTGTTCCGCGATGCGGCGGCCATCGAGAACCTGCGCAAGATCGACACCCTGATCGTCGACAAGACCGGCACCCTCACCGAGGGGCGCCCGGCGTTCCATAGCGTCGTGGCCGCATCCGACTTCAGCGACGACGAAGTGTTGCGCCTGGCAGCCAGCCTCGATCAGGGCAGCGAACATCCGCTGGCCCACGCCATCGTCGAGCGGGCTCGCGCAACCGGCCTGGCCTTGAGTACCGCGGAGGAGTTCGAATCCGCCTCCGGCATCGGCGTGCGCGGCAAGGTCGATGGCCACCAGCTGCAACTCGGCAACACCGCGCTGATGGACGATGCCGAGGTCGCCACTGGCGCGCTACAGGCGCAAGCCGAGCGACTGCGCGGCGACGGCATCAGCATCATGTACCTGGCGGTGGATGGCCGGCTTGGCGGTCTGCTGGCGGTGGCCGACCCGATCAAGCCGACCTCGCAACTGGCGGTCGAACGCCTGCAGGCCGACGGCGTGCGGGTGATCATGGCCACCGGCGACGGCCTCACCACCGCCTGCGCGGTCGCCCGTCAACTTGGTATCGAGGAGGTTCACGGCGAGGTAAAACCGCAGGACAAGGAGCGCCTGGCGGCCAGCCTGCAACAAAGCGGACACCGGGTGGCGATGGCCGGCGACGGCATCAACGATGCGCCCGCCCTGGCCCGCGCCGACGTCGGCATCGCCATGGGCACCGGCACTGACGTGGCGATGAACAGCGCCCAGGTGACCCTGGTCAAGGGCGACCTGCTGGGCATTCTGCGCGCCCGCAGCCTGTCGGTCGCCACCGTGCGCAACATGCACCAGAACCTGGGCTTCGCCTTTGCCTACAACGCCATGGGCATACCGCTGGCGGCCGGTTTGCTGTACCCGTTGACCGGCCACCTGTTGTCGCCACTGATCGCCGCGTTGGCCATGAGCGTCAGCTCGGCCTCGGTGGTATTCAACGCCCTGCGCCTGCGTAAGGCCAAGATCGACTGAAGGGCAGCGCGGCGTAGGAGTCGACGTGATCGATCGACGGCGGGAGGCTGCCGCCAGTGTTCAGGATTGCCGCCGCTCATCCACCCTGCGCGCCAGCGCACGACTTGCCAGCGCGATGACCAACGCCGTAACGACCAGCCCCAGGGCGACGGCGAAGGTGACGCGCATGCCGCTGGCGACGGCCGCCGCCGTGGCGACTTCGCTGTTCGTCGAGGCGAGCGCGAATACCGCCCCCATCGCCGAGGCCCCGGTAATCAGCCCGAGATTGCGCGAGAGGTTGAGCATACCGGCGATCACGCCGCGCTGCTGCGCGTCGATAGCGGCCATCACCGCAGTGTTGTTGGCAGTCTGGAACAACGCATAGCCAATGGTGACGACGACCAGGGGCGCAATGTAGCCGCCGATGCCGAGGGTTTCCGGCAGCAGCGCCAGCAACAGGCAACCGACCGCCATGCCGGCAAGCCCCAACTGCGTCATGCGTTGCGCGCCGAAGCGGTCGGCGCTGCGGCCCGCGGGCGCAGCGGTGAAGGCCGAGACGCTGGGCCCGACCGCCAGGGCCAGCCCGACCCGGGCGGCATCGAGCCCGAGCGCGGCCGAAAGATAGAAAGGCCCGACCACCAGCGTCGCCATCATCACCGTCGACACCAGGGCACTCATGGCCAACCCGCCGCTCAAGCGCGGATCGCGAAACAGCGCCAGGCGAATCAGCGGCGCCGGGACTTTCGCCTCGACCAGCAGGAACAGGCCGATGCCGACGAGCGCCGCCGACAACAAGGGCAGATCGACCCCGCGCCCCTGGGTCATGGCCAGCGCGTAGGCGGCGAGCGTCAGCGCCAGCAACAGGGTGCCCAGCGGATCGAAAGCGGCGCGCTTGGCCTTGGCCGCTGGCCGATCGGCGGGCAAATGACGCCAGGCCAGCAGCAACGTCAGCAGCCCCAGCGGCACGCCGACGAGGAAGATCGCCCGCCAGCCAAACCCGGCGATCAGCACGCCGCCGAGCGACGGCCCCAGCGCGGTGCCGATCGCCGACATGGTGCCGAGCAGGCCCATGGCGCTGCCGGTTTTTTCCTTGGCCACGGTTTCACCGACGAAGGCCAGAGTCAGGGCCATCATCGCCGCCGCGCCGAGCCCCTGCAGCGCGCGGGCGGCGATCAACAGGTCGAGGCTGGGGGCGAGGCCGCACAGCGCCGAGGCCAGGCTGAACACGGCGAGACCGGCCAGCAGCAGGCGCCGACGGCCGATCAGGTCGCCGAGCCGGCCGACGCTGACGATCAGCGTGGTGATCGCCAGCAGATAGGCGATCACCACCCACTGCACATTCTGCACGGAGGCGCCGAACGCCTGGGCCAGCGTCGGCAAGCCGACGTTGGCGATGCTGATGCCAAGCGAGGACAGCAACATCGACAGCGACAGGCTGGCCAGCGCCCAGCGTGCCGAAGGTGTCCGCTCACTGTCCGCCAGGGCTTCGCCTGGTCCCGCAATAACTGGCTTCATCACACCCTCCTGATTTCTGACACGCCCAATATGGCGCTGTCGGAAATCTACGCCGGCGCGTAACCTGGCGGAAGGCGCAGCATTTGCAGGTTATTCGTGCATATAACGCCTGATCAAAAATCACCCAAACCAGGGCGATCCATGTCCATACCCGATCTCAACTTGCTCGTGACCCTCGATGTGCTGCTCGCCGAAGGCAGCGTGGCGCGCGCCGCCAAACGCCTACGCCTGAGCCCGTCGGCGATGAGCCGGGCACTGGCGCGCTTGCGTGAAACCCTGGGCGACCCGCTGCTGGTCCGCGCTGGCCGCGGCCTGGTGCCCACGCCCCGCGCGCTGGAATTGCGTGAGCGGGTCGCGCAGCTGGTGCAGGACGCCGAAGCGGTGCTGCGCCCCGCCGCGCAGGTCGACCTTGCACAGTTGGTGCGCACCTTTACCCTGCGTAGCAGCGAAGGCTTCGTGGAAAACTTCGGGCCGGCGCTGATTGCGCGTATCGCCGGGCAAGCGCCGGGGGTGCGCCTGCACTTCATGCAGAAACCGGACAAGGACAGCGCGCCGCTGCGCAACGGCACCGTCGACCTGGAAACCGGCGTGGTCGATCCGGACACCAGCCCCGAGCTACGCACCCAGGCGCTGTTCCGCGACCGTTTCGTCGGCGTGGTGCGCGCCGGCCACCCGCTGTGCCAGGGCGAAATCACCCCGGCGCGCTTCGCGGCCGGCGGGCATATCTACGTATCCCGGCGCGGGTTCGATAGAGGTCCCATTGACGACGCCCTGAACTCGCTCGGCCTGACCCGGGAGGTGGTGACGAGCGTCGCCGGCTTCTCCACCGCCCTCGCCCTGGCCCGCGCCAGCGACCTGATCGCCAGCGTTCCCGAACGCCACACCGCCAGCCTGCGCGAGGGCATGCACAGCTTCGCCCTGCCCTTGCCCCTGCCGTCCTTTACCGTCGCCATGCTCTGGCACCCACGCATGGACGCCGACCCGGCACATCGCTGGTTACGTGGGTGCTTGCGGGAGGTTTGCGGGCACTAGCAGGCCGCTGGAAGATCACAGATCGCCACCGCATTCGAGGAGCGGAGCAGCGTGACCGAGAAGATCGCGCGCTTGTCCGAGCTATCCCGTAACCTGGCGCAATGGGGCGGCCGGTTCCGCGTATGATCGGCCCGATGCGGCTAACCCGGGCCGCAGCCCTGCGGCCCCTCTGGCAACAGCTAGCGGTATGCCGGCGGCTCTGTCCGCCAGAACCCAGACTCCAATTCAAACGCACCACGAGCGACGATCAGATGGACGAAACCGATCAGGCGGAACCGAATAGCGACGAGGAAATCCTCGCGTACATGCAGCGCCAGCTGCGTTCCGGCCGGGTCAAGCCCGCGGTGCTCGTACCCCTGACGCAAAAGGCCTTCGCCGAGGTGTCCCACGCGCGCATCGTCGCGTGCTTCAACCGCCTGGACTCGGCGCTGTTCAAGCGCTGACGCCTGAACAGCGCCGAGGTCGACGACCACTTCCACCTGCCGTCGGTCGATACGCCATCGCCCTCTTGCCTTCCGGGGAAAATCGGCGTCTTATTTAATTAACTCAGCAATTAATTAAATACCGACCATGAGCACACCCAAAGCCGGCCGCCCGGCCGGTCGTCCGGCAGCGGACCATCAGGTGCAGCGCGAGCAATTGCTCGATGTCGCCACCGAAACCTTCGCCCATATCGGTATCCGCGCGGCCAGCCTGCGGGCGATCGCCGAGCGGGCGGGGGTGACTCCGGCGCTGCTCAACTACTACTTCGGCGGCAAGCAGAAGCTGGTCAGCGCCATGGTCGAGGAGCGCTTTCTGCCGCTGCTGGGCACGCTTGGCGCAGACCTGCAGCAGAGCGGCGACGACCCGCGCGAACTGGTCGCCCGGTTCGTCCGCGGGCTCAGTCGGATCGTCGCCGAGCACCCGTGGATTCCGCCGCTGTGGGTGCGTGAAATCCTCTGCGAAGGCGGCGTATTGCGCGCCCAGTTGACCAGCCGCATCGCGCCCATGGTGCCGCTGCTGCTGGCCAGGCGGTTCGCCACGGCGCAAGCCGAGGGCAAGCTGAATCCGGCGCTCGATCCACGCCTGCTGGTGGTCTCATTGATTGGGGTAACCATGCTGCCATATGCCGCCGCGCCGATCTGGCGCGACGTGTTCGCCAACCCGGAGATCGGCAACGAGACCTTGGTGGCCCATACCCTGGCGCTGCTGCAACACGGAATGGAGGTCTGAGATGCACAAACTGCTGCTTGTCGGCGTACTGCTCGCCAGTGTTGGCGGTTGCGGCGCGGCCGACGAAAAACTCCTCGGCACCCTGGAATGGGACCGCATCGGTCTGCCCGCCGAGGCCTCGGAAGCCATCCTGAGCCGCAATGTCGTCGAAGGCCAACGGGTCGAGGCCGGCCAGTTGCTGCTCGAGCTCGATCCGCGCCGGCAGGACACGCGCATCGCCCAGGCCGGCGCCGAAGTGGCCCAGGCCCAGGCCCGTCTGGCCGAACTGAGCAACGGCGCACGCAGCGAAAGCATCGAAGCGGCGCGCGCCGACCTGGCGCGCAACCGGGCGCAGGAGCTCGACGCCGAACGCAGCTTTCAGCGTATCGCCGCGCTGTACCAACGCAAGCAGGTGGCCATTGCCGAGCTCGATCGCACACGCGCAGCCCGCGATCAGGCCCGCGCCGCGACCCGCGCCGCCGACGCGCAACTGAACGAGCTGCTCAACGGCACGCGCCCGGAACAGGTGCAACAAGCCGCGGCCGCACTCGAGGCGGCCCGCAGCAACCTGATGCAACTGCAACTGAGCCGCGACCACTTGAGCCTGCGCGCGCCCCGCGCGGCGGTGGTCGATGCGCTGCCGTTCAAGGTTGGCGACCAGCCACCGGCCGGTGCCGAACTGGTCAGCCTGCTGGTCGGCGAGGCGCCCTATGCGCTGGTCTTCGTGCCGGCCAGCCTGCGCGCGCAGATCGCCGTCGGCGACCCGATGCGGGTTTGGGTCGAAGGCATCGAGCAGCCCTTCCCCGCCCATGTGCGCAGTATCCGCAGCGAAGCCAGCTTCACGCCCTACTACGCCCTCACCGGCGACGATGCCAGCCGCCTGATGTACCGCAGCGAACTGCTGCTGGATGGCGCCGAGGCGCGGCGTTTGCCCGCCGGCCTGCCCCTGCATGCGGAGCGCGCGACCGATGAACAGCGATGAGTTGGTGATTCGCGCCCGCGGCCTGAGCAAACGTTTCGGCGCGCTCACCGCGGTCGACCACCTCGACCTCAGCGTACGCCGCGCCGAGATCTTCGGTTTTCTCGGGCCCAACGGCTGCGGCAAATCCACCACCATCCGCATGCTCTGCGGCCTGCTGCGGCCCAGCGAAGGCGAAGTCGAGGTACTCGGCCACCAGATCCCGCGTGATGCCGAAGCGCTGAAGCGGCGCATCGGTTACATGACCCAGAAGTTCTCCCTGTATGAGGACCTCACGGTCATGGAGAATCTCGAGTTTCTCGCCGCTATCCAGGGGCTCGACCGGCGTCGGACCCGGCAACGCATCGACGAGTTGCTGCAGCGCTACTGGCTGAGCGAACAACGCGAGCAGCGCGCCGGCACCATGAGCGGCGGGCAGAGGCAGCGGCTGGCGCTGGCCGGCGCGGTGCTGCACGAGCCCGACCTGCTGCTGTTGGATGAACCGACCAGCGCCGTGGACCCGCAGTCGCGTCGGGAATTCTGGGATTCGCTGTTCGAGTTGTCCGAAACCGGCGTCACCCTGCTGGTCTCCACCCACTACATGGACGAAGCCGAGCGCTGCACCCGCCTGGGCATACTCGATGCCGGCCGGCTGGTCGCCGACGGCAGCCCGCGCGAACTGATGGACGCCCTGCCCGGCCAACCACTGCTGGTCGATTGCGCGCAGCCGGGCCTGGCGCAACGCGCACTGCGCGACCACCCGAAGGTCCAGGCGATGGCCCAGATCGGCGCCACCCTGCGCCTGCTGTGCAGCGGCGATGACGCCCGCGACGACATCGCCGCGACCCTGCGCGGCGCCGGTATCGAGGCCGAGGTGCAGAACGGCAGAGCCAATCTGGAGGACGTCTTCGTCTCGGTCACCCGCAAGCCGGTGGAGGCCACATGAGGCTACGTCGCCTGGGCGCCATCGTACTCAAGGAGTTGCGCCAACTGCGCCGCGACAAGCTGACGTTCGCCATGATCGCCGGCATTCCGCTGCTGCAGCTGGTGCTGTTCGGCTATGCGATCAACCTCGATGTGCGCGGTATCGAAGCCGCGGTGCTGGACCAGGCCAACACCGCGCACTCACGCGAGGTGGTGGCGGAAATCGCCTCGAGCGGCGTGCTCGAAGTGCGCTATCGGCTGCACAGCCCGCAACAGGTCGACAGCCTGCTGCGCGAAGGGCGGATCAGCGCCGCGATAGTGGTGCCGACGGATTTCGAAGCGCGCCTGCAAAGTCGGCAGCAGCCACCGCTGCAACTGATCGTGGACGGCTCCGACCAGAGCGTGCAGGCCTCGGCGCGCCAGCTGGCCACTTACCCGCTGCCCGGCGCGGAGGCGCACCGGGGCGTTGAGGTGGTCAACTTCTACAACCCCGAACGCCTCGCGCCGCTGAATACGGTGCCCGGCCTGCTCGGGGTAATCCTGACCATGACCATGGTGATGTTCACCGCAGTGGCGCTGGTGCGCGAACGCGAGCATGGCAACCTGGAGCTGCTGATCGCCACGCCGGTATCCAGTTGGGAATTGATCATCGGCAAGGTTCTGCCATTCGTTGGCATCGGTCTGATCCAGGTCACGGTGATCCTGGTGGTCGGCCACTGGCTGTTCAGCGTGCCGGTGCGCGGTTCGCTGGTCGACCTGTATGGCGCCTCACTGATCTTTATCGTCGCCAGCCTGGCCCTGGGGGTGTTTATCTCGACCCTGGCGAGCACGCAGTTCCAGGCCATGCAGATGGCCTTCTTCACCTTTCTGCCGCAGATCCTGTTGTCCGGTTTCATGTTCCCGTTCGCCGGGATGCCCAAGGCGGCGCAATGGATAGCCGAGTTTCTGCCGCTCACCCACTACCTGCGTATCACCCGTGGGGTGATGCTGCGCAATGCCGGCTTCGCCGAGCTGTGGAGCGAAGTGCTGGTGCTGCTGGTGTTTTGCGTGGTGCTGCTGGGGCTGTCGGTGGCACGCGTGCAGAAGCGCCTGGACTGACCTGCACAGGCCTCAGATGTCGCGAAACAGGTCGTGGGCGTCGAGCAGGCGGTAGGCGATTTCCGGACGCTTCTCCAGGCCGCGGCGGATCGCGGCGGGAATCGCCTGGCGAGTCTTGCGGCAGAGGCCGGGCAGCTCGTCGATCTGGATGACGATGCCGCGCATGCTGCGCACTTCGTTGAAGCCCGGCGCGACGCTGAGGCGGATACCCAACTGTTCGAACAGACGCTGCTGGATTTTTTCCAGGTCGGCCAGACTTTGCAGATTTTCCAGGCGTTCGAGCAGGCGTTTTTCTTCCGGGCGGGTCAGCAGCAGGATGCGCGTATCGGCGCCGGGGGTTTCCAGCAGGCGTTCGAGCCCGCAGCTGCAAAGGCCCGGCGGACAGGTTTGGCGAATCGGCAAGGAGGCGGTCATGGGCTCCGATCATAGCCATGCCGGGGCGCTGTTGCCTATCCGCGCTTGGCGGCTTTCGTCACCTCATCTCCAGATAGCCCTGGCCGCCCGGCGCGCCGATCAGGCCTATCGGGCCTTATCAATTGGAAATGAGCCGCCATCCAGGCCTGCGCCTGGAAGTCGACGCCCTGTTCAGCGACTGCGAACGGCGTGGGCCGCACCGGCATTCGCCGATCTACTGATCTGTATCAATGGCGCGGCCAACATACCCCCATGGGTATCAATTAATATTGTTTTGCCACGCGCCGTCGCCGGACACCAAGCCGACGTTACGTCGGTGCAGAACCCGGAGTACCCGCATGACCGACAACGCCCCCAAGTCCCCATGGCGCACGCCGCTGGTGCGCGAGATCGGCGCCATCGTGCTGATCAAGCTGGTCATCCTGTTCAGTATCAAGGCCATCTGGTTCCCCGCACCCACGGTGCCCGAACACGGCACCGAGCGGTTTGCCGGCCACCTGTTAGGCACCCTTGCCCCGCCCCCTTCATCACTAGCCACTGAGGAGAAACCGAGATGATCTCGGAATCCGTCGTCGACCTCTCGCGCCTGCAATTCGCAATAACCGCGATGTACCACTTCCTCTTCGTGCCCTTGACCTTGGGGTTGGCATTTTTGCTGGCGATCATGGAGTCGGTCTATGTCATGACCGGCAAGCAGGTCTACCAGGACATGGTCAAATTCTGGGGCAAGTTGTTCGGCATCAACTTCGCCTTGGGCGTCACCACCGGGCTGACCATGGAGTTCCAGTTCGGCACCAACTGGGCTTATTACAGCCACTATGTCGGCGACATCTTCGGCGCCCCGCTGGCTATCGAAGGCTTGATGGCGTTCTTCCTCGAGTCGACCTTTATCGGCCTGTTCTTCTTCGGTTGGGACCGCCTGACCCGGGTACAGCACCTGGCCGTCACCTGGCTGGTCGCCATCGGCTCGAACATGTCGGCGTTGTGGATTCTGATCGCCAACGGCTGGATGCAGAACCCGGTGGGCGCGGAATTCAACTTCGAAACCATGCGCATGGAGCTGACCGACTTCGGCGCCCTGCTGTTCAACCCGGTGGCCCAGGTCAAGTTCGTCCATACCGTTTCCGCCGGCTACGTGACCGGGGCGATCTTCGTGCTGGCCATCTCCAGCTATTACCTGCTGAAGAAACGCGACCTGCCGTTCGCCCGTCGCTCCTTCGCCATCGCCGCGGTGTTCGGCCTGGCCTCGACCCTGTCGGTGATCATCCTCGGCGATGAGTCCGGCTATGAAATCGGCGACGTGCAGAAAACCAAACTGGCGGCCATTGAGGCCGAGTGGGAAACCGAAGAGGCGCCCGCCGCCTTCACCCTGTTCGGTTTGCCCAACCAGCAAGCCCAGCGCACCGACTACGCAGTGAAAATCCCCTATGCCATGGGCATCGTCGCTACCCGCTCGCTGGATCAGCAGGTCACCGGCATCAAGGACCTGATCAAGCAGCATGAGGCGCGCATTCGCAACGGCATGATCGCTTATGGCTTGCTGCAACGTCTGCGCACCGGCGACAAGAGCGCGGCCACCATCGCCGCCTTCGATGCGGTCAAACAGGATCTCGGCTACGGCCTGCTGCTGAAGAAATACACCCCGGCAGTGGTCGATGCCAGCGAGGAGCAGATCAGGCTCGCGTCCCTGGATACCATCCCCAACGTCGCCACTATGTTCTGGACCTTCCGCACCATGGTCGCCGCCGGCTTCCTCATGCTGCTGTTGTTCGCCCTGGCCGCCTGGGCCTCGGTGAAGCGCGATGCCGAGAACAAACCCTGGCTGCTCAAGTTCGCCCTGCTCAGCCTGCCGCTGCCGTGGATCGCCGCGCAGACCGGATGGATCGTCGCCGAGCATGGCCGTCAGCCCTGGTCGATCGCCGAAGTCCTGCCCGTGCACCTGTCGGCCTCATCGCTCAGCGCAGCCGATGTCTGGGGTTCGCTGGCGGCGCTGATCGCCTTCTACAGCGTGCTGCTGGTGGTTGAGATGTACCTGATGATCAAGTTCGCGCGCCTCGGCCCATCCAGCCTGCATAGCGGTCGTTATCACTTTGAGCGTGGCGTCGCCGCTCAAGCCGTCAGCGCTTAGGGAGAACAGCATGTTTGATTACGAAAGCTTGAAACTGATCTGGTGGGTGCTGGTCGGCGTACTGCTGATCGGCTTCGCCCTGACCGACGGCTTCGACATGGGCGCCATGGCGCTTATGCCCTTCGTCGGCAAGACCGACAATGAACGCCGCGTGGCGATCAACACCATCGCGCCGCACTGGGATGGCAATCAGGTCTGGTTTATCACCGCTGGCGGGGCGATTTTCGCCGCCTGGCCAATCGTCTATGCCGTGGCCTTCTCCGGCCTGTACTGGGCGATGCTGGCGGTGCTGTTCGCGCTGTTCTGCCGCCCGGTGGGCTTCGACTACCGCAGCAAGCTGGAGAACCAGAAGTGGCGCACGACCTGGGACTGGGCGCTGTTCGTCGGCGGCGCGGCACCCGCACTGTTGTTTGGCGTGGCCTTCGGCAACCTGTTCCTGGGCCTGCCCTTCCGCCTCGATGAGCTGATGCGTTCCAGCTACGAAGGCTCGTTCTTCGGTCTGTTGCACCCATTCGCCCTGCTCGCCGGCGTGGTGAGCCTGAGCATGCTGTGCACCCATGGCGGCGCCTGGCTGATGATGCGCACCGATGCCGACCTGCATGCCCGTTCGCGCAATGCCACCTGGTACTGCGCGATCCTGTACCTGATCGCTTTCGCCGGCGCCGGCGTCTGGCTAAGCCTGGGCATTACCGGCATGTCCCTGACCGGCGGCATCGATCCCGGCGGCGCGATCAATCCGCTGGCCAAGCAGGTGGCGTCGACCAACGTCGGCTGGCTCGCCAACTATCGCCAGTATCCATTGACCATGCTGGCGCCCGTGCTGGGCTTGCTCGGTGGGCTGCTCGCCCTGTTCGGTTCCCAGGCCAACCGCGGTGCCGTGGCCTTTATCGGCAGCAGCCTGATGATCGTCGGCACCTTGTGTACCGCGGGCTTCGCGCTGTTTCCTTTCGTCTTTCCGTCGAGCATCGATCCGGCCTCGAGCCTGACCCTGTGGGATGCCGTATCGAGCCATAAGACCCTGGGCATCATGTTCGTCGTGGCCTGCATTTTCGTCCCGCTGATCCTGGCTTATACCCTGTGGTGCTACACGCGCATGTGGGGACGCCTGACCGATCGAAGCATCGAAGCCAACCCGCACGGGCTGTACTGATCGTTGCGCTTCGGCAGGCAAGTTCGCGGCCGAAGCGCACAACCCCCGCCTCGGCGGGCAAGGAGAATGCAATGTGGTACTTCACCTGGATTCTGGGCGTGTTGCTGGCCTGCAGCTTCGGCATCATCAACGCCCTGTGGCTGGAAACGACGCAGAACCTCGACGAAGAGGTGGCGGGTGACGACTGAGCCGCGCCCCTGGCTGGCGCGCGGTTACAGCCGTGCGCTATCGCTGCTGCTGGCGACGCCGCTGACGCTGATATTGCTGATCCACCCCGCGGCCATGCTGACCGCGGACGGCCACTACGACCATCGCCTGATCATGCTGAGCATGCTCGGCATCTCCAGCGGCTTTATCCATGGCGTAGGTTTCGACCCGATCGGCAGGCTGTGGAAGATCCTTTTCCACCCCATCGCCGGCTGGCTGCTGATGGGGTTGGGCTATGTCATCTTGTGGCAAGCCCAAAGCGCCTAGCCCGAAGGGTGCGGCGTCGGCCAGGTAATCAGGTGTATTTGGTGAAGATCGCGCGCACCTGGGCGAGCTTGTCCTGATTGCTCTGCTCGGGGCTGAGAATCGCTTCCTCGGCCAGGCACACGAGCATTTCCTGGTAGGCCTTATCCAGGGCTTTGCGGGCGGCGCTGAACTGCTGAGCGACGGACTCGCATTCATCGCCGCGCTTGATCATCGCCTGAATGCCGCGCACCTGGCCCTCGACACGGGCCAGACGCTTGAGCAGGGAATCCCGGTGTTTCAGCTGTGCTGATTCAATCATTTCCAACTTCTACAGTACGTCGCAATGTGAAGGCACCGCGCAACTCGCCCAGAGCGAATCCGCGTGCCTCGTCGTGCGGGTAGCCTACATCAATCACCGCAGCGAGCGCCGGCTCTATGTTCTTGCCATGACAGGCCAGGCACGGCTCGCCGGTGGCGATGGCCTTCATCATGCGGAATTCGCCATCGACCGTTTCCGCGTGAACCAGATCGGCAAGCGGTTCGCCCGCCTGCGCACGCTCGGCGAACCGCTCCAGTACCCGCCGCTCCCAAGCATCGGGGGCGTTTGCCGGATTGCGCACTTTCAATGCGGTGCGGCCGATAGTCCACGGGCTTTTGCTGTGCTCGGCGGCGATCTGCGGCGCCGATAATCGACACGCCTCGACCGCACTGGCTGGCCCACCGGCCTGCATGGCCGCTTTGACGGTGCTCAATAGTTGCTGCTGGAAAGGCGGAATCAACGCGGCACCTTCAGCCTGATAATTCTCCGCATAGGCGCCAATACTCAGCGAACCCAGAAAAAACGAACCTAGAAAAGTCGCAGCAGCAAATCGCATGACAGCCCCCTGAACAGCCCAATTTATATACCCCCACGAGTATACGCGCATGAACGTCCGAGCCTGTACTTGCGACAAAAAAACACTGGGCCTAGCGCTATCCGACCTTAGTAGGCCGATGACGTGGTTGAGGTGGCCAATCAAGACCTCAATAGCCGGTCATCTCCAGATAGCCCTCGCCGCCCGGAGCACCGATCAGGCGTATCGGGCCTTCCCAGTAAGGGAACGAGGTGCCCATCCAGGCTTGCGGCTGGATGGCTTCGGCCTCCAGGTCCAGGTCATGCTCGGCGACCTGGATGCGCCAGCGGGTCGGCACCTTGCGGCCATGACTTTGACGCGTCCAGGTCTGGGCGCTGAGCTGGATCTGCTCGCCGCGCAGGGCCTGGGCGCGGCCGTCGGCGTCGATCCAGGTGCCGGCGCGGTAGGGCTCGCCATCGGCCTGGCGTACCTGGAACAGCATCAGCTTGGCACCGCTGGCCAGGTGCAGGGAAAACCAGTCCCAGCCCTGCTGCTCGGCGGCCAGCGGCTGGCTGCTCCACTCGCGGTCGAGCCAGGCCTGGCCGCTGACGGTGAAGCGCTGGCCATCACGTTCGATCTCGCCGTCGACCCGGTAGAACGGTTGGCTGTAGTAATACGAAGCCTGGCCCGCGCCGGATTTTTCGCTGTAGCCGCGCTCGCCGTGCAGCACCAGCGGGCCTTCGGCCTGGAGTTGCAGGCGGTAGCGAAAATCCTCGCCGGTGGCCTGCATCCGTAGCTGCTGCAAGCCCTGGCCGGGCTCGCCGCGTAGCGACCAAGCATCGATCCAGGCCCTGAATGGCTCGGCCTCGACGCCTGCCTGACCGATGCCACCGCGGGCCCGCAGTTCGCTGAAACTGTGCCCGAGGGGGCCGCTCAGCCCGGCGTGACCGAGCCACAGATTGGGACTTTGCCAACCGGACTGCTCCTCGCCGGGGCGCAGGGCCGAGCGAAACAGCGTCCATTGCACGCCCCAGGCGCGGCCCTGCTCGTCGCTGAGGTTGGCGGTGACGTACCACCATTCGATGCGATAGCCGGGATGGGCGCCATGGTCACGCGGGAATACCAACGGCTGACCGCGCTCGACCCGGGCGAAGCCCTGCGCCGCCTCACCGAGGCCGGCGAAACCCTGGCGCGGTTCTGGCGTTTGCTCGCAACCGGCGAGCAGCACCAGGCTCAGCAGCAGGCTCGACAGCAGAGGTTTAGCGATCATCGGCGAATTGCCTCAACAGGTCGGCGGGCTGGCGTCGGGCTATTTGCCAGAGCGGCCCGGAGGCGGCAAGCAGGCTGGTGCACAGGCCGAGCGCGGCGAGCTGCAGCAGTTGCGCGGGGAACACATGTAGCGGCAGGCGCCAGCCGAACGCCTGGACATTGACCACCGCCACCAGGCACCAGGCCAGCAACAAGCCCAAGGGCATCGCCAGCAGCACCGTGAGGCCGGCCAGCAGCAGCGTTTGCCCCAGGCTCAACCAGGCCAGGCGGCGCCGCCCCAGGCCCAGCGCACACAACGGCGCCAATTGGCCGAGACGGGTCTGGCCGAGGGTCAGCAGGCTGATGAATAACGCCACCCCGGCCACCCCCAGGGTCAGGCTGTTGAGCGCTGCGGTGGCGGCGAAGGTGCGCTCGAATACCTGGGTCGACCAGTGTTTCAGTGAGGCCTGGTCGATCAGGCGCAGGCCTGCGCCAGCATAACGCTGCTCCAACTGAGCCTTCAGCGCGGCGACGCGCGGCGCCGGCAAACGCAGGCTGAGGCTGCGCAGCTCGGCATCGGGCCAGTGCCGCCGCAACCAGTCGGCACTGACCAGCAGATGGCCTTTGGGGTTGCCGTAGTCGGCGAACAAGGCCAGCACGCGCAGGCGCTGTTCGCCGTCCGGCGCTGGCAGACGCAGCGTATCGCCCAGGCGCAGATCGAGACGCCGCGCCAGTTGCTCGCTGAGCATCGCGCCCTGCCCTTCATGCAGTTGCGCCCAGGCGTCGGCTTGCTGCTCCAGCAGCGGCCAGTCCCGTCGGTAACTGGGGTGTTCGACGATGCCCTGCAACTGCGTCGGCCAGCCTTGCAAGCGCAATTCGGTCTGCCACAGCGGCAGCACCGCATCGATCTGCTCCTGCTCGTCGAGCCAGGCGATGATCTGCCGCGCTTGCGCCGTGTCGCGCGGCGACAGGTACAGCTCGGCCGACAGGCGTTGATCGAGCCAGCCGACGAAGGTCTGGCGAAAGCCCTCGGTCATGCTGCCGACACCGACGCTGGCCGATAGCGCCAGCAGCAGCGCCATCAACGCCAAGACTAGGGCCGGCAGCTGCTGGCGGCTATCGGCGACGAACCATTCGCTCAGGGGGCCGCGGCAGTAGCGCGCGAGCACGGCCAGGGCGCGGTCGAGCAAAGCCGGCAACAGCAACGCCGCGGCCAGCAACAGGGCGGCAAGCAACGCGAAAGCGCTGAGCAGACTATCGCCCAGCGCCCAGCAGCCCAGCGCAAGGATCAACAGCGCCGCTGCCAACCAGGCTTGGCGCTTCAGCCAGCGACCCTGGGCCTCGCGCCAGGCCTGGGGCTGGGACAACGCCAACAACGGCAGGCGCGCCGCGCGCAACAGGCTGCCAAGGCCAGCCAGCAGCGCGCCGAGCAGGCTGATCGCGAGCCCGGCCAACCACCATTGCGGCGCCAGGCTCAATTGCCCGGCCACTTCCGCGCCGTATAGCCCGCGCAGGCTCGCGGCCAGGTCGCCGAGCAGCCAACTGGCCAGCAGATAGCCGCTGGCGACCCCGGCCAGCCCGGCGAGCAGGGCGAACAGCCCCAGCTCCAGCGCCAACGCGCCGAGCAAGCCCCGCAGGCTGACCCCACAGGTTCGCAGGGTGCGCAGCAAGCCACGACGTTGCTCCAGCGCCAGGCCAATCGCCGCGTGCACGATAAACAGGCCGACGATAAAGGCCAGCAAACCGAGCGCACTGAGGTTGAGGTGAAAGCTTGCGGTCAGGCGCTGTAAGTCGTCGTTATCCTCCGCCGCTTGCAGCCGCAGCTGGCTTTCCAGCTGCACCGGCAGTTCGGGCGAGCGCGCGGCGAAATCCGCCGGTAACAGCAGGCGCGAAAGTTGCCCCGGCGCCTGCAACAGACGTTGCGCCTGGCCGATATCGACCACTATCACCCCCGGCGCCAATTGCGGCCGCACCTGCAACGGCGGCAAACGCTGGCCGTCGAGGGTCACCGCCGGTTCGCCGGGCTTGATACCCAAACGGGCCAATGTATCCGGCGCGATCCAGGCCTGGCCGGGGTCGCCGATAAAGGCGCCGAAGTCGATGCTGTCGGCGCCCTGGCCAGCCACCTCGCTGCCGGCTGGCAGGGTCAGCGGCTCAATGCCGAGCAATTGCACGCTGAGTGGCGGCTCGCCGACAAAACGCAAGCGCCCTTCCAGTAGCGGCGACACCGGCCAGCCACTACGACGCAGTTGCACATACAGCTGCTGGTCGAAGCGCTGGCCCTGGCGCGGCAGCAATTGTGCCCGCGCCGGCCCGGCAAGCACGGCGCTGGCACGGGCGTAATCGGCACGCGCCTGACTGTTGAGCGCCTGCACCCCGGTCCACAAGGCAGTGGCCAGCCACAGGCCGGTAAGGATGCTGAACAATTGCAGCGGATGACGGCGCCAATGGCTGAGCAGCGCCAGCAGGCAAATGCGCACCATCGTCAGGCCTCCCGCGGCTGCACGCGCCCCAGGTGCAGGTATAGGTTGTGCGCCAGACGTGAGGCCAGACGTTCGCTATGGGTCACCAGCAATAGGCTGCTGCCGGCCTCGCCCACCAGTTCCAGGAACAGCTCCAGCACGGTTTCGCTGCTCGCCTCGTCGAGGCTGCCGGTCGGTTCGTCGGCCAATACCAATGAAGGCCGCGAGGCCAACGCCCGGCCGATCGCCACGCGCTGCTGCTGGCCGCCGGAAAGTTGCTCGGGGTACCGCTGCAGCAACGGCGTCAGGCCCAGGCGTTCAGCCAGATGGCTGACCCAGGCCGGATCGTGCCGCTCGGCCAGCCGCGCTTGAAAGGCCAGGTTGGCGGCGACACTGAGGCTGCCGATCAGATTGTATTGCTGGAACACCAGGCCGATGCCTTCGCGGCGCCAGCGTGCCAATTCGGCCTCGCCACGCCCCTGCAACGGCTCGCCGTCGATCAGGATGCGCCCGCTGTCAGCACGCTCCAACCCGGCGATCAAGTGCAGCAAGGTGCTCTTGCCGCTGCCCGATTCGCCCATCAGCGCCAGGCTGCTGCCCCTCGGCAATTGCAGGTCGACCCCGCGCAATACCGGCAGGCTGCCTTGGGCAGTGGCGAAGGCTTTATGCACATCCTCGACGATCAACATCCGCGCGGGCGACTCCGTTAATAAGGTAACCAAGGGCCGGGATTCATCATCGGGCTTTACACCGCCGCAAACCAGCAGCTCATCGCCCGGGCGATCAAGCGAGCCGAACCTGACGCGGCAACTCGCTCAAAATTTTCAACTCGGCATGCAGCCAGTCCGCCGGATCTCTAGCACCGATGGCAAGGGGGCTCAGGTGAAAAACGCCAATGCATCGTTAGATCGACCCGCTTGCCCGGTCGACAGCCTGGCCAATCTGATCTTCAACACGCCGTGGGACGGTCTGCTGCGCACCCGCTTACAAACCGGCGTCGTGCAGACGCTGGGCATGTTCGACGAACAGCCGCACCGGGTCGTCGCCCTTACCCACCAGCCCAAGGGGCTGATTGACGATGCTCAGGTGGTCGAAGGTGAAGCCGTCGCCGAGCACTGTGCCCAGGTGCGAGCTGTAACGCCCGACCATACCGTCGCAAGCACCAGCCTCGCGCTGAAAGCCATAGCGGGCGCAGAGCCGGCACATCAGGCTCATCGCCTCGAAACGGCGAATGCCGCCATCGGTGATTCCCGGCGTCAGCACCCCGCTCCAGGAGTAATAACGCACGCCATCGACCTCGGCTGCGCCCTGCCCGCCCCAGGTATCCGGTAACCCTTGCGGGTATTGCGCATTGAACAGAGCGATGCCTTCGCTGGTCAGCGAGCGGTGCGAGGCATCGACGTCGATCGGCAGCCGCGGCCCCTTGTCGGCGCTTTCCAGCCAGCCCAGGCAGAGCGCTATTGCGTGGGTCAGCGCACTCAGAATTCTTTCCAGCCAACTGCCGGTGGCGAACCTGCGCTGCAGATAGTCCGCCAACTCCGAGCCCTGATTGGGCCCGGCGACCGAAGTAACCGAGGCCACCCATTCGGGCCGTTTCGCCGCGGCGTAGCGAGCGGTCAGTGCGCCCTGGCTGTGGCCGATCAGATGCACCTTGGCGGCGCCGGTCTGCTCGCGCAGCGCGGCGATTCGTTGCAATAGCTGCTCGCCGCGCACCTCGGTGGAATGCACGGCCGAGACCAGCACCGGAAACACCGTGGCGCCCTGCTTGCGCAGCGCGGTAACGATGCCATACCAGTAGGGATACCCGAGTACACGTATGAACCCCAGCAATCCGGGCACCAGCACCAGGGGATAACGGGGTGTCGACATAAGCGGCAACTCTCGGCAACAACGGACGACCAAACGGCTTAGCACAGGTTAGCCGAACCCGTGCCAAGCCTGAAAACCTGCTGCCGCTATGGAGCGCGTGTCCAGAGCGCAAGTTCAACCCGAAAGCGAGCGCCGTAGCGCGCCCGAATAGACCGCAATGAGGGCTCAAGCCGCCTGGGGATTGGGTTGGCGATACAACCAAACACGCCGCATTACGCTGAAGAACTGCTCACCCCAGCGCCCGCCGTCATAGGTTTGGCCATAACGCTTGGCGATCTCGCGCACCTCCACTGCCAAGGCCGCATAGCGGCGCGCCGGCAGGTCGGGAAACAGGTGGTGTTCGATCTGATGGCTGAGGTTGCCGGAGAGGATATGAAACAGCGACCCACCTTCCATGTTGCTCGAACTGCGCAACTGGCGCAGGTACCAATGACCACGGCTCTCGCCCTCGAACGATTCGCGACTGAATACCGCCACGCCTTCGGTGAAGTGGCCGCAATAAATCATCATGAAGATCCATAGGTTGCGGATCATATTGGCCAGCAGGTTGCCGCCCAGCACCGCCAGCGCATTGGCCCCCAACAACAGCGCCACCAGCGGGAACAGCAGATAGTCCTTGACCAACTGACGCAGCACCTTGGCGTTGACGACCTTGATCAAGGGCGCGACCTCGGCAAGGGTACGCCTGCCTTTATAAACCTTGTCCAGGCGCAGGTGCTGGGCCGCCAGCGCGAATTCGAACAGCACCGCGTGGAGTGCCGTCCACAACGGTTGCCAGCGGTAGAACGGCTTCCAACGTTGCTCGGGAAATAGACGGGCCAAGCCGTAGCCAATGTCATCGTCCATGCCCAGCACATTGGTGTAAGTGTGATGGATATGGTTATGGGTTTTGCGCCAGAAAATGCTGGGTCCGGCCATATCCCACTCATAATGACGCCCGCTGAGTTCGGGATCGTTCATCCAGTCGTACTGACCATGCATGACGTTATGGCCCAGCTCCAGGTTCTCCATGATTTTGCCCAGGCCGAGCAAGAGGCTGCCGAGCAACCAGGTCGGCGGAAACCAACCGAACATCAGCAAGGCGCGTCCGCTCCAGCAGAAAAAACGCACGACCGCGCGGATACGCCGGATATAGCGCGCGTCGACCTCGCCCAGGTCATCAAGAGTACGTTGGCGCAGTGCATCCAATTCGGCGCCGAAGGACGCCACTTCTTCAGCGGTTAGCTCACGATCAACTCGCACAGGTATCTCCTCACCTCGATGGTGCCGTCATGGCGCGACCACGAGCCCCTGCCCCCTAAAACGGAGCGCTGCGCAATTGGCGTGTTAAAGATCGATTTCAACATCCGTATGGGGAGCGTTTACACAAAGACGGATCGGCTGCCCCGGCTCGCGGGTGATTGCCCCGCTGCGCAAATCACGCACCGCGCCGCTGATCAGCGCGCAGGTGCAACTGGCGCAAACGCCCTGGCGACAGCCGTGCTGCGGATGCAGGCCCAGGCTTTCGGCCTGCTCCAAGATGCTGCGCCGATTGTCACCCGGGCCTTGCTGGCGGCTACGGGCGAAGCCCAGCTGCACTTGCCGCTCGACGGGCCCTATATCTAGCGAGGCCGGCGCGGTGAACGCTTCGAATTGCAGCTGGGTAGCATGACCGGTACCGCGCCACCACCGCTGCACCTGCTCGACGAACCCCACTGGACCGCAGGCCAGAACCTGACGCCGATCCAATTCGCCAATCCCTGCCAGGTGCTCGGCACAGAAACGCCCACGTAAATCGCCCGCCCCCGCAGGCTCCTCTAGCGCCCAATGCACTTGCAGGTTGGTGTATCGCGCCTGCAAGGCCTGCAACTCGTCGACAAAAGCCTGTTGGCCTTTCTCACACACGTAATGCAACAAATCGATCGGCGCGCTGAAGCCCTCGGCCAACGCGTTGCGCAGCAAGCCCAGCAAAGGCGTGATGCCACTGCCGGCGGCCAATAGCAGCACACCCTCGTCGGGCTTGGCCCAGCGCAGTTCGCCAAACGCAGGGCCCAACTCCAGCACTTGGCCGACCGAGACCGAATCGAGCAACCGCGGCGACACGCGCCCACCGGGTTGACGCTTAATGGCGATCTCCAGGCTGCCATCGGCACCAAGCGCGGTCAGGCTATAACTGCGGCTCAGCCGCACGCCTGCCTGCTCCAGATAAACCTGCACATGCTGGCCAGGCTTGGCCCCCCGCCAATTACCGTTGGGGCGCAGGATCAAGGCCAGCATATCGTCGGCAACCCAACGCCGCGCTTCGACCCGGGCGAACACGCGATTGAGCCGCCACGCCGGGTGAAGGGTGGCGAGCAACGCATCGACATCGCTTTCGCGCAGCCAACCGCCCGCGGTCAGTGCACGTAATGGCTGTAACAAAGACGCGCCGAAACGCGCAAAAGCAAAAGGAACAGGAGGCATGGCGACGCTCCGATTGAGGGGTGTGCGTATGCTGGTGGAGCCCTCCACTCAGTCAACAAGCGTTCACTCAATCCGCTTCGACCGCCACAAAGCGCATTTGTTAGAGTGCCGGGATAATTTCCCGGAAGTCAGATGTCATGCAGCCCCGTGCCGAACAAAAACTGCAAACCCGCAACGCTTTGATGGACGCGGCTCGCAACCTGATGGACAGCGGGCGCGGCTTCGGCAGCCTGAGCCTGCGCGAAGTCGCGCGTAACGCCGGCATAGTGCCGACCGGCTTCTACCGGCATTTTCAGGATATGGACGAATTGGGCCTGGCGCTGGTCGCCGAGGTCGGCGAAACCTTTCGCGAGACCATCCGCCAGGTGCGCCACCATGAGTTCGAAGTCGGCGGGGTGATCGATGCGTCGGTACGCATCTTCCTCGATGCGGTCACGGCCAATCGTTCGCAGTTCCTGTTTCTCGCCCGCGAACAGTACGGCGGCTCGCTGCCGGTACGCCTGGCGATCGCCGCGCTGCGCGAACGTATTACCGCCGACCTGGTGGCGGATCTGAAGACCATGCCGAAGACCCGCGACTTCGATACGCCTGCGCAAAACATGCTTGCCGACCTGGTGGTGAAAACCGTGTTCGCCACGCTCCCCGAGCTGATCGACCCGCCCTCCGAGACCCTGCCCGCGCACGCCACCCCCCAGGTCAAGATGATCGAACAGTTGCGCTTCATCTTTATCGGCGCGAAACACTGGCAAGGCCTCGGCCACGCGAGAGACTGAGCGCAGGCGCACCAGAACAGCGCACACGCCCGCCACGCGCACCAATTAAATCCTCGCTACGCCCCGTTTTTGCCGCCCCCCACGCCATTCCCGCCCATAACAGCGCATCAAGCTGGCTTGGCAAGCCCCTTGCTCTACCCTTGATCCAAACAGCGGCGCAGTCCGCCCCCCGGCATCGAAGGAAGACACCCATGCTGGTCATTCATCAACGTATCGCGCCCCGTGACCACTGGGACGCCGAATTGCACCTGAGCTTCGAGGCCCGCAGCAAAAGCCGCCTGCGCTGTTTCAGCAGCCAGGGCGAAGACGTCGGCCTGTTTCTCGAACGCGGCCAACCGCCCCTGCACGACGGCGAATGCCTGCAGGCCGAGGACGGCCGCATCGTCAAAGTCTGCGCGCGCGCCGAGCAACTGCTGCACGTCACCTGCGCCAACCCCTTCGAACTGATGCGTGCCGCCTACCACTTGGGCAACCGCCATGTCGCCCTGCAGCTCGGCGACGGCTGGCTGCGCCTGCCCGACGACTACGTGCTCAAGGCCATGCTCGAACAACTGGGCGCACGGGTCGAAGCTATCGAGGCGCCCTATCAGCCCGAGCAAGGCGCCTACGGCGGCGGTCACCACCATTCGCATGCCGGCGATGCGGAGTTCAGCTATGCGCCGCGCCTGCATCAGTTCGGCGCGCGCAAGTGAATCCGCCCCCAGCGCTGTTGCGGCGGCATGGCCTGCCGGTTGCGGAGGTTGCCGATGAATAAATCCTGGGCCCTTCTGCGACTGGCCAGCCCGCAGCTGCCGATCGGCGGCTACAGCTATTCCCAGGGCCTGGAAATGGCCGTCGAGCAGGGCCTAGTGGTTGACGCCGAGAGCGCTGCGCGCTGGATCGTCGATCAATTGCTGCTCAACCTCGCGCGCTTCGAAGCGCCGCTGTTACTGGCCCACTGCCAGGCGGCGGCCGACGCCGACTGGCCGCACTTGCGCCAGCTCGCCGAGCAACAGCGCGCCAGCCGCGAAACCCGCGAGCTGCGCCAGGAAAGCCGGCAGATGGGCTATTCCCTGGAGCAGCTGCTCAGCGGCCTGCCGGAACTGGACGAAGCATCCCGAGCGCTGTTCGCCGCGCTCGACGAACCCGGGCTGGCCGTCGGCTGGGCGCTGGCCGCTCGCGCCTGGCAGATCAGCCCGCAGGACGCCCTGGCCGCCTGGCTCTGGGGCTGGCTGGAAAATCAGTTGGCGGTGCTGATGAAGACCCTGCCGCTGGGCCAGCAGGCAGCGCAGCGCCTGACCTCCGAACTGTTGCCGCTGCTCGACCAGGCGCAGCAGCAGGCCAGCCAACTGCAACCCGAACACTGGGGCAGCGCCGCCTTCGGCCTGACCCTGGCGAGCATGGCGCACGAGCGCCAGTACAGCCGTTTATTCCGCTCTTGATAAAGGAAGACTCAACGATGAACAGCCAACCCCTGCGCGTCGGTATCGGTGGCCCGGTCGGTTCCGGCAAGACCGCCCTGACCCTGGCCCTGTGCCTGGCCCTGCGCGAGCGCTACAACCTGGCGGTGGTGACCAACGACATCTACACCCAGGAAGACGCGCAATTTCTGGTGCGCAACGAAGCCCTGGCGCCGGAGCGGATCATTGGCGTGGAAACCGGCGGCTGCCCGCACACGGCGATCCGCGAGGACGCCTCGATCAATCTGGAAGCGGTTGACCAGCTCAACCGGCGCTTCCCCGGCCTCGACCTGATCATCGTCGAGTCTGGCGGCGACAACCTGTCCGCCACCTTCAGCCCCGAACTGTCGGACCTGACCATTTACGTGATCGACGTATCGGCTGGCGACAAACTGCCGCGCAAAGGCGGGCCGGGCATCTGCAAATCCGACCTGTTGGTGATCAACAAGGTCGACCTGGCGCCCTTGGTCGGCGCCTCGCTGGAAGTGATGGAGCGCGACACCCTGAAGATGCGCGGCGACAAACCCTTCGTCTTCAGCAACCAGAAGGTCGGCCAAGGCCTGGAACAAATCATCGCCTTTATCGAGCGCCACGGCATGCTGACCGCCGCCTGAACCGCCATTTCCAAGGAGCGTCGCCAATGAAGCTTTATAGACACTTGCCCGCCCTCGCCCTGCTTCTCGCGCCTGGCTTGGCCTTCGCCCATCCAGGCCACCAAGCCAGCGGCCTGATGGCCGGCCTGGCCCACCCGCTGCTGGGCCTCGACCACCTGTTGGCACTGTTCGCCGTCGGCCTCTGGGCCGCGCAACAACAGGGCTCGGCACGCTGGGCGCTGCCGCTGACATTTGTTCTCAGCATGATCGGCGGCGGCTTGCTCGGCTTCACCGGCATGCAACTGCCGCAATTGGAAACCGGCATCGCCGCCTCGGTGCTGGCCCTCGGCCTGCTGGTCACCCTCGCCGCGCGCATGCCGATGATCGTGTCGGTGACGCTGACCGCGCTATTCGCTCTGAGTCATGGCGTCGCCCACGGTCTCGAACTACCGCTGGCGGCCAGCCCCTGGGCTTATGCCCTGGGTTTCGTGAGCGCCACCGCGGCGCTGCATGCCGGCGGCTATGCACTGGCGCGCGGGGTGACCGCACCCTGGGTACGCCTGGCCGGCGCTGCCTCCGCGTTCTGCGGTATCTGGCTGCTGGCCAGCTGATCGACAGCGCCATGCCGGCCGCCCTCGATGTGCGCCGGCCCGCTGTACAAAAAACAGCCAAGCATACGCACGCCTTGCCCTTTGCGGGCTCGGCGCAAGCGTACGCAGCTTATCCACAGATCGCTCCACAACAATTCGGGATAAGTCACTGGCTTTGTCCCCAACGCCTTGGCCAAGCTATTGAAATAGCGTGATTATTTCTTGACTAACCAAGGGCGAAAGTGCGCCCCGGACGCTCTCTGGCAAGCTGGTCAAATGCTGATCAACCGGCGCCAAGCAGCGCGCGGCAAGGGCTCGAACAAGGCATACATCAGTTATCCACAACAATGCCCACAGTAGTCGTGGACAACTTCAGCTTCTTGCATAACGCGACTAAGCTGCTGTTTTTACGATAAAAACAAAGCTGATCAAAAAACCACCAGCACCCGCAAAAAGCCGGATAACTAAGCACGCAGCGCGCTACACCCACCTTATCCACAGCTCGCTCCACAGTCTTTGTGGGCAACTTCAGCAAAAGACGTGTTCGCTATGGGGAAAAGTCCATTTCGGGCTGAGCGCAGAGAGAATCTGCGCCGCGATAAAGGGGGGCTGAGCGATATCCATCGCGTTACAGGTATTACTGCATGCCGCTGTTACCTGAACGCAACCGCTGCCGATTCACGGGGTTGCCAACCGCCGCCGAGCGCCTTGAAGGCGGCGACCGCGGCGCGTGCCGATTCGGCTTGCGCCTGGGCCCGCGCATCGGAGGCCCGCAGCAGGTTTTCGTCGGCTTGCAGCACTTCGATCAGGCTGACGACGCCTTTCTGGTAGGCCGCAAAGGAGGCTTTCCGCGCGCGGCCGAGCGAGTCCACGCCCTGGGCGAGCACGCCCGCCTGCTCCTCGCGTTTGACCAGCGCCGAGAAGGCGTTTTCCACATCCTCGGTGGCGCGCAGTACGGCCAGTCGATAGGCCGCCAGCCTCTCGGCTTCCTGCCCCTTGGCCAGGTCGATCTGCGCGTCGATGCGGGCGAAATCGAATAGACGCCAGCGCAGGCCCAATATGCCGGAGCCTTGGCTGGCACCGCCACTGAACAAGTTGCCAGCGGACACCGCTGTCGCACTGCCGATCAGTCCACCGAGGGAGAGCTTGGGGTAGTACTCGGCGATGGCGACGCCGATACGCGCGTTCGCAGCGGCCAATTGACGTTCGGCCGCAATCAGATCAGGCCGACGTCGGAGCAACTCGCCCGGTGATCCCATCACCCCAATTTGCGGGGCGGCCGGGATGGCGCCGCTAGCGGCGAGCTCTGCCCGGTGGGTGCCGGGCGGCGAGCCCAGCATCACATCCAGAGCGTTCATCGCCGTCTCCAGCCCTGCCTCGAGAACCGGTACGGATGCCCGTACCTGGGCAAGCGCGCCTTCGACCTGTCGCACTTGGAGTTCGGCTGCCAAGCCCTTGCCATAAAGCAGGTTGACGGTTGCGAGCAGCTCCTGCTGCGTGCGCACCTGCCCCCATGCGATCTCGAGGCGGGTCTGCAAACCACGGATGCTGATATAGGTATCGGCGGTCTGCGCCGCCACCGCCAGCCGTGTTGCGGCCACGCCCGCCTGTGAAGCCCGGTACTCGGCAAGCGCCGCTTCGCGGCCACGATGCAGGCCACCGAACAGGTCCAGCTCCCAGCTCGCGCCGAGATTGGCCTCGAAGGCGTTGCCATAGCGGTCGAAAGCCGGCGTCGCGTTCAACACTTGCCCCAACGGTGTTTCGATCGACTGGTAGCCCCTGGCCGCTTGGCCACTGATGTTGCCCGAGGGCAACAAGGCGGCATTCGCCGCTCCGAGCCCCGCACGCGCTTGCGCGACACGAGCGGACGCCTGCGCGAGGTCGAGATTCTGCTCCAACGCAAGGGTTACCAAGCGAGTCAGTTGCGGGTCGCCGAACCCTGCCCACCAGGCGACGAGGTCGGCGCTGGCGGTGGCATGCCGTTGCTCTATCGCCGCCTGGCCCAGGTACTGTTTCGGCAGGGGCGTATCGGGCTGGGTGTAGTCGGGACCGACTGCGCAGCCTGCCGAGAGGCTGGCTGCGATAAGCATGGCAAGGGGGCGTTTGGGCAGCATGGGTTTCTTCCGCAGCAGGAGATAGGGCGCTGGCTTAAGTGACAGGCATTCAGTGACCATATTACACATTGGTCACTTGTTGTCCATTCCCGAGACGGGCTGTAGGCTATGGGCCATGAACCAGACGCCTCCCCCATCAGTTTCAACCCGCGGCCCAGCGGATCACGATGTGCGCGATCAGATCGTCGCCGCGGCCACCGAACACTTCAGCCGCTATGGCTACGAGAAGACCACGGTCTCCGACCTGGCCAAATCCATCGGTTTCTCCAAGGCCTATATCTACAAGTTCTTCGAATCCAAGCAGGCCATTGGCGAGATGATCTGCGCAGGCTGCCTGAGCCAGATCGAAGCCGAGGTCAGAACCGCCGTCGACGAGGTCGATCGCCCCCCGGAGAAGCTACGACGGATGTTCAAGGCGATCGTCGAGGCGAGCCTTCGCCTGTTTTTCCAGGACCGCAAGCTCTACGAAATTGCCTCTTCGGCGGCCACCGAACGCTGGGCGGCGGCGCTCGCTTACGAAGAACGCATCCGCAAGTTGCTTGAGGACATCTTGCAGGCAGGTCGGCAAAGCGGAGACTTCGAGCGCAAGACACCCCTTGATGAAGTGGTGATGGCGATCTATCTGGTCATGCGCCCTTACCTCAACCCGCTGCTCTTGCAACATAGCTCCGGCCATACCGACGAAGCGCCGGCCCTACTGTCCGGCTTGGTGCTGCGCAGCCTGTCGCCCTGATGTATTGAATCGAATTGTGACTATTGACTAAATTAGTCACTAGATACAAAGTGAGAGTCCCAATCCATTCGCCAATGGGACTCCTATGCTTCGGCGCCGCCTGGTTTTATCCACTTTCATCTGTGCCTTGCCGTTTGCGCTGGTCGCTTGCGGCGAAAAAACGCCATCCGATCCGCGCACCGAAGCGCCGCTGGTGCGTGCCGTCACTGTTAAAGGGGCAGACTCTGCGTCGCGCTCCTTTACCGGCACCGTAGCCGCTCGGGTTCAGAGCGATCTGGGCTTTCGCGTCTCCGGAAAGGTGCTGGAGCGGCTGGTGGATACGGGGCAAACAGTCAAACGCGGCCAGCCACTGATGCGCATCGACCCCGTCGATCTGCAGCTCGCCGCTCATGCGCAGCGCGGAGCAGTCGCCGCGGCGCGAGCACTGGCGCAACAGACATCGGAAGATGAGGCCCGCTACCGCGAGTTACGCGGAACCGGTGCGATTTCGGCTTCGGCCTACGATCGCTTCAAGGCCGCGGCGGATTCCGCCAAAGCCCAGCTCAGTGCGGCCGAGGCCCAGGCCGAAGTGGCCCGCAACGCGACCCGTTATGCAGAGCTGCTGGCCGATGCCGACGGCATCGTCATGGACACGCTGGTCGAGCCCGGCCAAGTCGTCAGCGCCGGTCAAGTGGTGGTGCGCCTGGCGCATGCGGGGCCCCGAGAAGCCCTTATCCAGTTGCCGGAAACCCTGCGCCCCGCGGTCGGTTCCGCGGCACAGGCCAGGCTCTTCGGCAAAGCAGGCGTTAGCGTCCCGAGCAAGCTGCGGCAGCTTTCGGATGTTGCGGACCGCCTGACCCGCACCTTCGAGGCGCGCTATGTGCTGGAGGGCGAGCTGGCCAACGCGCCCCTGGGCACCACTGTCACCCTGCAGATTTCGGACATGCCCGTTCCGGACGTGCCCGTCGGGGACATGCCCGTTCGGGACGTGCCCGTTGGGGACATGCCCGTCCGGGATGAACAGGCGCCTATGCAAGGCGGCTTGCAGGTGCCGATCAGCGCCCTGTTCGACGCGGGCGCAGGGCCCGGGGTGTGGGTGATCGATGGCGAACCGGCAACGGTGACCTGGCGGCCGGTCAGGGTTCAGCGCCTGGGCGACGATAGCGCGCGCATCACCGGCCAGCTCGAGCAAGGTGAGCGGATAGTCGCGCTCGGCGCGCACCTGCTGCGTGAAGGCCAGCAGGTGCGGGTGGCCGCTCCAGCCGCGGTCGCGGTGGCCGCGGGAGCCCGCCCATGAGCGAAGGCCGTTTCAACCTGTCGGCGCTTGCCGTACGCGAGCGCGCCATCACCCTGTTTCTGGTCTGCCTGATCTCACTGGCGGGGACTGTTTCGTTCTTCAAGTTGGGCCGGGCGGAAGACCCTGCCTTCACGGTCAAGGTAATGACCATAGTGACCGCCTGGCCCGGGGCCACCGCCCAGGAAATGCAGGATCAGGTCGCCGAGAAGATCGAAAAACGCCTGCAGGAGCTGCGCTGGTACGACCGCAGCGAGACCTACACCAGACCCGGCCTGGCCTTCACCATCCTGACCTTGCTCGACACCACACCACCTGCGCAAGTACAGGAGCAGTTCTACCAGGCGCGTAAAAAGGTTGGCGACGAGGCCATCGGCCTGCCGTCCGGGGTGATCGGGCCGATGGTCAACGACGAATACGCGGACGTCACCTTTGCCCTGTATGCGCTCAAGGCCAAGGGCGAACCGCAGCGCTTGCTGGCACGCGACGCGGAGATGCTGCGCCAGCGGCTGCTGCACGTGCCGGGCGTGAAGAAGGTCAACATCGTCGGCGAGCAGCCCGAGCGCGTCTATGTCGAGTTCTCCCATGAGCGCCTGGCAACCCTGGGCATCGGCCCGCAGGAGGTGTTCGCCGCGCTCAATAGCCAGAATGTCCTGACCCCGGCCGGCTCGGTGGAAACCCAGGGGCCGCAGGTGTTCATTCGCCTGGACGGCGCGTTCGACGAACTGCAGAAGATCCGCGACACGCCGGTGGTGGCGCAGGGCCGCACGCTGAAACTGTCGGACATCGCCACGGTCACGCGCGGCTATGAAGACCCGGCGACTTTCATTGTCCGCAGCGGCGGCGAACCGGCCCTGCTGCTGGGTGTCGTCATGCGCGAAGGCTGGAACGGGCTCGACCTGGGCCAGGCGCTGGACAGCGAGGTGAGTGCGATCAACGCCGAGCTGCCGCTGGGCATGAGCCTGAGCAAGGTCACCGACCAGGCCGTCAACATCAGCGCGGCGGTCGACGAGTTCATGGTCAAGTTCTTCGTCGCGCTGCTGGTGGTCATGCTGGTGAGCTTTCTCAGCATGGGCTGGCGCGTGGGCGTGGTGGTCGCGGCGGCCGTGCCGCTGACCCTGGCGGCGGTGTTCCTGGTGATGCTGGCCACCGGCAAGAACTTCGACCGCATCACCCTGGGCTCGCTGATCCTGGCGCTGGGCCTGCTGGTGGACGACGCCATCATCGCCATCGAAATGATGGTGGTGAAGATGGAGGAAGGTTACAGCCGCGTCAAAGCCTCCGCCTATGCCTGGAGCCATACCGCCGCGCCGATGCTGTCGGGCACGCTGGTCACGGCAGTCGGCTTCATGCCCAACGGCTTCGCCCGCTCCTCTGCAGGCGAATACACCAGCAACATGTTCTGGATCGTCGGCACCGCGCTGATCGCCTCCTGGCTGGTCGCGGTGGTATTCACGCCCTACCTGGGCGTCAAGCTGCTGCCCGACTTCAAAAAGGTCGAAGGCGGCCACGACGCGCTCTACGATACCCCGCGCTACAACCGCTTCCGCCGGGTGCTGGCGCGCGTCATCGCACGCAAGTGGCTGGTCGCCGGTTCGGTGGTCGGCCTGTTCGTCGCGGCGATACTCGGCATGAGCGTGGTCAAGAAGCAGTTCTTCCCGATCTCCGACCGCCCCGAGGTGCTGGTCGAGGTGCAGATGCCCTATGGCACCTCGATCGTGCAGACCAGCGCCGCCACGGCGAAGGTGGAGGCCTGGCTGGCCGAGCAGGAAGAAGCCAAGATCGTCACCGCCTATGTCGGCCAGGGTGCGCCACGCTTCTACTTCTCGATGGCACCCGAGCTGCCCGATCCGTCGTTTGCCAAGATCGTGATCCGCACGGACAACCAGGACCAGCGCGATGCGTTGAAACACCGGCTGCGCCAGGCGATCGCCGATGGCCTGGCCGCCGAGGCGCGCGTGCGCGTCGCCCAGCTGGTGTTCGGCCCCTACTCGCCGTTTCCGGTTGCCTACCGGGTCACCGGCCCGAACCCGGACAAGCTGCGCGAAATCGCCGCCGAGGTGCAGCAGATCATGCATGCCAGCCCGATGATGCGCACGGTCAATACCGACTGGGGCACGCGCACGCCCGCGCTGCACTTCAACTTGCAGCAGGACCGCTTGCAGGCCGTGGGGCTGACCTCCAGCGCCGTGGCGCAACAACTGCAATTCCTGCTCAGCGGCGTGCCCGTCACCGCCGTGCGCGAGGACATTCGCACGGTGCAGGTCGTCGCCCGTTCGGCCGGCGACACCCGCCTCGACCCGGCGAGGATCGCCGACTTCACCCTGGCCGGCGCCAACGGCCAACGCATCCCGCTATCGCAGGTCGGCGAGGTCGATGTGCGCATGGAAGAACCGATCATGCGCCGGCGCGACCGCATGCCGACCATCACCGTGCGCGGCGACATCGCCGATGGCTTGCAGCCGCCGGATGTGTCGACGGCCATCACCCGGCAGCTGCAGCCCATCATGGACAAGCTGCCGAGCGGCTACCGCATCGTCGAAGCCGGCTCCATCGAAGAATCGGGCAAGGCGACCAAGGCCATGTTGCCGCTATTCCCGATCATGCTGGCGATCACCCTGCTCATCATCATCCTGCAGGTGCGCTCGATCTCCGCGATGGTCATGGTGTTCCTGACCAGCCCGCTGGGCCTGATCGGCGTGGTGCCGACCCTGATCCTGTTTCAGCAGCCTTTCGGCATCAATGCGCTGGTCGGCCTGATCGCGCTGTCGGGCATCCTGATGCGCAACACGCTGATTCTGATCGGGCAAATCCGCCATAACGAACAGGCGGGACTGGAGCCGTTCCGCGCGGTCGTCGAGGCCACCGTGCAGCGCGCCCGGCCGGTGATCCTCACCGCCCTGGCGGCGATCCTGGCCTTTATCCCGCTGACCCATTCGGTGTTCTGGGGCACGCTCGCCTACACCCTGATCGGCGGCACCTTCGCCGGAACGATCCTGACCCTGGTGTTCCTGCCGGCCATGTACGCCATCTGGTTCAGGATCAGGCCCGACGACAGCCGAGCCGTGCAGACGCAACCCGCAGAAACAGCCACAGCCACTGCCGCATTCAATTCAGCCAGATAGAGAGAAACCGCTATGTCGAATTCCAAAGTTATCGTTGTTACCGGCGTGTCATCGGGTATCGGCCGAGCCGCCGCGGAGCATTTTGCCAAGCGCGGTTGCAAGGTATTCGGCAGCGTACGCAGCCTCGCGAAAGCGAGCCCACTACCTGGTGTCGAACTTATCGAGATGGATGTTCGCGACGATGCCTCCGTTCAGCGTGGCATCCAGAGCATCGTCGACCAGGCCAAGCGCATCGACGTGCTGGTCAATAATGCGGGCGGCTCCCTGCTCGGCTCGATAGAAGAAACCTCGATAGCCGAAGCTCAGGCGCTGTTCGATACCAACCTGTTCGGCATCCTGCGCACCACACAAGCGGTACTGCCGCATATGCGCGAGCAAGGTTCCGGTCGCATCGTCAATGTCAGTTCGGTGCTCGGCTTCCTTCCGGCACCGTATATGGGGCTCTATTCAGCGTCCAAGCATGCCGTCGAAGGGCTGTCGGAAACCCTGGATCATGAGGTGCGCAAACTCGGCATCCGCGTGGTGCTTGTCGAACCCGCCTATACCAAGACCAGCCTGGATACCAATGCGCCCCAAGCGGCCAGCAAAATCCCAGCCTATGACGCTGAGCGCGACATCGTTTCCCGCGCGATCGTAAAAAGTGTCAATGACGCCCCCAAGCCCGATGGCGTGGCGGCCACGATTGTCGATGCCGCTTTGGGCGCCTGGAAAATGCGCCGCACGCCCAAAGGCCAGGCCTCTGTTCTGAGCAAACTGCGCCGTTTCATGCCGGCCGGGCCCGTCGATGCAAGCCTGAGGAAGACCTTCGGACTCGCCTGAACACCTGGCCGCGCTCGTCCTCCAAGCGGCCAGCAAGAAACAACCGGGCGGCGCTTGCTGCGAGGCGCCGCCCCCTGTGAAAAGCGAGGTATGACGATGAGTCCAGGCTCCAACCATGGCAGAAGGCTAAAGGCTCGGCTGGCCAGGAAACGGGAGATTCTGCGGGCGGCGAGCGAGGTGTTTGCCGCGCTTGGCTACGAGTTGGCCAACATGCAGGTAATCGCGGAGTCCGCCAGCGTGACGAAAGCGACGCTCTATGCGCATTTCGAAAACAAGGCCCAGCTGTTTCGGGCCGTCATCGAGTACTGGATGGAGGAACTGCCAGAGCCGGCGCTGGCGGACCCCGTGGAAGGTAATCTGCGCGCGCAGCTTAATGAAGTCGCCCAGGCGCTACTGCGGCAAGCCGGGCATCCGGCAGCGCTTGCGCTTACACGCATGCTGGTGCGGTCCAACTGGATTCCACAGAAGCGCTGGCGCCAACGTCACCGCCCATATCGCCTGTATCTGGAAAAGACCTTGTCCCGGTGCACCCACTGTAGCGATCCCGCGCAGGCCGCCGCCCAGTTCCTGCTGCTAGCTGTCGGCAGCCTCGAGCCCAGTATCGTCCTGCCTGTGGATGAAGCCCGCGTCATTGCTGCCGTGGATCTTTTCGTCCGAGCCTATGCCGACCTTGAATCTGCCGTATGCGCATAGCCCATAAGAAGCAACCAGCTCGCTCAAGCTCAATGTTGAGCGCTTGCGATGCAGGGCGTCAGCAGATGCATTCCCATGCAGAGCGTAATAAGGGTCGGTCGTGACAGGCAGGCGTCGGCCAGAAAGATCCGGAGCAACCGAAAGCCTCAGGTATCGGGGGCAACCTGGCTCAGAACCGAGCGTTCAGGGCTTTCACGGCATTCGGCCCTACGCCGCAGCCCATCGATGTCACGCTTGGGTGGCGCACCGAACAGGCGCGCGTATTCGCGACTGAAATGCGAGGGGCTCTCGTAGCCGACCCGGAACGCGGCGGTTGCGGCGTCCAGGTCCTCATTCAGCATCAGGCCTCGCGCCTCATTCAGTCGCAGCCATTTCTGGTACTGCAAGGGGCTCATGGCGGTGAACTGGCGAAAGTGATGGTGCAGGCTCGATGTACTCATTTGCACATGCGCTGCCAGCTCGTCGATCCGCAGGGCCGCCGTGTAATTCGCTTTCAGCCAGTCGATGGCTCTGGCAACACGATGACCCTGGCTGCCAACCGAGGTGATTTGCCAGAGACGCGCGGCCTGATCGCTCATCAGCAGGCGATAGTGAATCTCCCGCTCGATAAGCGGCGCGAGCAAGGGAATCGCGCTGGGCTCGTCGAGCAAATCCAGCAGCCGCTTGAACGGATCGAGCAATGCCGGCGTCATGCTGCCGATACCGATGGCCCTGTCGCCTGCAAGCTCGGCGGGCAGAGGCAACCCGCCTTGGGCGATCAACTCCGCGATGGTGCGCAGATCGAGCTTGAAAGTAAGCCCCAGGCAAGGGCTCTCCCGGCTGGCGCTGACCACTTGCGAATTGGCCGGAAGATCCAGCGACGTGATGAGGAAGCGGTCGCCATCGTAAGGATAGGCTTCCCCTCCCACCAGCATCTGCTTCTCGCCTTGGACGACCAGAACCACGCTGGGCTCTATCAGGCAAATGGCGGGCGGCGCAGGCGCCTCGCGCCGGAACAAGCCAAGGCTGGCAATAGAGGTAGAGCAGTCCGTGCTGCCTGTGGTCCATCGCCCGAGCGTCTCGATCATCGGTGCCTGCACGGCGCTTAGCCGCTCCGAGTCATCTCGCCCACCCCGTATGTGAACTGCCACCTCAGTCTCCCGACCTGTGTTTGCCAGAAGCCTATCCGACCGAGGCGCCAACAAGAATGAAAAATCCGTAGCGCCGGAGAATCAGGCAATAAACCTAGAGGATTCGTGTACCGACGAACGAGCCCGCAAAACCATCATGCAGTCTGTAGCCACGTGAGAAATCCCAGGCGACAGGCTGTCACGCCCCTGGGTGAAGCGTGGAACTCCCGCAGCGATTTCTGCAAGAGCCAACCCACCGGAGGTATCCCAATGGGCAGTCCGTATTCCCGTAAGCAACTTTTCCAGAGCGCCATCCTTGCCTGCACAGCAATGCTGGCGAGTGCTCAGCCCGCTCTGGCGCAGAGCCATTCAACTTCAGGCGAGGACAATGCCATGCATCTGACGCAAGAGTGGGATAAAACCTTTCCCCAAAGCGCCAAGGTCGACCACCAGAAGGTGACGTTCAAGAACCGCTACGGCATTACCCTGGCAGCCGATCTGTATCTGCCCAAAAGCCGTGGCAGCCAGCGACTGGCGGCGCTTGCCATCGGTGGCCCGTTTGGCGCCGTGAAAGAGCAATCGTCGGGCCTCTATGCGCAAACCATGGCAGAGCGCGGTTACGTCACGCTTGCGTTCGATCCGTCCTTTACCGGCGAAAGTAGCGGCGAGCCCCGCAATGTAGCCTCTCCGGACATCAACACCGAAGATTTCAGTGCCGCCGTGGACTTTCTGGGGCTGCAGTCTGCTGTCGACCGCAACCGGATCGGCATCATCGGCATCTGCGGCTTCGGCGGTATGGGCCTGAACGCGGCCGCGGTGGACAAACGCATCAAGGCCGCGGTCACCACCAGCATGTACGACATGTCGCGCACCATGGCCAAAGGCCTGAACGATAGCCTGACCCCAAAGCAACGCACGCAGATGCTGGAGCAGATGAGCCAGCAGCGTTGGCTGGATGCCGAGAAGGGCTCCCCGGCCGCCGGGCCACGGATTCTACCCGAGACGCTGGAGGGCAACAGGAGCCCGATCATCGAGGAGTTTTTTGACTACTACCGGACGCCGCGCGGGTACCACAAGAACGCGCCGAACTCGAACGGCGCCTGGACCGCCACGACCCCGATGTCATTTATGAACCTTCCGCTGCTGACCTACGTCGACGAGATCTCGCCGCGCCCGATTTTGTTGATTGCCGGCGAAAATGCCCACTCCCGGTATTTCAGCGAGGATGCCTACAAAGCCGCGGCAGAGCCGAAGGAACTGCTGATCATCAAGGACGCCAACCACGTCGACCTGTACGACCGTATGGATAAAATTCCGTTTGACGCGATTTCCGCGTTCTTCGGCAAACACCTTCAATAGTCAGAAAGGCCATCCAGCAACTCAGCCCTGGTTGGCCTCTTTTGACCCCGTAACGGTGCCTTCGCACTGTTCGTGTCAGCTACTCCTCAAAGCGCCCCGTGGCATCGCGATCGCGCTCGTATCGTCGCGCGAGCGGGAACGGCGGCAACCAGGACTCGCGACGGACGATCCAGCTTTCGTAGGTTGGCATCAGTTGGTCGGGGGCACCCAGGGACCCCAGGTTCACTTCGATTTCGTCAGCGGTGCGGGCGAAAACCGACGAGCCGCAGCGGGGACAGAAGAACCGCCCGGCATAGTCGTGTGTTTCGCCATCGATCGTCACCGCATCCTGAGGGAACACCGCGGCGGCGAAAAAAAGGGCCCCGTGATGCTTGCGACAATCGAGACAGTGACAAAGGCCAACCCGGTATGGCCGCCCCGCCGCCACAATCCGGACGTTGCCGCAAAGACAGCCACCGGTGAATCGGTCCATGCTGCGTCTCCTCTCAATGAAACGGTCGGAATGTTGACAACGAACCTCGCCGATCATCCATACAAGATGCGCCAGCCCTTGCGGCTGTATGTGTTCGTCGGCTGCGCGCACCGAAACGCGCCGGCGTGAGCCATGATCAGTGGCTGTGAAAATAGCAGCTAAACGACTACCAAGAGTCGTCTGCTGCTGGTCATGGCAGGACTCGGTCACACCGGACCGTTCTGCAAAACGCGTAGCAGGCTGTTAGCAGGCAAGGGAATTCAGGACGCTATGATTGACCACGCGCAACTCCATCGAGATGGCTATGCACTGCTCCGTCGAGCGATCCCGGTCGAATGGCTGGATGACCTTAGCGCGGCGTTCGATGTAGGCGTGAAGCCGTCAGACCAATGGCCCGTGCCGCGGGCCATGAACTGGCGCCATTCTGTTGGACTTCGACTCGAAGGTTCAAGCCGTGCGTCGTCTGTCGGCGCTGCTGGCGGTGGTTGGTGAGTTGATCGGTGAACGGTTCTTCCTCTCGCAGGTGGAGGGTCGCGAGCCCCTTGCAGATGGCGGTCATCAGCAGCTGCACCGCGATTTGTCGGCTCAACGGCCGGGCGACATTGTGAACGCCCTGGCTTATTTCGACGATTATGGCCTCTAGAACGGCGCGACCCGTATCGTCCCCGGCAGCCATCGTTCCAAGCAGGGAGCGCCGCCATTCGACTTCAATGACGAGTCCAGGTCTGTGCATCTTTCAGGCTCCGCTTGGGACATCCTGGTGTTCGATGCCGATCTGGTGCATGCGGGCAGTCTGAACTCAAACGGCGCACGCCGTCGCTCCATCCTGATCAGCTATTTTTCGGAGCCTCTATACGCGTCACACCTCGAAACAGCGGGCCTGCGAAGTATTCGGATGGACACGGCCGATCGATTCGACCTCCTCAGATTTTGCCTGGGTAGATATGTCACCTAACTGTCCGAAGCTAACGAGCTAGTTGCACAAATCGCTGCCCCCGGTTGCTCCGGTTGTTTTCAGGGGAACCTCAGCGTTCGCCCCCTCGGAGAGTTGCGCGATCAGCGTCGCCAGGTAGTGGCTGCCATGCTCGCCGATGGCCTGCCGCAGTGCCTTTTCCGACACGGTGGCCGGATTGTGGCTGGTGGCGCGGCAGAATCGGTAGACCACTTCGACGATGACGGCGGGCGTCGGGGCCTGCGCAGTTTCCAGGTCGCAGTGGGCCAACAGCAGGTAGCGCAGGCTCAGGGTTCGCACCGCCAGGGTCGCGGCCCATTCCAGCAGATTCAAGCCATAGTCCTGGCCGGCGCTGGTGGTGGAAATAAACGGAAAACCGGTGCGGGTCATCTCCGCAGCGATAAAACGCTTGAGGATCGCATCAAGGGTGCTGCGGACCTCGCCCCGGTACAGGGCCCGGTAAGCCGGACTCAGGGTGCGTTGCTCGTCGGCCGCGCCAGACGGCAACGCGGCAGCGCGGCTGCGCAGCGTTTGTGCGACCGTGGGCGCCTGAAGGGTTTCCGCCAGCACCTCCAGCAGCGGATCGGCGGCGAGCGGCTCGCTCTGAATCGCCAGCGGCTCGGGTTCGGCCATCCGCTGCTGAATTTCCCCCGCCCACTGTGCGTGGGGCAAGGGTTCCAGGCGACCCGCCAAGGCGAACAAGCGCATCAGCGCCTGTTCGGCGGACGTCGCGGGCGCCAGTGCCAGGTCCAGGACGGCTCTCACCACCACGCGCCGATCGGCGGCTTGCAGGTCATCGAACGACTGGTTGCGCACATCGGAGAGATGGAAATCGTCCTGCTGGGTTTCCTCCAGGCGGAACGGCTCCTCGCCGTAGAGGCACAGGCGGGCGATTTCGGGGCAGCCCATGCTTGCCGACTTAACCAGCGAGCCATTGATCAGGCGGAACATGCGCGGGAAGTTGGCGCAGATATTGGAAAGGGCCTTCTCGCCGTGCTGCGCGTGCACCTTGCAACTTCCCCCTTGCAGCGCGACGCAGTGACCGTCGGGGCCCTTGCCGATCTGGTAACCGCCATCGTCCTTGACGATCAGGTTTTCATAGATCGGCAGCGTCTGGCCGAACACGCCCCGGTCGCGCTCGCTGACGGAAATCCGCCAGTCCTTGCAACAGGTGTCTTCGCAACGGTCCACCAGGCAAGCGAAACGCTGTACGTAATTGAAAACATCGACGGATAAGGTGCCCACGAGACGCTCCAGGTCCTGGTTCATTCATGGGTAAGTGGAAAATCGTCGCCAACGGTTCCGCCGTGGCCTGGCCACAACAAGGCGACAAGACACCGGTGACACCGACCTAGGGGGTCACTAGACGGCCGGCGCAGGGATGCCATCACCAGATATCGACGGGCGAATTTTGATTGGCTGTCGATTCCGCCCGCTCCCGTTCGATTAGATCAGGCGTCAAGCGAAATAGTGGCCTCTGAAAACCAGTTGCATCTGAAAACCAATGGAGCCGGAAATGATCAAGCTATACGGAACACCCCCGACCCGCGCCCTGCGCGTTATCTGGTTGCTCAACGAACTGGGCCTGGAGTACGAGACGCTGCCGGTAAACCTCCTGCAAGGCGAAAACCAGCAACCGGACTTTCTCGCGCTCAATCCCGCCGCCAAGGTTCCGGTGTTGGTCGATGGCAGCCTCGTGCTAAGCGAATCTGCCGCGATCCAGCTCTACCTGGCCGAAAAATATCCCGAGGCGGGATTTATCCCCGAGGCGCTAGAGGACAGAGCCCAGATGTACCGCTGGATGTTCTTCCTGGTGACCGAGATAGAGCAGCCTTTGTGGCGCATCGCGCGTCACAGCTTCATTTACCCGGAGGAAAAGCGACTGCCCGAGGATATCGACCTGGCAAGGCAGGAGTGCCAGGCGATGCTGGCAGTGCTCGAACGCCACATGCAGGAACGCGCGTTCATGGTTGCCGACCGGCTCAGCGTGGCCGACTTCAACGCCGCCTACACGCTGGACTGGGCGAACCAGGAGAAGCTGCTCGACGACGCGCCGCGATTGCGAGAGTACCTGCAGTCGATGTACGCCCGCCCCACGGCGCCGCCAACCATCGCCGAGGCACTCGCGGCACTTGAAAGCCGAGCTACCCGCGACGAAGAGTTGGCGCCCAGGTAGAGCCGTGGCCGGAGCCAAAGCAGGCTGGCGATAGTCTACTGCTGGTCGGTGGCTAGCATTAACAATCGGCAGCTTCGAGGCGCACACGGTAATCAACAACTAGCGCCCCGCCGCCGCTTCGCTCTGCCTGCACAGCTACATTTAGATATCAGCCCCACTTATGGAGACCCGAGATGAACAGTAAAAACACCATCTGCCTCTGGTACGACGGCGCTGCACTGGACGCTGCGACCTTCTATGCAGAAATCTTCCCGGACAGCGCGGTAATCGCCGTCCATCACGCGCCTGGCGACTATCCGTCGGGCAAGCAGGGCGATGTGCTGACGGTCGAGTTCACGGTGATGGGCATCCCTTGCCTCGGCCTCAACGGCGGCTCGGCGTTCAAGCACAGCGAGGCGTTCTCGTTCCAGGTTGCGACCGACGACCAAGCCGAGACGGACCACCTATGGAACGCGATTGTCGGAAACGGCGGCCAGGAAAGCGCATGCGGCTGGTGCAAAGACAAATGGGGCCTGTCATGGCAGATCACGCCACGCGTACTGATGACCGCGATTAGCAGCCCTGACCAGGCAGCGGCCAAGCGCGCATTCGAAGCGATGATGGGCATGCAAAAGATCGATATAGCAGCGATAGAAGCGGCGTTGAAGGGTTGATCAGTGGCGAGGCTGAGGCTGTGATCCCCCCGATGGCTACACCTTCGGGGGTGTTGGTGTTGCTATGGCGGCGCCCGCGCCATGGCGGATACCAAGGCCCATGCCAACAAGCTACGGCTACAGCTGAATCAAATTCAGCTAAACAGCATTAAAGTGCCGATTCAGCATGAAAAAGACCCAACTTAAAGATTTATATTGCCGATTAGCCAGTCGTAACCCAAAATAATCAGCATCTTAATGCTGATTCAGGTTGCCGCCATGTATGACGCGCTGACCATACAAACCCATGTAAACGGGCAATGGCACGACGCCCTTGATTTGAGCTTTTCGGATACGCAGAAGGTCACGGGCACGCGCATTACGACTTCGTACAAGATGGAATACCTGCATGCCTTTTATGACGTGACAGAAAACATCTTCGAATATGCCGTCAGCGTTAACTTGCCAGTCAACTGGGGTTCTGAGGATCTCAAAGGCTTTCCAGCCTTCGTTTACGACATTATTCCGGCTGGTCATGCGAGGAAGCCGCTGCTCAAGCGGTTCAATGATGAAAAGCCCGAGGGAATGGATATTGATCTGTTCTTGTTGGGTAGATGCACACCATCGCCTATCGGCAATCTGCGTGTGAAGGAGTCTGTTGAAGCCCTTGAGGACTCGGGGGCCGAGGCCTTCGCCCGCCGGGAAGTGGTTGAGCGTACCAATGATTTCCTCGAGTACGCCTACGAGGCTGGCGCTGCCCTAGGCGGCGCGACTGGCGCACAGGGTGAAGCCCCGAAGCTATTGCTGGCAGAGGGCCGTGGCGGACAGTTTTACGCTGACGCCATGCTCGATGATTCGCTAGCGCAATCACACTGGCTAGTGAAGTTCGCCCGAAACAAGGTGACCAACAACGACAAGAACATTCTTCGCGCTGAGTACCAGTACTACAAGGCGGTATCGAGCCTCGGCCTGAAGACCATTTCCACCAATGGTTTGGCCTTGGAAGAAGCCGAAAAACCCAGCCTTTGGATGCCACGCTTTGACCGCATCGTGAATGGCGAGCAAGTCGAGCGCATCGCGGTTGAGTCGGTCTACTCCTTACTGGGGAATACAGAGCCAGGGTCGCGGCTCAAGCATGAAGCTGTGTTGTCGAAGCTGATCGAGTTGTGGTGCATAAGCGGGCAAAACGATGAGGTCCCGGAGCTGATCTTTGAGTACATCCGTCGAGACCTGCTTAACCGAATCCTTGGCAACAGTGACAACCATGGTCGCAATACATCCATTTTCCGCTACCGGGAAAGGTTTGATCTGGCCCCGATCTATGACCTGGCCCCAATGGTTTTGGATACCGAGGCGGTAACCAGGGCGACGAAATGGCAAGCCGAAAAGAAAGGCAGTCCGAATTGGCGTGATATCTGTGCCTGCTTCCCGGAGTGGTATGCCCCAGATGATCTGTACGAGCGTATCCGTGAGGCCGCCAAAGCGCTCAGAGCCCTGCCGGATTTACTCGTGGATATGCCGCTGGATATCCGCCAATCGAACGCGCTACCAGTGAACGATTTGGATAGGCACCTTGGGTATTGGGAGCTGCAATGAAAACCATGAGCGGAGAACAGCGTAAGCAACTTATCGAAGAGATCATTCAACTACACACCGATGGGGAATTAACCCTTGGCATGGCCATTCGCAGGCTTCGTTTGGAGGTCACAGGTTTCGATCAGGAAACCTTTGCGCAGATGTGCGGGATGTCCACCAGAGCGCTGTATCAGCTGGAAACGGACAAGGGCAATCCGACTTTGAGCACCATCGATTCGATACTGCGAAAGTTTGGCCTGCGGCTGGGGCTGATGACGGCCATTGCACTAAATAAAAGGCCACCGCTGGCGGCCGCGATGCCCCAAAACAGAGGGGGCGTTGTTGCGGTTAAACGCAATGGCGTACCTGAAGACGTCAAGAGCGATGGCGTAAATCGCAAGGTCACCTACGCCATCTCAAGGGGGGCGAAGCCTAAAGGGATAGCAGGCAATAGACCTGCTGCAGGCAAGTCGCGCCAGGTCGCCGAAAAGGCGATCCCGGAGGACGATGGGCCAGCCTGCTAGGACAGCTGCAGTCAGCAGGCGGCGAACATCCTTCTATAAGCCCAAGCGATCAGCAGAGCAGCCCCGTTTGCTGGGAAAGCTCAATGATCTCTGCCCCCATGATCACACTCATTGATCGCTCCACCTGCGGAACAGGACGCTGGCATTTACCCCCCCAAAACCAAACCCATTGGAAAGCGCATAGTCGGTTTCAATCGCGCAGGGAGCGGCAGTAACGATGTTCAGCCCCTCGGCGGCGGGGTCGGCAGCAAGTAGGTTAAGCGTCGCCGGGGCGACCTGATCCCGCAAGGCGAGAACGGTGAAGATCGCCTCAATCCCACCGGCGGCGCCCAGCAGGTGCCCTGTGGAGGACTTGGTCGCACTGATCGCCGGCGACGGCGCGCCCTCGAAGACGGCTTTGATAGCCGCCAGCTCGCACTTGTCCCCTACGGGGGTCGATGTGGCGTGGGCGTTCAGGTGGCCGACATGGCCTGGTGCGACACCGCCTTGCTGCAATGCCTGCCACATCGCCCTCCGTGCGCCGTCGCCGTCTTCTGGCCCCGACGTGATGTGATAGGCATCCGAGCTGGTGCCGTAGCCGACGAGTTCGGCTATCGGCGTAGCGCCGCGTGCCAGCGCATGTTCGAGCTCTTCAATGACCAGCAGGCCAGCGCCTTCACCCATGACAAAGCCGTCTCGCGCCTCGTCGAACGGACGGGACGCGCATTCCGGCCTGTCGTTGAAGTCGCTCGCCAAGGTGCGGGCGGCGGCGAAGCCTGCCAGGCTGACGCGATGAATGGCGGCTTCGGCACCGCCACACAGCGCCACGTCCACTTCACCAGCGCGGATCATGCGGGCCGCATCACCAATGGCCTGCACTCCAGCGGCGCAAGCCGTCACCGGCGCACCGAGCGGCCCTTTCAATCCGCGACGAATGGAGACCTGGCCGGCCGCCAGGTTGCAAAGGAATGAGGGGATGGTGAACGGCGACAGACGGCGAGGCCCCTTGCTATCGGTGGTACGCACGGCATCTGCGATGGACGGGAAACCACCGATGCCGGAAGCGATGATAGTCGCGCTGCGCTCCTGTTCCTGCGGCAATTGCGGCGCCCACTGCGCCTGCGCAAGCGCTTCTTCCGCTGCCGCCAGTGCGAATAGGATGAAACGATCAACCTTGCGTTGCTCTTTCTGGGAAAGCACAGCGTCGGGATCAAACCCGGCGATGGGGTCCTCATCGATGCCTGGAACCTGGCCGCCGATCCTCACGGCCAGATCACCAATCAGAGCTTCCGGTAGCTGGCGAATTCCCGACTCGCCCGCCAGCAAGCGCTTCCAGACGTGCTCGACGCCACAGCCGAGGGGAGTGACCATACCCATTCCGGTAACAACGACACGCTTTGCCATAAGATTCCGCTCCTTTCTCTATTTGCTAACATTTGCATTAGAGACGTTACTATCATTATGAAAGTAACGTTAGAGCAAAGTTTTCTTTCCGAACGGTGAGCCACCTCGATGCAACACAAAACCCTGCTGAATTCCGAATGCCCCGTTGCACTGAGCCTGGAGCGCGTTGGCGAATGGTGGAGTCTTTTGATCATGCGTGATGCCCTGCAGGGCCTGAGTCGCTTCGACGACTTTTCCAGGAGCCTGGAAATATCGCCGAACATGCTCACCCGCAGGCTCAATTCGCTGGTGGACGCTGGGTTGCTGGAGCGCCGCGCCTACAGCGTCAAACCGTTGCGGCACGAGTACGTTCCGACCGAGCGTGGCCGGGACCTAAAGGGTGTTCTTGTCGCGCTGATTGCGTGGGGCAACAGGCATTTCGTCGAAGACGAGGTGAGTGTCCAGGTTGTAGACCGGGTGACGGGACGGACGCTGCAACCCATGATGGTCGACGTCAGCGATGGCCGGGTGGTGCCGTGGGATGAGTGTGAGATAGTGCACGGACCCGGTGCCAGCCAGGGCATGCAAGAACGCTTGGGGCGCATGAAGAACAATCAGGAATGAGTGGTGATGTCAGCTGCCTCTCAATGCACGCTTGAAACCAGATCACTACTGGAGAGGCCCCCGGCTGTTACGAGGCATCCAGTCTTTTCTTACGCGCAAAAAAAGAACCGCAGATCAGGTTTCCCCGATCCGCGGCAGCTAAGCTAGAACGACTTCGGCGCGCCGACACAGAAAATACCGAAGTCTCCACAGCAGCTTAAATACACAGGATTAATGGCCTCCCAGATAGGCCTTGCGCACTTCCTCGTTGCCCAATAGTTCCTCGCCGGTGCCGCTTAGGCGGATCTCGCCGTTGACCATCACGTAGCCGCGATTGGACAGGCGCAGAGCGTGGTTGGCGTTCTGCTCGACCAGGAAGATGGTCATGCCGCTCTGGGCCAGTTCGCGCAGGGTCTGGAAGATCTGTTTGACCACGATCGGCGCCAGCCCCAGGCTCGGCTCATCCAACAACAGCAGCTTGGGCCGGCTCATCAGCGCCCGGGCGATGGCGAGCATCTGCTGCTCGCCGCCGGACATGGTCATGGCCCGCTGGTTGCGGCGCTCCTTGAGGCGCGGGAACAGTTCGAACATCGCCTGCATGTCCGCATCGGCGTGTTTGTCGCCAATCGGGATGGTGCCCATCATCAGGTTTTCCTCGACGCTCATGTCGGGGAACACCCGCCGCCCTTCCGGCGACTGGGCGATGCCGTTGGAGGCGACGAAGTGCGAGGACTTCTGGGTGATGTCGGTACCGCGGTAGATGATCTGCCCGGACGCCGCGCGCGGCTGACCGAAGATCGACATCAGCAGGGTCGACTTGCCCGCACCGTTGGCACCGATCAGGCTGACCGTCTCACCCTCTTCGATGTGCAGGTCGACTTTCTTCAGCGCCTGGATCGGCCCGTAGAACACATCCAGCTCTCTCAGTTCGAGGATCGGCTGACTCATACCAGTTCCTCCTCGTCGGCGCCCAGGTAGGCGGCGATCACTTTGGGGTCATTACGGATCGCCTCGGGCCCACCCTGGGCGATCACCAGGCCGTGGTCGAGCACGACGATATGATCGGAAATGCTCATGACCATGCCCATGTCGTGTTCGATCAACAGCACCGTCAGGTCATGTTCGTCCCGCAGCAGGCGAATGATCCGGCTCAGCGCCTCGGTTTCCTGCGGGTTGAGGCCCGCCGCCGGTTCGTCCAGACAGATGATCTGCGGCCGCGTGCACATGGCCCGGGCGATCTCCAGGCGGCGCTGCTGGCCGTAGGACAGCTCGCCGGCCAGGCGGTTGGCGCAGTCGACCAGGTCGACCACCTCCAGCCAGTAGAAGGCATGGTCCAGTGCCTGGCTCTCGGCCTTGCGGAAGGCCGGCGTATTGAAAACGCCAGCCAGCATGTTGCGGTTGATCCACATGTGCTGGGCCACCAGCAGGTTCTCCACCACCGACATTTCCTTGAACAGCCGGATGTTCTGGAAAGTCCGCGCCAAACCGGCACGGTTGACCAGGTGGGTACCGCCGAACATCTTGTAGTACAAGCGCTTGAAGAACTTCGGCGGGGAGACGAAATCACCCAGTTCGAAGGGTTCGCCGAGCACCTTGATCACGTCGGTGGTCTTGCCCCGGGCATTGAGCTTGATGCTGCCGCCGGTGGCACTGTAGAAACCGGTCAGGCAGTTGAACACCGTGGTCTTGCCGGCGCCGTTGGGCCCGATCAGGGCCGAAATCGAATTGCGCTTGATGTCCAGGCTGACATCGTTGAGCGCCTTGATGCCGCCGAAGTGCATGGCCAGGCGGTCGACCGAGAGAACAATTTCTTCGCTCATGGCGCTACTCCTTGACGCGGTTGCACACCCTTACGGCTAACCCGGATCAGCCCGCGCGGGCGCCAGATCATCATCAATACCATCAGCACGCCGAACAGCAGCACGCGGTACTCGGCGAAGCTGCGCAACAACTCAGGCGCGACAGTCAGAACGAAGGCCGCGATCACCACGCCGACGGTCGAGCCCATGCCGCCGAGGACGACAATGGCGAGGATCAGCGCCGACTCGAAGAAGGTGAACGAGGACGGGTTGACGAAGCCCTGATAACTAGCGAAGAACACCCCGGCGAGGCCGGCGGTGGAGGCGCCGATCATAAATGCCGAGAGCTTGACCAGGACGTGGTTCAGGCCCATGGCGCGGCAGGCGATTTCATCCTCGCGCAGCGCTTCCCAGGCGCGACCGACCGGCATGCGGGTCAGGCGGTTCTTCACGTAGAGCACCAGCAGCACCACCAGAAACAGCACCAGGTAGATGAACAGGAACTTGAAGTTGGCGTTGTAATCGATGCCGAAGAACTCGTGGAACGGCACCCCGCCGTCCTTGGCCCGACGGGTGAATTCCAGGCCCATGAAGGTAGGCGATGGCACCGACATGCCGTTCGGCCCGCCGGTGAAGTCCAGCCAGTTGTTGAGAATCAGGCGGATGATCTCACCGAAGCCGAGGGTGACGATGGCCAGGTAGTCGCCGTGCATGCGCAACACCGGAAACCCCAGTAGCCCACCCGCCAGAGCGGCCACCAGAGCCGCCAGCGGCAGCACCGTCCAGAAACCCAGGCCGAGGTACTGATAACCCAGCGCCAGGCCATAGGCGCCGATAGCATAGAAGGCCACGTAGCCGAGGTCGAGCAGGCCGGCCAGGCCGACCACGATGTTCAGGCCGAGCCCGAGCAGCACGTAGATCAGGCCGAGGATCACCACGGTCAGCAGGTACTTGCTGGCGAGGAACGGAAAGATCAGGGCAAGCACCACTATCAGCGGCAACACCCAACGCAATTGGCTCTTGTGATCCGGTGCCAGCACGTGCACGCCGGAACCGGTGGTTTCAAAGGTGGCGAGAATTGCCAGGCCCTTGGGAGTCTGCAGAAACAGACTGAGGAAGAAACGACCGAGCATGACCACGCCGATCATCACCGCGACCCGCTCGATTTCCAGATTGAACTGGTAGCCGTCGAGCACCACACCGACGATCGGGCCGAACACGATCAGGGCGATCAGACCCGCGAGTACCGCATCGACCAGACTCTTTTTCATATCTATACGCTTGCTTGCAATGGCTGAGGACATGGTTACACCTTCGCCACGTGTGGACGGCCGAGCAGGCCCTGGGGACGGAAAATCAGGATCAGCACCAGCAGCGAGAAGCTGAACACGTCCTTGTAGTCGGTATTGACCATGCCGGAGAACTGCGCCTCGGATACGCCGAGAATCAGGCCGCCGAGCATCGCCCCGGGCAGCGAACCGATGCCGCCGAGTACCGCGGCGGTGAACGCCTTGATGCCGATGATGAAGCCGGCATAGAAGTCGAAGGTGCCGTAGTTCATGGTGATCAGCACACCGGCCAGCGCCGCCATGGCCGCACCGATGACGAAGACATAGGAGATCACCCGGTCGGTGTTGATGCCGAGGATCGAAGCCATCTTGCGATCCTGCTGGGTGGCCCGGCACATGCGGCCGAGCTTGGTGTAGCGGATCACGTAGGTCAGAACCGCCATACCAACAAAGGCGGCGACCAGAATGAACACCTTGGTGTAGGTCAGCTGGACGAAGCCTTCACCGATATTCAGTTTGAAGGCGCCTTCGAGCAGCGTCGGTACGCCTTGCTGGCGCGCGCCCTGGCTGATCTGCACATAGTTCTGCAACACCAGCGACATGCCGATCGCGCTGATCAGCGGCGCCAGGCGCGTGGAATTGCGCAGCGGTTTGTAAGCCACCCGCTCGATCACCCAGCCATACACACCGGTGATGCAGATGGTGAAAATCAGCGTGCCGAGAATCAGCAGCGGAAAGGATTCCAGGCCGAAATAGGCCAGTACGGCCAAGGTGATGGCCGACAGGTAGGCGCTGATCATGTACACCTCGCCGTGGGCGAAGTTGATCATGCCGATGATGCCGTAGACCATGGTGTAGCCAATGGCGATCAGGCCATAGACCGCACCGAGCGTGAGCCCGTTGATCATTTGTTGCAGGAAGATACCGTCCATTGACTCAGTCTCGTCTGCTGGCAGGCCGGCCTTGCGGGCGGGTGCCTCAGGTGGTTTCAGACGGGTGCTGCTGACTGCCACTGCAGAACCTGCAATGGCGAACGGGGTCGGTGACTCAGCAGTTCCCGGAATGCACTGGCCGTTCGGGTATGCAAGGCATACCCGCGGCCAGCCGAGCCAGGCGCCTGCGGGTCGAACCGTCCCACTGGAACGGCTCGACCCGCAGGCGCCCTGAGCTTACTGCTGGTGGTATTTACCCTGGTCGTCCCACTCGTAGACGACATAGTCGGAGACTTTCAGGTCACCCTTGTCGTCCCACTCCTTCTTGCCCAATACGGTTTGTACCGGGTGGGCTTTCAGCCAGGTGCTGGCCTTGGCCGGATCGTTCGCGCCAGCGCCATTGAAAGCCGCCGCCAGAGCCTGCAACGAGGCATAGGAGTATAGGGTGTAGCCTTCCGGCTCGAAGCCGTTGGCGCGGAACTTGTCGATCACCTGCTTGCCATCCGGGATCAGGCGCGGGTCGGCACCGAAGGTCATCAGCACACCCTTGGTGTACTGCGGCCCGCCAGCGGTGGTGACCAGTTCGTCGGTGACGATGCCGTCGCCGGAAAGGAAGACCGCAGTCAGACCCTGTTCACGCATTTGCCGCACCAGCGGACCGGCTTCGGCGTGCAGGCCACCGAAATACACAACGTCGGCACCGGCGGCGCGAATCTTGGTGACCAGGGCATTGAAGTCCTTCTCGCCGCGGGTCAGACCTTCGTAAAGCACCTCGGTGACGCCGCGCTTGTGCAGCTGTTCCTTGGTGGCGTCCGCCAAGCCCTGGCCGTAGGTGTCCTTGTCATGGATGATCGCAACCTTGCTGGCCTTGAGCGTGTCGACGATGTAGTCGCCGGCGACGATACCCTGCTGATCGTCACGCCCGCACATGCGGAACATGCCCGGCAGGCCGCGCTCGGTGACTTGTGGGTTGGTCGAGCCGGGGGTGATGGCGATGATGCCGGCTTCGTCATAGACCTCAGAGGCCGGAATAGTCGACGAAGAACAGAAGTGACCGACAACGCCCTTGGCGTGGTCCTGGTCGACCAGGCGGTTGGCTACCGATACCGCCTGCTTGGGTTCGCAGGCATCGTCGGCCTTGACCAGCTTGATCATCTCGCCGTTGACTCCGCCCGCCGCGTTGATGTCCTCGGCGGCTTGGCTGGCGCCGCGCCAGTACTGCTCACCGAACGAGGCGTTGGCGCCGGTGTGCGGACCGGCAACGCCGATCACCAGATCAGCGTGAGCCAGGGAGGAAAGACCCATTGCCCCGGTTACGGCGAGCGCCAAAAAACCCTTTCTGAAAATCATCTGCGGCATAGCTTGGTTACTCCGTTGGTGTAGTTGAGTACTGCTACTTTTTTTTGGTGTTGGTACTGCGATTGAAATCTGAAACTGGGATGAGCAAGGGGCGTGCCATGGTTTTCTCCGGTAAAAAAACGCCGTGAAAAAATAGTTTTTTAATAAAACTCCGGAGGTTTTTGAAAGACTTTTTTGCACCCGGCGAAAAACTCAGCCATTTCCGATACAGCGGTGACCGGAGCGGTTTTACTTTCGGTAACGCAGCCCTTTTATGTACCACTGGCGCGCCCCATTGGTGCGGTCACAGGCCCCACTGGATAGCCCAACAACTCAAGTGTCGGCCGCGCCGCCCCGTACATAGTAGGCGCTCAAATCACAACGCGCAGGCATTGCCCGGCGTGATACAGGGAGAATCCGGCTTCGTACAGGCCACTGCGCAACCCCGCGGCGCTGATCCTGCGCATCGGCTGAACCGGCATCGGCAACGCCTCGGGGTCACCCTGACACAGGTAGTCGGCGAATGCCCGACCGACCACGGTTCCGGTGGTGACGCCGCGCCCGTTATAGCCGGTAACAGCCAGCAGCCCAGGCGCCGGCTCGAACAGACGCATCAAATGATCGGGGGTGAAGGCGATGCAACCGGTCCAGGTGCTTTGCCACTCCACCCGTCCCAGCGAGGGGTAATAATGCTGTTGAATCCGCTCGGCCCAGGCCCGCAGAAACCACGCCGGTTTCGCCGCCCCATTGCCCAGACTGCCGAGTAGCAAGCGCCCCTCGGCATCGCGGCGAATGCTACTGAGCACCTGCCGGGTATCCCAGGCGCCCTGCCCGCCGGGCAGGATATGCCCGGCGAGTTCGGCATCCAGCGGCGCGGATGCGACCTGATAGTAGTAACCGGGAAAGAAATTGCGGCGCAGCTCGGTCCACTCACCTTCGGTATAGGCATTGGAGGCCAGCACCACCTGTTCGGCAGTCACCGCGCCGCCCTCGGTCAGCACCGTCCACGACGCCCCCTGGCGCTCCAGGCGCACCACCGGCGAGCGGTGAAACAGCGCGCCCCCCAGCTCAACCACGGCGCGAGCCAGACCGCTGGTGTAGGCCATGGGATTGAGCGTACCGGCGCGCCGGTCGAGCAATGCCGCGGCGATCCGCTGGGTACCCGTGGCCTCGCGGCAGGCGCCGTCGCGGAGCATCTCGACCGGCGCACCACGCCGCTGCCATTGCTCGCAGCGGCTTTGCAAATCGGCGATTCCGCGCGCGTTGTGCGCCATGTGCAAGGTGCCTTCGCGGCGCGCCTGGCACTCGATGGCGTACTTGTCGATCACCGAGAACACCAGCGCTGGCGCGGCCCCCATGGTCGCCAGCAGCTTGCCGCCGACCGCCGCACCGAGCTTGGCTTCGACCTCATCGGGCGGGATCCACATGCCGGCATTGACCAGGCCGACATTGCGCCCCGAGCCGCCATGGCCGGTTTCATGGCCCTCCAGCACACAGACCCGCTTGCCTTGCTCGAGCAGGCGCAGCGCCGCGGACAGACCGGTGATACCAGCGCCGACGACACAGACATCGACTTTCAACTCGCCACTCAGCGCGGGAGCATCCGGCCGTTGCGGCGTCAGCTTCTCCCACAGGCACTCTTCACGCAGGCTCATCCAACACCCCCCAGGGCAAGGCAAAATCACCCGAAACGCCGGGCGACGGCTATTCGAATCCGGATTAGTAGCTGGCCAGAAGCCCCATCACAAGCAACCTTTACTCTTTATGTCATTCCATTTGGTCATGAACCTGCAACAGGTGGTACAGGCGCTCTATCGACGCTATCGAGACAATCAAGCAGCCGTATCGCCCTCCCGCACCTAGGGTGGACACTCCAACCCAGCGGAGAAACCTCATGCCCATCCATACCCTGTTGCAATGTCTGCTCGCCAGTTATGCTGGCGCCGCCAGCGGCGCCTGGGCCGACGCGCACAACGATTGACACCAGTGCGCACGACAGACGACCGAGCGAGCGCCTCTGGCCGCGGGCGACGCGCTCACGTATAACCCTGTCGATATTTTCCCCACGCCCAGAGAAGGAACCCTCGCATGGCCGGCGCCAGCCTCCTGACCCTGCTCGACGACATTGCCAGCGTGCTCGACGACGTCGCGCTGATGACAAAACTGGCGGCGAAGAAGACCGCCGGCGTATTGGGCGACGACCTGGCCCTGAATGCCCAGCAGGTCACCGGCGTACGCGCCGAACGAGAGTTGCCAGTGGTCTGGGCGGTTGCCAAAGGCTCGCTGCTGAACAAGGCGATTCTCGTGCCGGCCGCGCTACTGATTAGTGCTTTCATACCTTGGGCGGTGATTCCACTGTTGATGCTCGGCGGTGCCTTCCTTTGTTACGAGGGCTTTGAAAAACTCGCGCACCGCCTGCTGCACGGCAAGCAGCAGGACCAGGAAGCACATGGCGAACTGCTCGCGGCCGTGGCCAACCCGCAGGTGGACATGCGCGAGTTCGAGAAGGAGAAGATCAGCGGCGCGATCCGCACCGACTTCATCCTCTCCGCGGAAATCATCGCCATTACGCTGGGTACGGTGGCCGATGCCAGCTTCGTCGAGCAGGTCGTGGTGCTGGTCGGTATCGCCCTGGTGATGACCGCCGGGGTTTACGGCCTGGTGGCCGGCATCGTGAAACTCGACGACGCCGGCCTGTACCTGAGCAGCGGGCACGGCGACAGCCCGCTCGGTCGCCTGCGCGGCAGCCTCGGCCGCGGCATCCTGTGGCTTGCCCCGTATTTGATGAAGAGTCTCTCGGTGCTGGGCACCGCAGCCATGTTCATGGTTGGCGGCGGCATCCTCACTCACGGTATTCCCGTCGCCCATCACTGGATCGAACATGCGGCCGAACAGGTGGCGGCGCACAGCGAATTGCTCGCGGTATTCATCCCCACGCTGATCAACGCGGTTGCCGGCATCGTCGCCGGGGCAATCGCCCTGCTGCTGGTCAGCCTGGCGCAGCGCGGCTGGAAGTCGATCAGCAGGTGACATCGCCGACGGGACGCTCGGCCTACGCAGGCCGGCGCGCATCCGTTACCATCGCAGCACTGATGAGACGAGATGCGGCATGTATATCTATCGATTGGTTCTAATCCTGGTGGTGGGGATCTACCTGTTTTCCCCAGCCATCATGGACTGGTGGATCGACCCGAGTGGCGCTTGGTATCGACCCTACCTGCTGTGGCTGATTCTGATCGTGGTGACTTTTATCCTACAGAGCCAACGCGATGCCGATGAGCTTTAGCCTTAGCCACCTGGTGCTGATCAGCGCGGCCTACCTGATGGTGCTGTTCGGCGTAGCCTGGGTCAGCGAGCACGGGTTGATCCCGCGCCGCATCATCCATCACCCGCTGACCTACACCCTGTCGCTCGGTGTCTACGCCAGCGCCTGGGCGTTTTATGGCAGCATCGGCCTGGCCTATCAATACGGATACGGTTTTCTCGCCAGCTACCTGGGGGTGTCCGGCGCCTTTCTGCTGGCGCCGGTGCTGCTCTATCCGATCCTGCGGATTACCCGTACCTATCAGCTGTCGTCGCTGGCCGACCTGTTCGCCTTCCGCTTTCGCAGCACCTGGGCCGGCGCGCTGACCACGATGTTCATGCTGGTCGGCGTGCTGCCAATGCTGGCCCTGCAAATCCAGGCGGTGGCGGACTCGATCGGCATCCTCACCCATGAACCGGTACAACAACGGGTAGCCCTGGCGTTCTGCGGACTGATCATCCTGTTCACCATTCTGTTCGGCGCCCGGCATATCGCCACACGCGGGAAACATGAAGGGCTGGTCTTCGCCATAGCCTTCGAGTCGGTGGTGAAGCTGACCGCGATCGGCGTCATCGGCCTGTACGCGCTCTACGGCGTATTCGACGGCCCGAAAGACCTTGAGCACTGGCTGGTGCAGAACCAGACGGCCCTGACCAACCTGCACACCCCGCTACAGGAAGGCCCCTGGCGCACGCTGCTGCTGGTATTTTTCGCCTCGGCCATCGTCATGCCGCACATGTACCACATGACCTTTACCGAGAATATCAACCCGCGCGCCATGGTCAGCGCCAGCTGGGGTCTGCCGCTGTTTCTGCTGCTGATGAGCCTGGCGGTACCGCTGATTCTCTGGGCCGGCCTGCAACTGGGGGTCACCACCAACCCGGAATACTTCACCCTGGGCCTGGGGCTCGCGGTGAACAGTCCGGCTCTGGCGATGATCGCCTATGTCGGCGGCCTGTCGGCCTCCAGCGGCCTGATCATCGTCACCACCCTGGCGCTCTCGGGCATGGTTCTCAACCATGTGGTGCTGCCGCTCTACCAGCCACCGGCCGAAGGCAACATCTACCGCTGGCTGAAGTGGACCCGGCGCGCGCTGATCGTCGCCATCATCATGGCTGGCTATGGTTTCTACCTGCTGCTGGGCGCGGAACAGGACCTGGCCAACCTCGGCATAGTCGCGTTCGTCGCCACCCTGCAATTTCTACCCGGGGTGCTCTCGGTCCTGTATTGGCCGACGGCCAATCGACGCGGCTACATCTGCGGTCTGCTGGCCGGCATCGGCGTATGGATGGTGGGCTTGCTGTTGCCGATGATCGGCAACCTGCAGGGCTTTTACCTGCCGATGTTCAACCTGGTTTACGTGCTGGACGACAGCAGCTGGCACCTGGCGGCAATCGCCTCGCTGGCGGCCAACGTCCTGGCGTTTACCCTGGTATCGCTGTTTACCGAGGCCAGCAGCGAGGAAATCAGCGCTGCCGAAGCCTGCGCCGTGGACAACGTGCGCCGCCCGCAGCGCCGCGAACTGTTTGCCGCCACCCCCCAGGATTTCGCCACACAATTGGCCAAACCGCTCGGCGCCAAGGCCGCCCAGAGCGAAGTGGAACAGGCGCTGCGCGACCTGCACCTGCCGTTCGATGAAAACCGCCCCTACGCCCTGCGCCGCCTGCGTGACCGCATCGAAGCCAACCTGTCCGGGCTGATGGGCCCGAGCGTGGCCCAGGACATCGTCGAAACCTTCCTGCCTTATAAATCCGGTAGCGAAGCTTATGTCACCGAGGACATCCACTTCATCGAGAACCGCCTGGAGGACTATCACTCGCGCCTCACCGGCCTCGCCGCCGAACTCGACGCCCTGCGCCGCTACCACCGCCAGACCCTGCAGGAACTGCCTATGGGCGTCTGCTCGCTGGCCAAGGATCAGGAAATCCTGATGTGGAACAAGGCCATGGAAGAACTCACCGAGATTCCCGCGCAACGTGTGGTCGGCTCGCGCCTGTCGACGCTCAGCGAGCCCTGGCGCGACCTGCTGCAGAGCTTCATCGAGCTGCCCGACGAGCACTTGCACAAACAAAGCCTGGCCCTCGACGGCCAGACCCGCTGGCTGAGCCTGCACAAGGCCGCCATCGACGAACCCCTGGCGCCCGGCAACAGCGGCCTGGTGCTGCTGGTCGAAGACCTCACCGAAACCCAATTCCTGGAAGACAAGCTGGTGCACTCCGAACGCCTGGCGAGCATTGGTCGCCTGGCCGCTGGCGTGGCGCACGAGATCGGCAACCCGATCACCGGCATCGCCTGCCTGGCGCAGAACCTGCGCGAAGAGCGCGATGGCGACGACGAGCTGACTGAAATCAGCCAGCAGATCATCGAGCAGACCAAGCGCGTCTCGCGCATCGTCCAGTCGCTGATGAGCTTCGCCCATTCCGGCTCGCACCAGCATGCCGACGAGCCGGTGTGCCTGGCGGAAGTGGCGCGCGACGCCATCGGCCTGCTGTCGCTCAACCGCCGCAGCGTCGAAGTGCAATTCTTCAACCTGTGTGACGCCGACCACTGGGCCTGCGGCGATCCGCAGCGTCTGGCCCAGGTGCTGATCAACCTGCTCTCCAACGCCCGCGACGCCTCGCCACCGGGCTCGGCGATCCGGGTCAGGAGCGAGGCCACCGAACACGCCGTCGACCTGATCGTCGAGGACGAAGGCAGCGGCATTCCCAAGGCCATCATGGATCGATTGTTCGAACCGTTTTTCACCACCAAAGACCCAGGCGAAGGCACCGGACTCGGGCTTGCACTGGTCTATTCCATCGTGGAAGAGCATTATGGACAAATAACAATCGACAGCCCGGCCGACCCCGAGCTTCAACGCGGCACCCGGATCCGGGTGACACTGCCGCGGCATGTCGAGGCGACGTCCATAGCGACCTTAACCAGCTAACAATGACCCTGTGATCAAGGTGCCGATCAATTTGATTTCAGGCTCTGCGACCGTCGAGAGATACCATTGATGCCTCATATTCTCATCGTCGAAGACGAAACCATCATCCGCTCCGCCTTGCGCCGTCTGCTGGAACGCAACCAGTACGAGGTCAGCGAAGCCGGCTCGGTACAGGAAGCCCAGGAACGTTTCAGCATTCCCAGCTTCGACCTGATCGTCAGCGACCTGCGTCTGCCGGGCGCACCGGGTACCGAGCTGATCAAGCTCGGCCAAGGCACACCGGTGCTGATCATGACCAGCTATGCGAGCCTGCGCTCGGCGGTCGATTCAATGAAGATGGGCGCGGTCGATTACATCGCCAAACCCTTCGACCACGATGAAATGCTGCAGACCGCGGCGCGCATCCTGCGCGATCGCCAGGAAGCCGGAAACACAGCGCCCGGCGCCGCGGCCAGTGCGGCGCGCGGCGGCGAGAAAGGCGCCGACAACAGCAATGGCGAGATCGGCATCATCGGCTCATGTGCCGCCATGCAGGAGCTGTACGGGAAAATCCGCAAAGTCGCCCCGACCGACTCCAACGTGCTGATCCAGGGCGAATCCGGTACCGGCAAGGAACTGGTCGCCCGGGCGCTGCACAATTTGTCCAGGCGCGCCAAGGCCCCATTGATTTCGGTGAACTGCGCAGCGATTCCGGAATCCCTCATCGAGTCCGAATTGTTCGGCCATGAAAAAGGCGCCTTTACCGGTGCCAGCGCCAGCCGCGCCGGCCTGGTCGAAGCCGCTGACGGCGGCACGCTGTTCCTCGACGAGATCGGCGAGCTGCCGCTCGAAGCCCAGGCCCGGTTGCTCCGGGTACTGCAGGAAGGCGAGATCCGTCGAGTCGGCTCGGTTCAGTCGCAAAAGGTCGACGTGCGCCTGATCGCCGCCACCCACCGCGACCTGAAGAGCCTGGCCAAGGTCGGCCAGTTCCGCGAAGACCTGTATTACCGCCTCCACGTCATCGCCCTGAAGCTACCGGCGCTGCGCGACCGCGGCAGCGACGTCAACGAGATCGCCCAGGCCTTCCTGCAGCGCCACTCGGTGCGCATGGGCCGCGACGACCTGCGCTTCGCCGCCGATGCCGAACAGGCGATCCGTCATTACCATTGGCCAGGCAACGTGCGCGAACTGGAGAATGCAATCGAGCGCGCGGTCATCCTCTGCGAGAGCGCGACCATTTCCGCGGAACTGCTGGGCATCGATATCGAACTCGACGATCTCGAGGACGATGACAGCTTCGGCAACCTGCCCGGCGCCGCAGCCGGCAATAACGAGCCGACCGAGGACCTGTCCCTGGAAGACTACTTCCAGCACTTCGTCCTCGAGCACCAGGACCACATGACCGAGACCGAACTGGCGCGCAAGCTGGGCATCAGCCGCAAATGCCTGTGGGAACGCCGCCAACGCCTGGGCATCCCAAGGCGCAAAGCCTCGGGAGCAGCAGCCGGCTGATAACCACAGCAGGACAATCGATCGGCCGCAAGGTTCATTCACAGCTGTTACCTACAAAGCATTTAGTAACAAAGCCGGGTTCTACGGTAACGGGAACCCGGCTTTTTTTTACCCATTTGCGACCACCCCATAACGCCAAACCCTTGTTTTACAAGGGTTCGTAAAAACTGGCACGGCTTCTGCTTTATTGCTGGCACAACAACAATAACAAGCACACCCCAACAATAAAAATAAGACACATCGACTCCAGCACAATAAAAACAACAGGGCGGAGGCGCAGCTAACTGATTCTTTTGGAAAGGAATTGCCTTTGGGGCTTGCCCCATAACCAGGCCGAGAACAACAAGACTGCAATAAAGCAGTGCCTGTACTGGTTAGGTCGAATGACTAAGGTGGCATCAGCATCCAAAGCAATCCGTTTGCATTACAGACTCCCAACCTGGGAGCGAGTCCTAAAGTCTCTGACTTAATGGATCGGGCATTCAAACAAGAACAACAAGCCCGCCATAATAATAAAAACAAAGAAAGCACTTATTCATGGGGGAGCCTCGGCTCCCCCATTAGCTTACTGGGCGCCGTTCCCATGTCCTTTCCCGCATTTCCCGACTCTTTTACACCCTCCCCCGACTCGATGTTAGAATCCGCGCCACTCTTGTGGTCATGGTTTATCCTGGCCGGTCATTTCGTCAAACAGTGCACCCCATGCTGAAAAAGCTGTTCAAGTCCTTCCGCTCGCCCCTGCGCCGCGCCCATCAATCGCACAGCAGCCCCGAAGTGCTGACCAACCACCAGCACTGCATTCACCGTGGCGACATAAGCCGCTATGCCACCAGCGTGGTCGAGCGCCTGCAACAGGCCGGCTACCAGGCCTATCTGGTTGGCGGTTGCGTACGCGACCTGCTGCTCGACATCGACCCCAAGGATTTCGACGTCGCCACCAGCGCCACGCCCGAGCAGGTACGCGCCGAATTCCGCAACGCGCGGGTGATCGGCCGGCGTTTCAAGCTGGTGCACGTGCACTTCGGTCGCGAGATCATCGAAGTCGCGACCTTCCGCGCCAACCACCCGGAAGGCGACGACGAAGAAGACAGCAGCCACCTGGCCTCGCGCAACGAAAGCGGGCGCATTCTGCGCGACAACGTCTACGGCAGCCTGGAAGACGATGCCCAGCGTCGCGACTTCACCATCAACGCGCTGTATTACGACCCGAGCACCGAACGCATCCTCGACTACGCCAACGGCGTGCACGACATCCGCAACCACCTGATTCGTCTGATCGGCGATCCGACCCAGCGCTACCAGGAAGATCCGGTGCGCATGCTGCGGGCGGTGCGCTTCGCCGCGAAGCTGGATTTCGATATCGAAAAACACAGCGCCGCGCCCATCTACAAGCTGGCGCCGATGCTGCGCGAAATTCCCTCGGCGCGGTTGTTCGAGGAAGTCCTCAAGCTGTTCCTCGCCGGTTACGCCGAGTTCACCTATGAGCTGCTGGTCGACTACGGCCTGTTCGGCGAGCTGTTCCCGGCCAGCGCCGCGGCCCTGAAGGCCAATCCGGACTATACCGACGAGCTGATCCGCAACGCCCTGGTCAATACCGACTTGCGTATTCAAGAGAAAAAGCCGGTCACCCCAGCCTTCCTCTTCGCCGCCCTGCTCTGGCCGGCGCTGCCCGCGCGCGTGCTCAAACTGCAGGAACGCGGCATGCCGCCAATTCCGGCGATGCAGGAGGCAGCCCACGAGCTGATCAGCGAGCAATGCCAGCGCATCGCCATTCCCAAGCGGTTCACCATGCCGATCCGCGAAATCTGGGACATGCAGGAGCGCCTGCCGCGGCGCAGCGGCAAGCGCGCCGACCTGCTCCTGGAAAATCCGCGTTTCCGCGCAGGCTACGACTTCCTCCTGTTGCGTGAAAGCGCTGGCGAACAGACCGGCGGCCTCGGCGACTGGTGGACGGTTTATCAGGACGCCAGCGACAGCGAGCGTCGCAGCATGATTCGCGACCTCAGCCAGGACGCCAGCGGCGACGCCCCACGCAAACGCCGGCGAAGCGGCGGCAAGCGCAAGCGCGCGCCGGGTGCCGACGCACCGACCCACGACTGATGGAACGGGTCTATATCGGCCTCGGCAGCAATCTCGCCGAACCCGTGCAACAGCTGCGCAGCGCCCTCGCGGCGCTGGCCGCGCTGCCGCACACGCAGCTGCTCGCCTGCTCTTCCTTGTATGCCAGCGACCCGCTCGGCCCCGCCGACCAACCGCGTTATGTCAATGCGGTCGCCATGCTCGACAGCGATCTGCAACCGCATGCCCTGCTCGACGCCTTGCAAACCATCGAGCTGGAGCAGGGCCGCACGCGCAAAGCCGAACGCTGGGGGCCGCGCACCCTCGACCTGGATATCCTGCTATTCGGCCAGCGAATACTCGACGACGCCCGCTTGCAGGTACCCCACTACCATATGCACGCGCGGCCTTTCGTCCTTTACCCCCTGGCCGAACTCGCGCCCGGGCTGCGCCTGCCCGATGGCCGAGCACTCGACGAACTGCTTGCCGCCTGCCCTTTCGTCGGCCTCGAACGCCTGGGCGAAGCCCCGTAATCCGGCGGGTGCAGCGCCCTTTGATCGTTCCTCACCTCGAGGCGTCGAACCGTCCGCGTGGGAATGCAGTTGGCGACGCTCCGCGTCGCGGGGACGCAGAGCGTCCCAGGATGGGTTACCACGCTGGAGCGTGGGAACCAGCGAATACGGGTTGCTTGTCCACCGCTGGCACCCAGATGGCTGCCAGCAACAGCGCCCGCGACTCGCCGCAAGGCACCGGGTCGCGCTCTTCGCGGTAACGCCAGTAACGCCCGGTAACACCTGCAATTGACTTCATGTGCGCCCATCAGGACTATAGGCGTCCCGTTGCTCCGCACCGGTGCAAATTGAGGCCAATGCAGGCCATTTTGAAGCAGCCAGGCTGCTTGAACGCCTGAGTGAGGACGAGCTCATGTCTGACATTACCCTGACCACCCTGCAAAGCCTCAAACAGAGCGGCGAGAAGATCGCCATGCTGACCTGTTATGACGCCACCTTCGCCAAAGCGGCCTGCCAGGCCGGAGTCGATGTGCTGCTGGTCGGCGATTCTCTCGGCATGGTTTTACAGGGGCATGACAGCACCCTACCGGTGACTGTCGCCGAAATGGCTTACCACACCGCCAGCGTCAAGCGCGGTAACCAGGGCGCATTGATTCTGGTCGACCTGCCCTTCATGGCCTACGCCACCAGCGAACAAGCTCTTAACAACAGCGCCGTGCTGATGCAGGCCGGCGCCCATATGGTCAAGCTCGAAGGCGCGGCCTGGCTGGCCGAACCGATTCGCCTGCTGGCCGAGCGCGGCGTACCGGTATGCGCGCACCTGGGGCTGACCCCGCAAGCGGTGAATATCCTCGGTGGCTATAAGGTCCAGGGTCGCCAGGAAGCCCAGGCGCGGCAGATGCGTGCCGACGCCATGGCCCTGGAGCAGGCCGGCGCGGCCATGTTGCTGCTCGAGTGCGTACCCAGCGAGCTGGCCGCGGAAATCAGCCAGGCGGTGAAGATCCCGGTGATCGGCATCGGCGCCGGCGGCGACACCGACGGCCAGGTATTGGTCCTGCACGACATGCTCGGCCTGTCCCTAAGCGGCCACATGCCCAAGTTCGTGAAAAACTTCATGATCGGACAGAGCAGCATTGCTGGCGCTATCGGCGCTTACGTCAAAGCAGTCAAAGAAAAAAGTTTCCCCGCAGCCGAACACGGATTCTCTGCATGAATACGGTTAAAACCGTGCGCGAATTGCGCGCTGCCGTCGCCCAGGCCCGCGCCGAAGGCAAACAGATCGGCTTCGTACCGACCATGGGTAACCTGCATGCGGGTCACACCGCATTGGTGGAAAAGGCCACCCAGCGCGCCGATTTCGTGGTCGCCAGCATCTTCGTCAACCCGCTGCAATTCGGCCCCAACGAAGACCTCGACAGTTACCCGCGTACCCTCGCCGCCGATCAGGAGAAACTCTTCGAGGCCGGTTGCAATCTGCTGTTCACCCCCGACGTCGAAGAAATGTACCCCCAGGGCATGGCCGGACAAACCCGGGTCAGCGTTGCCGGCGTTTCCGAAGGTTTGTGCGGCGCCAGCCGGCCGGGTCATTTCGAAGGCGTGGCCACGGTGGTGACCAAGTTGTTCAACCTGGTACAGCCGGACCTGGCGATTTTCGGCCAGAAGGACTTCCAGCAACTGGCGGTGATCCGCACCCTGGTGCACGACCTGAACATGCCGATCCAGATCATCGGCGAGCCCACGGTACGTGCCGATGACGGCCTGGCCCTGTCCTCGCGCAACGGCTACCTGAACGCCGACCAGCGCGCCGCCGCACCCGCCCTGTATCGCAGCCTGGTGCAAATGGCCGAGGCCATTCGCCAGGGTCAGCGCGATTACCCGGCACTGATCGCCGCCGCCCAGGCGCAACAACAAGCTGCGGGTTTTCGCCCGGATTATCTGGAGGTACGCGAGTCGAGCAGCTTGCGCCCGGCCAGTGCCGATGACCGTCATCTGGTGATCCTGGTAGCGGCCTTTATTGGCAGCACGCGACTGATCGACAACCTGGCGTTCGATCTGGATAGCGCTGCAGCGAGCCACTGAACAACCAATGGCAGCGAGGCGGGCAGGACAATGCCCGCCGAAACGCGGCGGCCCGTTGCGCCGGCGCCGGCATCCCCAGCAAAGGCTGAACCTTTTGCGCCGGCAGCGTCTCTTAGCCGAGACAAGGACGGGGCGCACCTCGACAGCCGCGAATACGCGCGATCCTTCCGGTCTCAAGCGGTCGCCGCTCCGGTCGTTACCTGCTGGCAACCAGACGCGTTGCAGCTTGCCCGCCACCGGGGTTAGCCAGTTAAACTCAGAGGCCGGATGCCTCCCGCCACAACTTTTGCCTCTCTCTCAGGACAAGGAATACGCCGCCGATGGCCGATCGCCCGCAATCTCACGCTGTCACCACCCTACCCGCCTGGCAGGCTCTGCACCAACACCGTGAGCAGATGAACGACTTCAACATGCGTGAAGCTTTCGCCAACGATAGCCAGCGTTTTGCCCGCTATTCCCTGAGCAGCTGCGGCCTGCTGCTCGACTACTCGAAAAACCTGATCAACGACAAAACCCTCGAACTGCTGGTGCAACTGGCCGAGCAGGCTGGCTTGCCGCAATCGATCGAAGCGCTGTTCAACGGCGAAAAGGTCAACGGTTCGGAAGGCCGGGCGGCGTTGCACACCGCGCTACGCAGCCCGATCGGCAGGCGCCTGGAGCTGGACGGGGTCGACCTGATCCCCCAGGTCCATCAAGTGCTGCATCAAATGACCGAACTGGTCAGCCGCATCCACAGCGGGCTGTGGCGCGGCTACAGCGAAAAGCCCATCACCGAGGTGGTGAACATCGGCATCGGCGGCTCCTTCCTCGGCCCCCAGTTGGTTTCCGAGGCGCTGCGCCCGTTTACCCAGCGCGGTGTGCGTTGCCATTACCTGGCCAATATCGACGGCAGCGAGTTCCGCGACCTGACCGCGCGGCTGAACCCGGAAACCACGCTGTTTATCGTCTCCTCGAAATCCTTCGGCACCCTGGAGACCCTGAAGAACGCGATGGCCGCCCGCGAGTGGTACCTGGCCATGGGCGGCCCGGAAGTCCAGCTGCACAAACATTTCATCGCCGTGACCAGCAACACCAAGGCCGCCATCGAGTTCGGCATCAAGGCGGAAAATATCTTCCCGATGTGGGACTGGGTCGGCGGCCGCTATTCGCTGTGGTCGGCGATCGGCCTGCCCATCGCCCTGGCCATCGGCATCTCCAACTTCAAGGAACTGCTGGCCGGCGCCTATGCCATGGACCAGCATTTCACCCAGGCGCCACTGGCGCAGAACATGCCGGTGCTGATGGCCCTGCTGGGCATCTGGTACGGCAACTTCTGGGATGCCAAGAGCCAGGCGATCCTGCCGTATGACCACTACCTGCGTAACTTCACCAAGCACTTACAGCAGCTGGACATGGAGTCCAACGGCAAGTCGGTCCACCAGGATGGCAGCCCGGTCGACTTCAGCACCGGGCCGGTGATCTGGGGCGGCGTCGGCTGCAACGGCCAGCACGCCTACCATCAGTTGCTGCACCAGGGCACCCAATTGATTCCGGCCGATTTCATCGTTCCAGTGAACAGCTTCAGCCCGCTGGCCGACCACCATCAGTGGCTGTTCGCCAACTGCCTGTCGCAGTCGCAGGCGCTGATGCACGGCAAGACCCGCGCCGAGGCCGAGACCGAGCTGCGCGCCAAGGGCTTGGATGAAACCGAAGTGCAGCGCCTGGCGCCGCACAAGGTGATCCCCGGCAACCGCCCGAGCAACATCCTCGTGCTCACCCGCGTGGCGCCATACAACCTCGGTGCGCTGGTGGCGTTGTACGAGCACAAGGTGTTCGTACAAAGCGCCATCTGGGGCACCAACGCCTTCGACCAATGGGGCGTGGAGTTGGGCAAGGAGTTGGGGCTGGGCGTCTATCAGCGCCTGACCGGCGAGACCGACGAGCCGGCCAGCGATGCCTCGACCCAGGGCCTGATCAACCATTTCCGCGAACGCCATCGCGGTTGATCCGGACGCGGCGCCAGCGCAGCCGGCGAGCGGGAATGTTTCCCACTCGCCGCGCTCTAACAGGCTGTTGAAAAACTACCTGCTAATCGCTGAGCGGCCAATGCGGCCTGCAGCCCAGTGCCAGGGCTGAGCAGCCGCTATACCAGCTGTTTCCATAGCGCCTCGGCCGAGTTCGGCAAAAACCTGCCGAGCGTGTTTGCGATTTTTCGGCATTGCGCTGGAGTGCTATGGTTTATCCACTGCGGAACAACAAAAAAAGGCCCCCGCCATGTTTGAGATCACTCGCCATCCCGTTGCCGATGCGGTGCGCCAGCGCGCCCATGCCAACAACGATGATTACCAACGCCTGTACCGTCAGTCCATCGAACAGCCCGAGCGCTTCTGGGCCGAACAGGCGACGACCTTTCTCGACTGGTTCACCCCCTGGGACCAGGTCTACAGCGGCGATCTGCAAAGCGGCCAGGCCAACTGGTTCGCTGGCGGCAAATTGAACGTCAGCTACAACTGCATCGACCGTCACCTGGAACAGCGTGGTGAGCAGATCGCCCTGATCTGGGAAGGCGACAACCCGAGCGAATCGGCCAATGTCACCTACAACAAGCTGCACAGCCACGTCTGCCGCCTGGCCAATGTGCTGAAAAGCCGCGGGGTGAAAAAGGGCGATAGGGTGTGCATCTACATGCCGATGATCCCGGAAGCCACCTACGCCATGCTCGCCTGCAGCCGTATCGGCGCGGTGCATTCGGTGGTGTTCGGCGGCTTCTCCCCGGATGCGCTGCGCGACCGCATCCTCGATGCCGATTGCCGCACCGTGATCACCGCTGACGAAGGCGTGCGCGGCGGCAAGTACGTGCCGCTGAAGAAGAACGTCGACAAGGCCCTGCAGAGCTGCCCGGACGTCTCCACCGTGGTGGTGGTCGAGCGCACCCAGGGCGAGTTCGACTGGGTCGAAGGCCGTGATGTCTGGTACCACAAAGCCCTCGCCGAGGCCTCCGCCGACTGTCCGGCCGAACCCATGGATGCCGAAGACCCGCTGTTCATCCTCTACACCTCGGGCTCCACCGGCAAACCCAAGGGCGTGCTGCACAGCACCGGCGGCTATCTGCTGATGGCGGCGATGACCCACAAGTACGTGTTCGACTACCACGATGGCGACATCTACTGGTGCACCGCCGATGTCGGCTGGGTCACCGGGCACAGCTATATCGTCTACGGCCCGCTGGCCAACGGGGCGACCAGCCTGGTCTTCGAGGGCGTGCCGAACTACCCCGACGCTTCGCGTTTCTGGCAGGTCATCGACAAGCACCAGGTGAACATCTTCTACACCGCGCCGACCGCTCTGCGCGCGCTGATGCGCGAAGGCGAAGGCCCGGTCAAGGCTACCTCGCGCGCGAGCCTGCGCCTGCTCGGCAGCGTCGGCGAACCGATCAACCCGGAAGCCTGGGAATGGTATTACCACGTGGTCGGCGAGATGCGTTGTCCGATCGTCGACACCTGGTGGCAGACCGAAACCGGCGCCATCATGATCAGCCCGCTGCCCGGCGCCACCGACCTCAAGCCCGGTTCGGCGACCCGCCCGTTCTTCGGCGTGCACCCGGTCCTGCTCGATGAGCAAGGCAAGGAAATCAGCGGTGCGGGCGCCGGTGTGCTGGCGATCAAGGGCAGTTGGCCGAGCCAGATCCGCAGCGTCTACGGCGACCACCAGCGTATGGTCGATACCTACTTCAAGCCCTATCCCGGCTACTACTTCACCGGCGATGGCGCACGCCGCGACGAGGATGGCGACTACTGGATCACCGGCCGGGTGGACGATGTGATCAACGTCTCCGGCCACCGCATCGGCACCGCCGAAGTGGAAAGCGCGCTGGTGCTGCACGACGCGGTCGCCGAAGCTGCGGTGGTCGGCTACCCCCACGACCTCAAGGGCCAGGGCATCTATGCCTTCGTCACGCCGATGAATGGGGTGACGATCGACGACGAACTGAAGAAGGATCTGCTCGCCCTGATCGGCAAGGAGATCGGCAGTTTCGCCAAGCCCGAGCTGATCCAATGGGCCCCCGGTTTGCCGAAAACCCGTTCGGGCAAGATCATGCGACGGATTCTGCGCAAGATCGCCTGCAACGAGCTGGACAGCCTCGGCGATACTTCGACCCTGGCCGATCCGAGCGTGGTCGACAGCCTGATCGAGCAGCGACTGAATCGCTGAAGCGGCAAGCGTGCTGAAAGCTCGGAAGCGGCAAGCTTTTACTTGAAGCTTGCCGCTTGAACCTTGAAGCTAGCCGCCATGGAATTTCTACGCCGTCATATCGAAAATCAGGTGCTCAGCCTCAGCGGTCTCGCCCTCGGTCAGATCGACTTCGAAAAGCCCCAAGGCGATCCCGGCCTATTCGGCCCGGATTCGGTGAGCTGGCAGGTGCACGGCGACTTCACCAGCATGCTGGTCGGCGGCATCAGCGCTCTGCTGCTGCAGGCGCTGCATCCGCTGGCGCTCGCAGGTGTGTGGGATCACTCGAACTTTCGCGACGACCTGCTCGGCCGCCTGCGCCGCACCGGCCAGTTTATCTCCGGCACCACCTATGGCTCGCAGGCCGATGCCGATTGGCTGATCGACAAGGTCAAACGCATCCATCTCGGGGTCACCGGCATCGCGCCGGACGGCCGCCCCTATGCCGCCAGTGATCCGGCCCTGCTGACCTGGGTGCATGTGGCCGAGGTGCAGAGCTTTCTCCAGGCCCATTTGCGCTACCGCAACCCGCGGTTGTCTGGCGCCGACCAGGATCGCTACTACAGCGAAATTGCGCTGATCGCCGAACGCCTGGGCGCAACTCAGGTACCGCGCTCACGCGCCGAGGTTGCCGCCTACCTTGCAGCCGTGCACCCGCAGTTGCGCTGCGAGGAACGCTCCCACGAGGTGCTGCGGATTCTCCTCGACGCCCCAGCCCCCAGCGCTATGGCCGCCCCGGCGGCCCGACTATTGATGCTGGCCGGCATCGACCTGCTGCCCGACTGGGCGCAAACCATGCTCGACCAGCGCATAGGCCCGACGCGTAGTCGCTTGATCCAGGGCGGTGTGCACAGCCTGGCACCGGTGCTGCGCTGGGCCGTGCGCAGCAGCGCCGCGCAGCGCGCGCACAAGCGCCTGGCACCCGTGCCTTCCGCCTGACCGGCCAGTTCGCGACTGGCCGCAAACACCGCCCGTATGCCAACATAGCGACCTTATGCGGCCCGCCGCGCTGGTATTTATGAGGTTCGGTTTTTATGCAAGAAGTCGTCATAGTCGCCGCCACCCGCACCGCCATCGGCACCTTTCAAGGTGCGCTGGCGAATATCCCGGCCCCGGAATTGGGTGCAGCGGTGATCCGCCGCCTGCTGGAACAAACCGGCCTGAATGGCGCCGAGGTCGACGAAGTGATTCTCGGCCAGGTGCTAACCGCGGGTTCCGGACAGAACCCGGCGCGCCAGGCGGCGATCCTCGCCGGCCTGCCCCATGCGGTGCCGGCACTGACCCTCAACAAGGTGTGCGGCTCTGGCCTCAAGGCCCTGCACCTGGGCGCACAAGCGATCCGCTGTGGCGACGCCGAAGTGATCATCGCCGGCGGCATGGAGAACATGAGCCTGTCGCCCTACGTGATGCCCGGCGCGCGCACCGGCCTGCGCATGGGTCACGCTAAGCTGGTCGATACCATGATCACCGATGGTCTGTGGGATGCGTTCAACGATTACCACATGGGCATCACCGCCGAGAATCTGGTGGACAAGTACGGCATCAGCCGCGAAGCGCAGGACGCCTTCGCCGCCGCCTCGCAGCAGAAGGCCTGCGCCGCCATCGAAGCCGGGCGCTTCGCCGACGAAATTACCCCGATCATGATTCCCCAGCGCAAGGGCGAACCTGTGGCCTTCGCCACCGACGAACAACCACGCGCCGGCACCACTGCCGAATCCCTCGGCAAGCTCAAGCCGGCGTTCAAGAAGGACGGCAGCGTCACCGCTGGCAACGCCTCCAGCCTCAACGACGGCGCCGCCGCCGTACTGCTGATGAGCGCGGAAAAAGCCAAGGCACTGGGCTTGCCCGTGCTGGCGAAAATCGCCGCCTACGCCAATGCCGGCGTCGACCCGGCAATCATGGGCATCGGTCCGGTCAGCGCGACCAAGCGCTGCCTGGCAAAAGCCGGTTGGGATCTGCAGCAGCTCGACCTGATCGAAGCCAACGAAGCCTTCGCCGCCCAGGCTCTGGCCGTCGGCCAAGAGCTGGGCTGGGATGCGACCAAGGTCAACGTCAACGGCGGCGCCATTGCCCTCGGCCACCCCATCGGCGGCTCCGGCTGCCGCGTACTGGTGACCCTGCTGCACGAGATGATCAAGCGCGACGCCAGAAAAGGCCTCGCCACCCTGTGCATCGGCGGTGGACAAGGCGTGGCCCTGGCCATCGAACGTTGAGCCGCAGCAGCTAGACGAAACGCCGGCCCTTGAGCCGGCGTTTTTATTGGCGAGCCATCGATAGCACTAATGTTTGCTATTGACCGCCTGCGTTTCTCAAGAGTCGGGCCGCGGCGCAACATTAGCCCCGTAGCCACTTACCCACTCTCCCGAGGACGCCCACATGAACAAGTACCTGATCGCTTCCCTGCTCGCCGCCAGCCTGACCAGCAATGTTTTCGCCGCCGACGGCTTCGACCGCACCAGCATCAGCCGCGTCGCCGCCGATGGCTCTGATCGCACCAGCATCAGCCGTATCGCCGCAGACGGTTCCGACCGCACCGGCATCAACCGCATCGCCGCAGACGGTTCTGACCGTACCGGCATCAACCGCATCGCCGCAGACGGTTCCGACCGCACCGGCATCAACCGCATCGCAGCCGATGGCTCTGATCGCACCGGCATCAACCGCATCGCAGCCGATGGTTCTGACCGTACCGGCATCAACCGTATCGCCGCGGACGGTTCCGACCGCACCGGCATCAACCGCGTCGCCGCCGATGGTTCTGACCGTACCGGCATCAACCGCATCGCCTGAATCACCGCTGCTGCGCAAACTAAAGGGCACCTTCGGGTGCCCTTGCTGTTTTTACCGGGCTCGCGTTGCGCCGGGAGATTCTTGATAAACTGCGCGCCCTTGTTTTCCGAGTCGCCGCGCATGCCTTCTCTCGACCTGGCGCTGCGCGCCGCACTGAATAACCGCCAGGATCTACTCGCGGAACTGCATCGCCAGGGCACCGACTGCTATCGCCTGTTCCATGGCAGCCAGGAAGGCGCCGGCGGTCTGACCATCGATCGCTACGGCCCACAATTGCTGGTACAGAGCTTTCACCAGAGCCTGAGCCGCGATGAGCTGCTGCAACTCGCCGAGCAGTGCCAGGCCAGCCTCGCCGAAGAACTGCTGCTGGTCTACAACGACCGCTCCCGAGGCAACTCGCGGATCGACCGCAGCGACCCGGTGTACCAGGCCGAGCCGGCCGCCCTCGAAGATCTGATCGGCCACGAGTGGGGCCTGAACTACCGTGTGCGCGGTCGCCATGCCGGCCAGGACCCACTGCTGTTTCTCGACCTGCGCAACGCCCGCGGCTGGGTCAAACGCCACAGCGCCGGCAAGTCGGTGCTCAATCTGTTCGCCTACACCTGCGGCGTCGGCCTTAGCGCGGCGGCCGGCGGTGCCCGCGAGGTGGTCAATCTGGACTTCGCAGAAGGCAACCTGGCGGTCGGGCGCGAGAACGGCGCACTCAACCCCGAGTTGGCGCCGATGCAATTTATTCAGTCGGACTATTTCCCGGCGATCCGTCAACTGGCCGGCCTGCCGATCAGTGCCAGACGCGGGCAGAAGCTGCCGGCCTACCCGCGCCTCGAGCAGCGTCAATTCGATCTGGTCCTGCTCGATCCACCGGCCTGGGCCAAGAGCGCCTTCGGCACCGTCGACCTGCTGCGCGATTACCAGAGCCTGCTCAAGCCGGCCCTGCTCGCCACCGCCGATGATGGCGTGCTGATCTGCTGCAACAACCTGGCGAAGGTCTCCCTGAGCGATTGGCGCGAACAGGTGCTGCGCTGTGCGGAAAAACTCGGTCGCCCGGTGCGCGATTGCCTGACGCTGACGCCCGCTGTGGACTTCCCGTCGATGGACGGCCAACCGCCGCTGAAGACCCTGATCCTGCAGCTGTAAAACGCCGCACAATCCTCAACGCTGGGGAACCGCTGAACTGCGGACGCATGCCATACTCAAAGGCATTTCTCATCGGAAGACGACGTGGTTATGAGTAAAGGAATCCAACGCGCCGCCAGTGCCCTGCTGATTGCCGTCGCCTTCTACAGTTTGCTGGGCTTCCTGATCCTGCCGGGCATCGGCCTGCGCATCGCCAACCAGCAACTGGCGCACTATGCCAAGGTGCCGGCCAGCGTGCAGCGCCTGCAGTTCAACCCCTTCAGCCTGGAGCTGAGCCTGTGGGGCTTGCATATCGGCGAAACGCAGCAGGCGCAGATCGCCTTTGCACGCCTGTATGCCAACCTGCAACTCGACAGCCTGTGGCGCGGCGCCCTGCACCTGCAAGCAGTCGAGCTGGATGGCCCCCATAGTGACCTGCGCATTGCCAAGGACGGTACGCTCAACCTGAGCCAACTCTTCGAGCTGCCGCCGAGCGGCGAACAGCCAAGCCCGCCGGAGCCCGAGAAAGCCTTTGCACTGCAGATCGAGCGGATCGCACTGAGCGGCGGCAGCCTGCACTTTCAGGATCTGCGCCCAGCCCAGCCCATCGACCTGACCTACGATGAGCTGGATTTCGAGCTGCACAACCTCAGTACCCTGCCCGACCATAATGCCGAGCTGACCCTGGCCGCCAGCGGCCCCAATGGCGCGCGTATCGACTGGAGCGGCGACCTCAGCCTGGCCCCGCTCGGCTCCACCGGCAGCCTGAAGATCAGCGATGGACGCCTGAAAACCTTCTGGCCCTACGTGCACGACGCCGTGCCCCTGGTGCTGGAAGACGGCGTCGTCGACCTGACGACCGATTACTCGTTCAACATGGCCGATGGTCTCAAGCTGCTGCTGAGCAATACGCAGGTCCGGGTCGCGCCCCTGGCCATCGCCAGCGGCGACGGCCGTCCGCTGCTCAAGCTGGCTGAATTGGAGATAGGGGCGAGCAGTGTCGATCTGGCCAAACAGCAGGTGGTGATCGGCCAGGTCCGCAGCCGCCAGCTGGAAACCTGGGTCACCCGCGAAGCCGACGGCGTACTGGATTGGCAAAAGCTCCTGAGCCCGCCGCGGGCCAACGACGCGACGCCGGCAAAGGATGCCGCAGCCGCGCCGAGCAAACCCTGGCAGGTGCTGGTCCGCGATGTGCAGTTGCGTGATTACCAGATCCATCTGGCCGACCGCGTGCCCGAGCAGCCGGTGGAGATCGACCTCGGCCCGCTGGCGCTCGACCTGGCGAATTTCGACAGCCTCGGCACCTCGCCCTTCACCATCAAGCTGGACAGCGGCGTGGGCAAGCAGGGCAAGGTGCAAGTCGCGGGTCAGGTCCAGTTGAGCCCGACCAGCGCCAGCCTGAAAGTCAGCAGCCAGGGGATCGACCTGCGCCCGGCGCAGGCCTACCTCAGCCCCTTCGTGCGGATCGAGCTGCGCAGCGGCCTGCTCGGCAGCGATCTGGACGTGCGCCTGAACAGCGTCGAGCCCTTGGCGTTCAGCGTCAACGGCACGGCCAGGATCAATCAACTGCACACCCTGGATACCCTCAAGGGCCGCGATTTCCTGCGCTGGCAACAGCTCGACCTGCTCGGTCTGGACTACCGCCACGGCGAAAGCCTGAGCATCGACGAGGTGCAGCTGAACCAACCCTATGCGCGCTTCATCATCAACGAAGACCTGACCACCAATGTCAGCGACCTGATGGTCCCCCGCAGCGCACCTGCGGCCTCCGTACAACCCGCGCCGGCAGCTGACGCGAGCGAGCCGCTGGCGATCCGCATCGGCGGCGTGAGCTTCCAGGACGGCTCGGCGAACTTCGCCGACTTCAGCCTGACGCCGAATTTCGCCACCGCGATCCAGCAGCTCAACGGCCGCATCGGCACCCTCGACAGCCGTGCCCAAACGCCCGCCAGCGTGGATATCGCCGGCAAGGTCGATCGCTATGCGCCGGTCAGTATCAAGGGCAGCCTGACACCCTTCGATCCATTGCAGCGCCTGGATATCCGCACCCAGTTCAAGCAGATCGAGCTGACCACCCTGACCCCCTACTCCGGCAAGTTCGCCGGCTACCGTATCCGCAAGGGCCGGCTCAGCCTGGACCTGCACTACCGCATCAGCCAGGGCCAACTGAATGCCGAGAACAGCGTGGTGGTCGAGCAGCTGCAGCTTGGCGAAAAGGTCGACAGCCCCAGCGCAGTCGACTTGCCGATCCGCCTGGCGGTGGCCTTGCTCAAGGACACCGACGGCAAAATCGCCCTGAGCCTGCCGGTCAGCGGCGACCTCAACAACCCGCAATTCAGCGTCATGCCGATCGTCTGGAAAACCCTGCGCAATCTGGTGCTGCGCGCGGCTCAGGCGCCGTTCAAGTTTATCGGCGGGCTGGTCGGCGGCTCGGATGTAGACCTCAGCAGCGTGCATTTCAGCGCCGGCAGCAGCGAACTCGACGGCGAGGCGCAGAAGGTACTGGACACCCTGGCCAACGCCCTGAAGGAACGCCCGACATTGCGCCTGGAGGTGCAGGGCGTCAGCGCGCAGCGTATTGATGGCCCGCCGGTGGCCGAGCAGCGCCTGGAACGCGAATTCCAGCGCACCTATTACCAGATCCTGCAACGCCGTGGCGATACGGTGCCGGCCGGCGCCAGCCAGTTGCAGGTTCCCGAGGAGGAAAAGCCCGCTCTACTCGAAGGCATTTACCGAACTCGCCTGAAACAGCAACCACCTGCCGAATGGAAGGAACTGGACGATCAGCAGCGCGCCGATAAACTGCGCGAAGCCGTGCTGCAATTCTGGGCCAAAAGCGCGTCGCTGCAACGCCGCCTGGCCCAGGCCCGGGCTGCGCAGATCAAGGACTACCTGGTCGATCGCGGCGGTCTCTCGGACAAGCGCGTCTACCTGCTGGACGCCAGCCTGGGAGAGGTACAGGCCGACGGCAGCGTGGCCACGCAACTGCATCTCGACAGCGAATAAGGGGACAGCATGAAACACATTTATTCGGCATGCCTGACCCTGATCCTTGGCGGCCTGGCCAGCCTGGCTCAAGCCGAGACCCTGCGCTGCGGCAGCCAGTTGGTGAGTATCGGCGACCGCAGCTTCGAGGTGCTGCAGAAATGCGGCGAGCCGGTCGACCGCGACCTGATCGGCTACAGCCTCGGGCCGTCCGACCGCCGCGAATACAGCATCGAAGAATGGGTTTATGGGCCGGACAATGGCATGCTGAGCATCCTCACGTTCGAGGGCAATCGCTTGCGCCAGATCGAACGACAACGCAGTCGTTAGCCGCCACGGATAGCCCCATGAAACCTCTGATCGCCGCCCTTCTGCTGCTCCTACCCCTCTGCGCCGAGGCGTCCTCGACCCTGCGCTGCAACAGCGCCCTGATCAGCGTCGATGACTCCAGCGGCGTGGTCATCAGCAAATGCGGCGAACCGCTGAGCCGCGCCTTTCTCGGCTACCGCGAGATTGTCGACGACTATGGCTTCCGCCAGGAAGTCACGGTCGAGGAATGGACCTACGGCCCGCGCAACGGCATGTACCACTTCCTGCGTTTCGAAGGTAACCGCCTGGTCGGGATAGAAAGCAAACGCGGCAACTGACAAAACAGTGGCCAACTGCTAGCCTCGCCGACACCCTGTCGCCAAGGAACGGTTGTCGATGTTGATCATCCCTGCAGAACACCCGCTGGATTGGAAAAAGCCGCCCGTCGTCACCCTGCTGCTGATCCTGCTCAACGTGCTGATCTATTTCGGCTACCAGGGCGGCGACCAGGCACGCGAGGACCAGGCGGTCAAACTCTACCTGGACGGCGGCCTGCTCAATCGCGAGCGCGAGCTGTTCCTGCCGGCATTTGCCGAACGCAATGACCTGGATGCCGACGAGCAACGCTACGTCGCCGCCATGCGTCGCAGCGACCTGGCCCGCCAGGTGCTCTACGACCTGGAATTCGAAAACACCCTGCACCACAACCCTCAGTACCAGGCCGACGCCAAGTGGCAGGCGGCCCGCCAGCAGGCCGAGGCCGCACGGGACCGCATCAGCAGCATGCGTTTCGGTTTCATCCCCGCACGCTTCAGCATCGAGGGATTGTTCGGCGCCATGTTCCTGCATGCCGACTTCGGCCACCTGGCGGGCAACATGCTGTTCCTGTTTATTTTCGGCTTCGCTCTGGAGATCGCCCTCGGGCGCTGGATGTACCTGGGCTTGTATCTACTCAGCGGAGTCGCCTCGCACGTGCTCTGGTGGATCATGGACCCGGTATGGGTCACCGGCATCGGCGCGTCGGGGGCGATCTCCGGCTTGATGGGCATGTACCTCGGTATCTACGGGCTACGCAGGATCAACTTCTTCTACTGGCTGGGACCGCTGTTCGGCTACTTTCGCGCGCCGGCGCTGTGGATTCTGCCGGTCTGGCTGGGCAAGGAACTCTATGGCCTGCTGCTGGCGAGCGATCACATCAACTACTACGCGCACATCGGCGGCCTGCTCGCGGGCTTCGTCTGCGTCTGGCTACCGCGCCAGGGCGGCAAGCTGAAAGTCGATGAAGCCTACCTGCACAAGGAAGACCCGGATGCCCCCTTCAAGCGCGAATTGACGGGCCTGGACCAACTGATCGGCGCCTTCTCCCTGGAGCAGGCCGCCAGCCGCGGACGAACCATGCTGGAGCAGTATCCCGCGCGCCTGGATCTGCTCGAGCGCCTCTATCCGCTGGCCCTCAGCCGCCAGGACAAGCCCCTGCTGAGCACCGTGCTGCAGCAGCTATTCAAACTGCCGGAACACGCGGGCAGCCTGCCGCTACTGCAACGCCTGGCGCAGGACAGCAGCAATGCGCAACACCGCGTATTGCAACACCCCGCGGTGCAATTACACCTGCTGCAACGCCTGCTGCGCCAAGGCGAAGTGCCCTTGGCCCTGAGCACCTGGCGCCGCCTGAGTAGAATCGAACAACGCCCCGCCAATCTGCCAGCGCTGACCCTGCAACTGGCCAAGCTGCTGGGTAAACAGCAGGACTACCCAGGTCTGGCCGAGTTGGCGCAGTTTCTCGCCGCGGCTTACCCGCAAGCCGAACAGACCGCGCAACTGAGCCTCTATCGTCAACACCTGGGACGCTAAACGCAAAAAAGCCCTCCAGGCTGAACCTGGAGGGCTTTCTGCGCTCAGCGGGTTAAAGCTTGCCGCTGAAGTCGTTTACCTCTTCCTCGGCCTTTTCCTTGCTCCAACCGTAACGCTCCTGCAGTTTGCCGACCAGGTAGTCGGTGTGGCCTTCCGCCACATCCACATCGTCGTCGGTCAATTTGCCCCAGCGCTGCTTGATGCTACCGGTGACTTGCTTCCATTTACCTTTGAGCACATCGGAATTCATAAGGCTGTCCTCCACATGATTGAGTGGTGTACATGCATGCACTTGCAGCCGTTTAGTCGGCGGTTTTCAGACCATCGGCAGACACAGCGGTAACACCATCGACTTCCCGGGCCTTGGCGACTGCCAGATCGCGCTCGGCTTCGCTATCGACAACGCCGGAGAGGGACACTACGCCTTTGTTGGTCTCGACCTTGATATCCATGCCGCTAAGGCTGTCGTCGGCAAGAAATATGGACTTCACTTTGCTGGTGATCCAGGTGTCGGTTACCACCTCACCGGCCTTGTCCATGGTGTCATCGGCTTTGTCCATGGTGTCATTGGTAGCCAACATGACCGGCTGCACGGCTTGGCCGCTTTCGGCGAAAGCATTCCCAGCCCCAGCCAACGCTAATCCAAGGACGGTGGCGGTCGTTGCAGTAACTACAAAATGACTGATTGGCTTTTTCATGGTTATCAACTCCTGTACATCCTAGACATCTGCGGCTGTTCCAAGCTGCAGTCTCAGCAGTACTGTCGCAAGCCTCATGCCAGCTCTAATTGAGTTGATAAATCATTTAAAATCAATAGGTTGTGGAAACGACAAGACCACAGCTCTCGTGCAATCTGCATGTTGCACGGAAATACCCGTGGCAAATTGCACGAAGCCGCGGGTGTCATGCCTGGCTGGCGAGTTTGCTCAGTGTGGCCTGCATGCTGGCCGCTTCGCCTACCAGCGGCGAGCGCGGGTAGCGCGCGCGGATAAAGGCCAGCAATTTCTGCGCAGGCTCCAGTTGCCCGAGCCCCTCGGCAAAGCCGCGAGCGGCGAGCAGGTAGGCGCGGGGAATGTCCGGATAGTCGGGAAAACGCTGATGCAGATTGCGCAACAGGCTCAGCGCCTCGCGGGTCTTGTGGCGCTGCAGCAGGGCCTCGGCCACACGCTCGCAGACCAGGGCGTTGTCCGGCAGGTAATCGGCCTTCAGCTGACGAGCGTTGAGCAACGCCGTAGCGGCCAACGGCGGGTTCAGCTCGGCGACCAACGGCAGGTAATGCGCGAGATGGCGCAGACAGCGCTCGCGATCGCGCAGGCCGAACAGCAGCTGGTGGAAACGCTCGTTCAGCTTGAGATCGCCGGCATCGCGCTGCAGGGCGGCGCCAAGGGTTTCCAGAGCCTGGGCGCTCTGCCCTTCCTTGAGGCGGATCTCCGCCTGCGCCAGGGCGCGGCGGCGCTGGTACTCGGCCGCAGGGTAGGCCGCATGGCCGTCTTCATCGGCAATCACATAGCCAAGGGCGCCCTGATACTGAAACACCGCATAGCCCATCATGGCGCACATTACCACCCCGAAATAGGCGAACAACAAGGTCGCGATCGGCATCAGCACCACGGTCGGCAGGCCGCTGGAGAGCATCGCGGTGACCCAGCTAGGCGATTGCCAGAGGATGAACAGAAAGGCGCACAGAATCAGATAACGCCAGCCCATCGCAGTGATTACCTGGCCGACCTGCTCGGGACTAAGCGCCGCGCCCAGCTCCTTATCGAGCGCAAGGCGGATGATGCTGGCCGGCATGACCAGCAGGATGGCGATATTGACCAACCAGAAAATCGCTTCGCTATGGAAGTCCGCGGCCAGCCAGAGCGCGCCGAAGGCAATCAGGAACACCGCCAACTGCTTGAAGAACAGGCTGAAACCTTCGCCGCTGAATGCACTCAGCAGGCTTGGCGCCTGACTTTGCGCCAGGCTACTGGCCTCGATCACGCTATGGAAATACTTGGTCGCCACACTGAACAGCGCGCCCCAGAGGATGACCGAGCGGGGCATGAACAAACCGGCCAGGGCCAGCAGCGCGGCGAATGCCAGAGGACCGGTTTGCAGTGCATAGAAGAAGAACTTGGGTATGCGCTGCCAGAACGGCTGCGCGGTATTGGCAGCCCCGAGGAACTGTAATTGCCCGTTGCACAGCGGACAGCCCGGAGTTTCGTCGGGCGCATCGGCGTTCAGCGGGACACAACAGTCGCCGAAGCTGCGCTCACAGGGCATGCAGTGCCAGGTGGCGGGCTGCGCGGGGTGGTAGCGGCAGAGAGTCTTGTCCATAAGCATGGCCTTCCGGTGGGCAAAGCGCTAACCAAGCCCAGGGCTGGTGGCGCAAAGACACTATTGTCCACGTAAAAAAAGAGGGCCCGCAAGGGGCCCTCTTCTCACATGTGAAACCGTCGGCCGATTAGGCGCCCGACGCTTCAGCCGCTGCGACGTCTTTGATCGACAGCTTGATACGGCCGCGGTTGTCCACGTCCAGTACCAGTACCTTGACTTCCTGGCCTTCTTTCAGCACGTCGGTGACTTTCTCGACGCGCTGATCGCTGAGCATCGAGATGTGCACCAGGCCATCCTTGCCCGGCAGAATGTTGACGAAGGCGCCGAAGTCGACGATGCGCTCGACCTTGCCGACGTAGATCTTGCCGATCTCGGCTTCCGCGGTGATACCCAGGACGCGCTGACGCGCGGCCTCGGCAGCTTCCTTGGTCTCGCCGAAGATCTTGATCGAACCGTCGTCTTCGATGTCGATCGAGGCCTTGGTTTCCTCGCAGATGGCACGGATGGTCGCGCCACCCTTGCCGATCACGTCGCGAATCTTGTCCTGGTCGATCTTCATCGCGATCATGGTCGGTGCGTTGGCCGACAGCTCGCTGCGCGACTGGGCGATCACCTGGTTCATCTGGCCGAGGATATTCAGGCGCGCTTCCAGGGCTTGGCCCAGAGCGATTTCCATGATTTCTTCGGTGATGCCCTGGATTTTGATGTCCATCTGCAGCGCGGTTACGCCCTTGGCGGTACCGGCCACCTTGAAGTCCATGTCACCGAGGTGATCTTCGTCGCCGAGGATGTCGGTCAGTACGGCGAACTTCTCGCCTTCCTTGACCAGGCCCATGGCGATACCGGCAACCGGCGCCTTCATCGGTACACCGGCGTCCATCAGCGCGAGGGACGCACCGCAGACCGAGGCCATGGAGCTGGAACCGTTCGACTCGGTGATCTCCGACACCACACGAATGGTGTACGGGAACTCGTCGGCGCTCGGCAGCATGGCGGAAACGGAACGACGGGCCAGACGACCGTGGCCGATTTCGCGGCGACCGGTAGCGCCCATGCGACCACACTCACCGACCGAGTACGGCGGGAAGTTGTAGTGCAGCATGAAGGGATCTTTCTTCTCGCCTTCGAGGGTGTCGAGCAGCTGTGCATCACGCGCGGTGCCGAGGGTGGCAACCACCAGGGCCTGGGTCTCGCCACGGGTGAACAGGGCCGAACCGTGGGTCTTGGCCAGTACCCCGACTTCGATGTTCAGGCCACGCACGGTGCGGGTGTCACGGCCGTCGATACGCGGCTTGCCGTTGACGATGTTCTCGCGCACGGTGCGGTATTCGATTTCGCCGAAAGCGTCCTTCACTTCGCCAGCGGACGGTTGGCCTTCTTCGCCGGAGAACTTGGCGACGACCTGATCTTTCAACTCGCCCAGACGCGCGTAGCGGTCCTGCTTGATGATGATGGTGTAAGCCTGGGAAATCGCCTCGCCGAACTCGCTACGAATAGCGTTGAGCAGCGCGGTGTTTTCCGCCTTCGGCTGCCAGTCCCAAGTCGGCTTGGCGGCTTCGGCGGCCAACTCGGTGACAGCCTGGATCACGGCCTGGAATTCGTCATGGGCGAACAATACGGCGCCCAGCATCTGGTCTTCGGTCAGCTCTTTGGCTTCGGATTCGACCATCAGTACGGCGTCTTTGGTACCGGCTACGACCATGTCCAGGCTGGAGGCCTTGAGTTGCTCGTAAGTCGGGTTCAGCAGGTAGCCGGTTTCCGGGTGGAAGGCCACGCGGGCGGCACCGATAGGGCCGTTGAACGGGATACCGGAAATAGCCAGCGCAGCCGAGGTACCGATCATCGCGGCGATGTCCGGATCGGTCTTCTTGCTGGTGGAGATCACGGTGCAGATGACCTGCACTTCGTTCTGGAAACCTTCTGGGAACAGCGGACGGATAGGACGGTCGATCAGACGCGAGGTCAGGGTTTCTTTTTCGCTCGGGCGTGCTTCACGCTTGAAGAAACCGCCGGGGATCTTACCTGCCGCATAGGTTTTTTCCTGGTAGTGCACCGACAGCGGGAAAAAGCCTTTGCTCGGGTCGGCGGTCTTGGCGCCGGTTACGGCAACCAGCACGGCAACGTCGTCGTCGACGGTGACCAGCACTGCGCCGGAGGCTTGACGGGCGATACGGCCAGTCTCGAGGGTAACGGTCGATTGACCGAACTGGAACTTCTTGATTACCGGGTTCACGGTGTTTTCCTTCTCTTTATTGCCTTGGGGAAAGCGGTTGTCACATCCACCCGGCCGGCGTCGCCAGCCAGGGTATTGCAAAATAGGTGGGCAGCTACGGGAGTCGAACCCGGCGCGGTCCAGACAGGTCATCGAAAACCACTTGGGTTGTTCGGCGGTCCGTTAAACGCACATCACTGAAACGCAAAAGCTGGAAGCAGGGCTATACCCCACTTCCAGCTTCGGCAGTCAGCTACGCATAAGCATTGCTTAGCGACGCAGACCCAGGCGACCGATCAGGGCGCTGTAACGACTGGTGTCCTTGCCCTTCAGGTAATCCAGCAGCTTACGACGCTGGTTAACCATACGGATCAGACCACGACGGCTGTGGTGATCCTTACCGTTGGCCTTGAAGTGGCCTTGCAGCTTGTTGATGTTGGCGGTCAGCAGGGCAACCTGCACTTCCGGACTACCGGTGTCGCCTTCAGCTTGCTTGTAGTCGTTAACGATCTGGGCTTTTTCTTCAACGCTGAGTGCCATGTGGGCATCCTCTCGGTTAGGAAACAGCTGCCTGAGCAACCATTCCAATAGGCCGGGAATCGCTTCCCGTGTTTTAAAGTGAGGTATGACCGTGCCTATTAACAGCCACCCTCGATACGCCGACGAAAACTTCGCCGACGCCACGGTCAAACTGACCGAATCAAACGACGCGGCGCTATGCGCCCGTCCTCGCTCACTTCACCGATACCGATAAAGCGACCGTTATGATCTTGCACCCGTACCATGCCGAACTTCGGCGCTTCCGGTGCGCGTACCGGCTGCCCTTGCAACCAGTAGAACGAACTGTGCTCGGAAAACTGCAGCAACGGCCAATGTTGCAGGCCGCTATCGACCGGCAGCAGAAACTGATCGACAGCTTCGTTACCGCCTTCGGCATGCACGCGCTCCAGCTCTTCGAGCGTCACGGTACGGCTCAAATCGAAGGGACCGGCCTTGGTTCTGCGCAGTTCCGCAACGTGGGCACCGCAGCCGAGCAACTGGCCGATGTCCTCGACCAGGGTACGGATATAGGTGCCTTTGCTGCAGTCGACCGCGAGGCGCGCCTGCTCCGCCTCGCAGCTCAATAATTCCAGGCGCGCAATAGTAACAGAACGCGGCTCGCGCTCCACTACTTCACCGGCACGGGCGAGCTTGTACAAGGGCTGCCCGTCGCGCTTCAATGCCGAGTACATCGGCGGTATCTGACTGATTTCACCGCGAAAACGTGGCAGCAGGGCTTCGATCTCCGCGCGACCAACGGTCACCGGGCGCCGCTCCAGCACTTCACCCTCGGCATCCGCGGTGGTGGTGGTGACTCCCAATTGCATCAGGGTTTCGTAACCTTTGTCGGCGTCCAGCAGATACTGCGAGAACTTGGTCGCCTCGCCGAAGCACAGCGGCAATACGCCAGTGGCCAAGGGATCGAGACTACCGGTATGCCCGGCCTTCTCGGCGTTGAGCAGCCAACGGACTTTCTGCAACGCCGCATTGGAGCTGAAGCCACGCGGCTTATCCAACAGGATGATGCCGTCGACCGCGCGACGAATACGTTTCACCTGAGCCACGCGCCTACTCCTCGGACTCGGTCTTGGCATCGCCATGGGCGCTGTCTTCGCTGACCGCACGTTCGATCAACGCCGACAACTGGGCACCACGGATGACGCTTTCGTCATAGTGGAAGCGCAGGTTCGGCACGCTGCGCAGTTTCATCGCCTTGCCTAGCTGCATACGGAGAAAGCCGCTGGCATCGTTGAGCACCTTGATGCTCTGCGCCACAGGGTCGACACCCTCCTCCGGCTCGGCGCCCATCACAGTGACGAACACCTTGGCGTGACTGGCATCGCGACTGACTTCCACCGCGGTGACGGTCACCAGACCGCCAAGACGCGGGTCTTTGACTTCCAGACGGATCAGTTGCGCCAATTCGCGCTGCATCTGGTCGCCGATGCGCTGGGCACGGCTATATTCTTTGGCCATTTCTACTACCTTCACTCGTCGCGACGCTGGTAAAAGCATCGGACCTAAAAGCGGCAAACGCCCGACCGCGAATAAACGGGGTCGGGCGCTGCGTGTTGCGACTCGCTGCTACGTGCCTGTTACAGGCTGCGAGCCACTTGGACTTTTTCGAACACTTCGATCTTGTCGCCGACCTTGACGTCGTTGTAGCTCTTCACGCCGATACCGCATTCCATGCCGGCACGCACCTCGGACATATCGTCCTTGAAGCGGCGCAGGGATTCCAGCTCGCCTTCGAAGATCACCACATCGTCGCGCAGTACGCGGATCGGGCGGTTACGGTGCACGACACCTTCGACCACCATACAACCGGCGATCGCGCCGAACTTCGGCGAACGGAATACGTCACGCACTTCGGCGATACCCAGGATGTTCTCGCGAACATCGCTGCCGAGCATGCCGGTCAGGGCTTTCTTGACGTCTTCGATGATGTCGTAGATCACGTTGTAGTAACGCATATCCAGACCTTCCTGCTCGACGATCTTGCGTGCGCCCGCATCGGCACGCACGTTGAAGCCGAACAGTACTGCGTTGGAAGCCAGCGCCAGGTTGGCATCGGACTCGGTGATACCACCGACGCCGCCACCGACCACACGAACCTGCACTTCATCGTTGCCCAGACCGCCGAGCGAACCTTGCAGCGCTTCCAGGGAACCACGGACGTCGGATTTGAGGACGATATTCAGCGTCTTCTTCTCTTCCTGGCCCATGTTTTCGAAGATGTTTTCCAGCTTGCCGGCATGCGCGCGGGCCAGTTTCACTTCGCGGAACTTGCCCTGACGGAACAAGGCCACTTCGCGAGCTTTCTTCTCGTCGGTCAGCACGCTCATCTCGTCACCCGCATCCGGGGTGCCGTCCAGGCCGAGAATCTCGACCGGAATCGATGGGCCAGCTTCCTTGATCGGCTTGCCGTTCTCGTCAAGCATGGCGCGGATCCGGCCATAGTTGGAGCCGACCAGCACCATGTCGCCTTGGCGCAAGGTACCGTCCTGAACCAGCACGGTGGCAACCGGGCCACGACCCTTGTCCAGACGCGATTCGACCACCACGCCACGGCCGGGAGCCGACGGCGTCGCTTTCAGCTCGAGAATTTCGGCTTGCAGCAATACGGCCTCGAGCAGTTCGTCGACACCGGTACCGACTTTCGCCGAAACCGAAACGAACGGGGTGTCGCCGCCCCACTCTTCGGACGTGACCTCATGCACCGACAGCTCGCTACGGATGCGATCGAGATCGGCGCCCGGCTTGTCGATTTTGTTCACCGCGACCACCAGCGGCACGCCAGCAGCCTTGGCATGCTGAACGGCTTCGATGGTTTGCGGCATCACGCCGTCGTCCGCAGCCACCACCAGAATCACGATATCGGTGGCCTGGGCACCACGAGCACGCATGGCGGTGAACGCCGCGTGGCCCGGGGTGTCGAGGAAAGTCACCATGCCGCGATCGGTTTCAACGTGGTAGGCACCGATGTGCTGGGTGATGCCGCCGGCTTCGCCCGCGGCCACTTTGGCGCGGCGAATGTAGTCGAGCAGCGAGGTCTTACCGTGGTCGACGTGACCCATTACGGTCACCACCGGCGCACGGGCAAAGGTCTCGCCTTCGAACTTCAGGGACTCGGCCAGCTGATCTTCCAGGGCGTTATCGCTGACCAGCTTGACCTTGTGGCCCAGCTCTTCGGCGATCAGCTGGGCAGTTTCCTGGTCCAGCACCTGGTTGATGGTCACCGGGGTGCCCATCTTGAACATGAACTTGATGACTTCGGCGGCTTTAACCGACATCTGCTGGGCTAGATCGCCAACAGTAATGGTTTCGCCAATCGCCACGTCACGGACCACAGGCCCGGTAGGGCTCTGGAAACCGTGGGCATTGCGTTTCTTCAGCTTGGACTTGCCGCGACCGCCGCGACGGAAGCCATCGCTTTCTTCGTCGATGGTGCGCGGAGCAACACGCGGCGCCGGCGCCTTTTCCTTGACGGTAGGGCGGTGCTGAGTGGTCTTGCGCTCGCCACCGCGACGATCGTCGTCGTTACGGGCCTTATCCGGACGGCGCGGTTCTTCTTTCTTGCGCTCATCGGCAACAGGCGCGGCAACGACCGGCACGTCGACTTGAACCTCAGCGGCCACCGCAGCACTCGCAGCAGCTGGCTCAGCCGCAGCAGCTGCAACCGGCTCGACCACGGCGCGCTGCGCTTCTTGCGCGGCGCGACGCTGGGCTTCTTCTTCGGCCTTCAGGCGCGCGGCTTCCGCCACGGCACGCTGTTCCGCCAGCTCGCGCTGCTTCTCCGCTTCGATTTCTTCAGCGCTGCGCTTGACGAAGGTCTTCTTCTTGCGCACTTCGACACTGATGGTTTTGCTACCGGCCACGCGCAGCGTGCTGGTGGTCTTGCGCTGCAAGGTGATCTTGCGCGGCTCTTCCACTTTCACGCCATGGCTGCTTTTGAGATGGGCAAGCAACGCCTGCTTTTCATTATCGGTGACAACTTGCTCGGCACTGCTGTGCGGCAAACCCGCCTCTCGCATCTGCTGCAGCAGGCGCTCTACCGGTGTATCGACCACTTGGGCCAGTTCTTTCACCGTGACTTGCGTCATGCATTTCTCTCCTCAGGCCGTAAAACTTACTCGAACCAATGGGCTCGGGCGGCCATGATCAGCTTGCCGGCACGCTCTTGGTCGATGCCGTCGATGTCGAGCAGGTCGTCAATCGACTGCTCGGCCAGGTCTTCGCGGGTAATCACACCGCGTACTGCCAGTTCCTGCGCCAAACCCTTATCCATACCCTCAAGAGAGAGCAGGTCATCGGCCGGGTGGGCATCTGCCAGTTTTTCTTCGGTAGCAATGGCCTTGGTCAACAGGCGGTCTTTTGCCCGTGCCCGCAGCTCATTGACGATATCCTCATCGAAACCGTCGATGCTGAGCATCTCTTCCAGAGGTACGTAGGCGATTTCTTCCAGGCTGGTGAAACCCTCTTCAACCAGTACCTGGGCCAGCTCTTCGTCGACTTCCAGCTCGTCGATGAAGCTCTGCATGATGTCGCCGGTTTCCGCCTGCTGCTTGGCCTGAATGTCCGCTTCGGTCATCACGTTAAGGGTCCAGCCGGTCAACTGACTGGCCAGACGCACGTTCTGACCGCCACGGCCAATGGCCTGCGCCAGGTTGTCTTCGCCAACCGCGATATCCATGGCATGGGCATCTTCGTCGACGATGATCGCGGCCACTTCAGCCGGCGACATGGCGTTGATCACGAACTGCGCGGGATTGTCATCCCACAGCACGATGTCAACACGCTCACCCACCAACTCGCCGGAAACGGCCTGTACGCGCGAACCGCGCATACCGATGCACGCGCCTTGCGGGTCGATGCGCTTGTCCTTGGAGCGCACGGCGATCTTGGCGCGCGAACCCGGATCACGGGCGGCGGCCATTACCTCGATCAACTCTTCGGCGATTTCCGGCACTTCGATGCGGAACAGCTCGATCAGCATCTCAGGCGCGGTACGCGAGAGGATCAATTGCGGACCGCGGTTCTCGGTGCGAATTTCCTTGAGCAGGGCACGCAGGCGCGCACCGACCCGGAAGGTTTCGCGGGAGATGATGTCTTCGCGGGCCAGCAACGCCTCGGCGTTGTTACCCAGGTCGACGATCACGCTGTCGCGGGTGACTTTCTTTACGGTACCGGAGATGATTTCGCCCAGACGCTCGCGGTAGGCCTCGACCACCTGCGCACGCTCGGCCTCGCGGACCTTCTGCACGATCACCTGTTTGGCGGTTTGCGCGGCGATACGACCGAATTCGATGGACTCGATCTTCTCTTCCAGCACATCGCCCACTTTGGCTTTCGCCTCGAGCGCCCGCGGCATGTCAACGGTCACTTGATGTGCCGGATCTTCAAAATCGCTTTCTTCAACCACTGTCCAGCAGCGGAAGGTTTCATAGTTGCCGGTTTGACGGTTGATCGCCACCCGCAACTCGACTTCGTCTTCAAAACGTTTTTTAGTCGCCGTGGCCAAAGCCAACTCCAGCGCCTCAAAAATCACACCGGCCGGTACGCCCTTTTCATTGGATACCGACTCAACAACCAGCAGTACTTCTTTGCTCATCGTACGCCTCGCCTTTCGCAATCCATTGGATCCGCGGGATCCGCGTCTCAATCAAACCTGGGGATAATATTGGCCTTGTCGATCATGTCGATCGGCAACAGGAACTCGTGGTCATCCACCTGCACTACCACGTCCTGTTCCTCCACACCACGGAGAAGACCTTGAAAGTTACGGCGCCCTTCGAAAGGCGAACGCAGCTTGACCTTTACTTGTTCGCCGGCATGATTGGCAAACTGTTGCAGCGTGAACAACGGCCGGTCCATGCCAGGCGAGGACACCTCGAGGGTGTACTCCGCGCTGATGGGGTCTTCGACATCGAGGACACCACTGATCTGCCGGCTGACTTTCTCGCAATCCTCGATCAACACGCCGTTGGCGTGATCGATATAAACCCGCAAGAGCGAATGCCGCCCTTGCGACAGGAACTCGATGCCCCAGCATTCGTAGCCGAGCGCTTCGACTACCGGGGCCAACAAGGCCTGCAACTGTTCTAGCTTGCTCGACACCTGAACCCCCTCGTGCATGCTGTGCAAATAAAAAATGGGCGAAACGCCCATCACTGACCGACCTGAACCAGATCGGCAAAGCTGTCGTCCAGCTAGCAAAAAGCCCCTGAAAAGGGGCTCCGCTACTACTGGTTGCGGGGGCTGGATTTGAACCAACGACCTTCGGGTTATGAGCCCGACGAGCTACCAGACTGCTCCACCCCGCGTCAAAGCTGGGGCCGAAGTATACGGCCGAACCCGCTTGAGGGTCAACCGAAGCTCCAGCGACAAGAAAGCCCGCATGAAGCGGGCTTTCTTGTTTAATTGGTACCGAGGAGGGGACTCGAACCCCTACAGCCTATGGCCACTACCACCTCAAGGTAGCGTGTCTACCAATTCCACCACCTCGGCAAAATCGCTTGTTACGTACTGCGTATTACTGCTCTGGAGCCTGAGGTATGTCAGCTGCTTCCACAGCTGGCTTTTGCTCTTCGAGCACCGGCACATCTTCGACAGCCGGTTTTTCTTGCACTTCCATCACCGCCGGGTCCGGCAGACCTACTTCGGTCAGACCATCAGCTTTCTCTTTAGCAAAGAAGGCTAAACCCATACTGGTTATGAAAAAAGCGGTGGCGAGTATAGCAGTAACGCGACTCAAAAAGGTAGAGGTTCCTTGACTACCGAAAACGGTAGCAGAAGCACCCGAACCGAAAGACGCGCCAGCATCGGCACCCTTACCCTGCTGCAACAGGACCAGCACAACCACACCGATCGCACCAAGCAGATGAAGAACAACTATGACTGTTTCCAGCATTTTTCAGCTTCCTACGGCGCGACAGATCGCACCGAACTCATCCGCATTCAGAGAGGCTCCACCGACAAGCCCCCCATCGATATCCGGCATACCGAATAACTCGGCAGCATTGGCGGCCTTGACACTGCCACCATAAAGAATTCTTACACTCGCCGCGATCTGCGCATCATGCGCAACCAACTGCGCACGAATCGCAGCATGCACCTGCTGCGCCTGCTCGGGCGAGGCGGTCAATCCCGTCCCAATCGCCCATACCGGCTCGTAAGCCACCACCGCACGCGCAAACACTTCGATACCCAGAGCGTCGATCACCTCGGCCAATTGCCGGGCCACCACATCCAGGGTTCGTCCCGCCTCCCGCTGCTCCAGGGTTTCCCCTACACAGAGCACCGGCGTCAGCCCGCAGGACTGTGCTGCGGCAAACTTGCGCGTCACATCATGGTCGCTATCGCCAAGAATCAGACGACGCTCCGAGTGCCCAACAAGAACCAGCGAGCACTGCGCATCCTGCAACTGGCTGGCGGCCACTTCACCGGTCAACGCACCGGGCGCCGACTCGACGGCGCAATCTTGCGCACCAACCGTCACCCCACTACCAACCAAGCCACTTACGACCTGATTGATATGCAAACAAGAGGGAAAAACAGCAACCTCAACCCCGGCAGGCAACACCTGCCGGGACAACCCCTCGATCAGCTCTGCGACGCTGGCGCGGGTACCGTTCATCTTCCAGTTACCAGCTACCAATGGGCGACGCATGCTTTACCTCGTCGGTCAAAGAGGGCGCAGATATTACCCAAGAGAACCCAGACTGGCAAGCCAATCAATAACATACAAATCCCAATGGGCGGGTGAAGGCAATCGCAGGCCCTGCGGACAGATGATTCAGCGCCCGAGCGAACGCCACATTGCGAGCACTCACCCGCCGCAAGCCTCGCTGACGACCCGGGCCAGTTCATCGGCATAGTCGCGCACCTGAATCTCATCGTCACCCTCGACCATCACCCGCACCAGGGGCTCGGTGCCGGACTTGCGCAACAACACCCGACCGCGACCTGCCATCATTTCGGTCACCCGAGCGCTGGCATTCTGCACGGAATGACTTTCCAGCGGATCGAAACCACCAGCGAAGCGCACATTGATCAGCACTTGCGGACATTTGCGCAGCCCCTGACGCGCCTCGGCCAGGCTCTGCCCGCGCCGCTGCAACGCCAACAATACCTGCAACGCCGCGATAATCGCGTCCCCGGTGGTGGTGTGATGGAAGCACACGAGGTGCCCGGAGTTCTCGCCACCGAGTTGCCAGTTACGCTCCAGCAGCTCGGAGATCACGTAGCGGTCGCCGACCTTGGCCCGAACGAAAGGAATCCCCAGGTCCGCCAACGCCAACTCCAGCCCCAGGTTGCTCATCAGCGTGCCAACCACCCCGCCGCTCAGCTTGCCGCGCTCCTGCAGATCACGGGCGATGATGAACAGCAGCTCGTCGCCGTCCACCAGAGCGCCAGTGTGATCGACCATCAGCACCCGGTCGGCGTCGCCATCCAAGGCGATCCCCAGGTCGGCCTGATGCGCCAGCACCTCGGCTTGCAGCGCCTCGACATGGGTCGAACCGCAGGCGTGATTGATATTCAAGCCATCGGGGTGGGCGGACAGCACCACCACCTCCGCACCGAGCTCGCGCAGCACACTGGGTGCGACCTTGTAGGCGGCCCCATTGGCGCAGTCGATGACGATTTTCAGACCAGCGAAATCCGTACTGGTCGGCACGCTACTCTTGCAGAACTCGATATAGCGCCCGGCGGCGTCGTTGATCCGCGAAACCTTGCCCAATTGCGCCGACTCGACCACGGTCATCGGCACATCGAGCAATTCCTCGATCATCTGCTCGACCTCATCGGGCAGCTTGGTACCCTGCCCGGAGAAAAACTTGATGCCGTTGTCGTGATGGGGATTGTGCGACGCACTGATCACGATACCGGCTTCGGCATGAAAGGTGCGCGTCAGGTATGCGATGGCGGGCGTCGGCATCGGCCCCAGCAACATGACATCGGCGCCAGCTGCGGACAACCCGGCTTCCAGCGCCGACTCGAACATGTAGCCGGAGATTCGCGTGTCCTTGCCGATCAGAATGCGGCACTTGCCCTGCTTGCGAAACGCCATGCCCGCGGCCCAGCCGAGCTTGAGCATGAACTCCGGGGTAATCGGAAACTCGCCGACACGCCCACGAATACCATCGGTGCCAAAGTATTTTCTGACCATGACCAAACGTCCTATCTTGAATGCTTCGCGGCTGCTTATTCGGCCGCCGCTACTGCTGCGAGCATGCGCACCACATCGACCGTTTCGGCGACATCGTGCACGCGCAGAATCTTTGCCCCCTTGCCCACGGCAAGCGCCGCCAGCGCCAGGCTGCCGTACAAGCGCCCACCGACCTCATGACCCAGCACGCGACCGATCATGCTTTTGCGCGAGACGCCGACCAAAAGCGGCCGCCCCAATTCGTGCAGGGACTCCAAATGCTTGAACAAGCGGAGATTATGCTCCTGGGTCTTGGCGAAACCGAACCCCGGATCGAGGATCAAGCGTTCCACGGCAATCCCGGCCGCCACACAAGCCGCCATGCGTTCATCCAGAAAGGTCCGGACCTCGCTCAGAATATCGGGGTAGCGGGGATCCTGCTGCATGGTGGTCGGCTCGCCGCGCATGTGCATCAGGCACACCGGCAGACCGCTGTCGGCCGCCGCATCCAGCGCACCATCGCGCTGCAACGAACGCACGTCGTTGATCAACCCGGCACCCAGGCGCGCCGCCTCACGCATCACCGCGGGCGTAGAGGTATCGACCGAAATGATCACGTCGAGCTCGCCGGCGATGGCCTCCACCACAGGCGCGACACGCTCCAGCTCCTCGACCGGGGACACCGAGCGCGCGCCAGGGCGAGTGGATTCGCCACCGACATCGATCAGACTGGCACCCGCACGCCACATCGTTTCGGCATGGCGCAGCGCGGCATCACGCTGCGCATAACGACCGCCATCGGAGAATGAATCGGGGGTGATATTCAGGATACCCATCACCTGCGGATGGGATAAATCGAGAAACCGGCTGCCGCACGGCAACCGGTTCTTAGTACAGGCTTCAGACATTTGCGCCCTTAATGCTCGGCAGCAGGACCGCCAATTGGCTTTTCAGGACGATCGCTCTCGTCTCCTTTCACCACCGGCGTACCCGCATCGCCATTACCACCATTCCAGTCGCGCGGCTCGCGAGCGACACGACCATTCATGATGTCTTCGATTTGATCGGCGTCGATGGTCTCGTACTTCATCAAGGCGTCAGCCATGACATCCAGCTTGTCGCGGTTCTCTTCCAGCAGGCGCTTGGCGGTGTCGTAGCAACCGTCGATGATGCTGCGCACCTCGAGGTCGATCATTTTCGCCGTATCGGCAGACACATTGGTGTGCTGGCTGCCCATGCTGCGTCCGAGGAAAACCTCACCCTCTTCTTCGGCATACATCAGCGGACCGAGCTTCTCGGATAACCCCCACTTGGTCACCATGTTCCGCGCCAACTGAGTGGCACGCATGATGTCGTTCGAAGCGCCGGTGGTCACACCATCGAAACCGAGGGTCATTTCCTCGGCGATACGGCCGCCGAACAGCGAGCAGATCTGACTGGTCAGGGCCCGCTTGCTCAGACTGTAACGATCCTCCTCCGGGAGGAACATGGTTACGCCCAGTGCGCGACCACGGGGAATGATGGAAACCTTGTAGACCGGATCGTGCTCGGGCACCAGACGACCGACGATGGCGTGGCCGGCTTCGTGGAACGCGGTGTTGAGCTTTTCCTTTTCCGACATGACCATGGTCTTGCGCTCGGCACCCATGATGATCTTGTCCTTGGCCAGCTCGAACTCCTTCATCTCCACCACACGCTTACCGGCGCGCGCCGCGAACAGGGAAGCCTCGTTGACCAGGTTGGCCAGATCGGCACCGGAGAAACCCGGCGTGCCACGCGCAATGACCGCGGGCTGCACATCCTCACCCATCGGCACTTTGCGCATATGCACCTTGAGGATTTGCTCACGACCACGAATATCCGGCAAGCCCACCACCACCTGGCGGTCAAAGCGACCTGGACGCAGCAGCGCCGGATCGAGCACGTCGGGGCGGTTGGTGGCTGCGATGACGATGATGCCATCGTTCATTTCGAAGCCATCCATCTCCACCAGCAACTGGTTGAGCGTCTGCTCGCGCTCGTCGTGACCACCACCCATGCCGGCGCCACGATGGCGACCGACGGCGTCGATTTCGTCGATGAAAATGATGCAGGGCGCGTGTTTCTTCGCCTGCTCGAACATGTCGCGCACGCGGCTGGCACCGACACCGACGAACATCTCGACGAAATCGGAACCGGAAATGGTGAAGAATGGCACCTTGGCCTCACCGGCCACGGCCTTGGCCAACAGCGTCTTACCGGTACCCGGCGAGCCGACCATCAACACGCCACGCGGGATACGCCCACCGAGGCGCTGGAATTTACCCGGATCACGAAGGAACTCGACCAGTTCGCTGACTTCTTCCTTGGCTTCATCGCAACCGGCGACATCGGCGAAGGTGGTCTTGACCTGGTCCTCGGACAGCAGGCGTGCCTTGCTCTTGCCGAAGCTCATCGGCCCGCCCTTGCCACCGGCGCCACCCTGCATCTGGCGCATGAAGAACATGAACACCGCGATTATCACCAGAATCGGGAAGCTCGCTACCAGCAACTGGGTCCAGATGCTCTGCTGCTCGGGCTGTTTGCCAACGATCTCGACATGGTTGTCGATCAGATCCTTGATCAAGCCGTTGTCCTGAATTGCCGGGCGCACGGTTTCGAACGAAGAGCCATCCTCGCGCACACCGCTGATAACGTAGCCGTCGACGGTTACGCGTTTGACCGTACCGCTCTGGACCTGCTGAATAAACTCGGAATAATTGAGTTTATTGGACTCGCTCGGACTGGAGAAATTGTTCATCACCGTCACCAGGACGGCCGCGATGATCAACCACAGGACCAGATTTTTTGCCATGTCGTTCAATTAGCTACCCTCTGCAGCAGGCCTCGTGTCGAAGCTTGCTTCGCATGACGACCAGTTATGTACCGATCTAACTTACTACACAACGCCCACACCTGGCAGACGCCGTCTGTAACCCTTTATTTACCCGCACACGGCATCCGGCCATGGTTCACTTCACTCGGCGCCGCGAAAACCCCGTGCCAGCATGTATTGCTCACGCGAGCGATCGCGTGAAGACAAGGGCTTGCGCATCTGCACCTTGTCGAACATCTGCCGTACCTGCTTGTGGTACTGGTCGAAGCCTTCGCCCTGGAAGATCTTGATCAAGAAATCACCGCCCGGACGCAATACGCGAGAGGCAAGATCCAGCGCCAGCTCGCACAGGTACATCGCGCGCGGCTGATCCGACTCCCTTACTCCACTCATATTGGGGGCCATATCGGAAATCACAAGGTCCACCGCCTGATCGCCGATCGCTTCGAGGATTTGCGCGAATACCCCATCATCGGTGAAATCGCCCTGAATAAAAGCGACGTCGGGAATGCTGTCCATTTCCAGAATGTCCGAGGCGATCAGCGTGCCCTTGTCGCCGATCACCCGGCTGGTGACCTGCGACCAGCCGCCCGGCGCAGCGCCGAGGTCGACCACGGTCATGCCGGGCCGCAGGATGCGATCCTTTTCCTGGATCTCCAGCAGCTTGTAGCTGGCACGCGAACGATAGCCATCCTTTTGCGCCATTTTCACGTAAGGGTCGTTGAAATGTTCTTTCAGCCAACCTTGACTGGTCTTGGAACGGGCCACGCAATACCTCGAACTTTACAAAGCATGAATATCTGGGCGGCCCCGAGAGCGCTCGGGTAAACTGATCGCCGCTTTTTACCAGAGCTGTTTTTTTACCAGATTGCAGGAACCTGATTATGCCGCTCACTCAAGAGCAGAAGAAACAATTCAAATCTATCGGCCACCACCTGAAACCCGTATTGATCGTGGCGGACAATGGTTTGACCGAAGGTGTACTGGCCGAGCTGGAACGCGCCCTGAGCGACCATGAATTGATCAAAGTACAACTGCGCATCATCGAGCGCGAAGACCGCCTCGCGGCCATCAATGAACTGTGCAAAGCCGGCAACGCCGAACTGGTGCAGGTCATCGGCAAGATGGCATTGATTTACCGCAAGAACCCCAAGCCGAACAAAAATCTGTCGAATATCCATCGCCATCACGGCTAATTGGAGCTGCAAACCGGGGCGAGGCGCGATGTGCGCCTCTCAATCGATCGCAGGGTCTCGACTGGACGTTGCCGACTTATGGTTTGCGAGCGCTCCCATCCGGCACCGGCTGCAGCACCAGCAACAAACCGCAGAACGCCATAACCAGATAGCTGAACATCAGCCAGAGCCCAGCGCCCGGCCAATATTGGCGCGCAACGAAATAGCTGCCCGCCATCGCCAAAACCACCAACAACAGCTGCCCGCGCATGTCGCGCCAGAGGCTGGTCAAGCGCCCGGCGCGCACCAGGACCATGACCTGCAAGCCGGCGCAGGCTGCAGCCAGCCCCACCAGTAACGGGCGCAGGGTGCTGGAGATCTCCTCGACCAGCAAGGACGCCAGACCGGAATGACTGATCGCCGGCAAGAGCAGAAAGTGCAGCAGCCAGAGGCCGCCGACCCAGAGCGTCTGGGCCAGCAACCAACTGACCGAGCCTGCGTTGCGGCCTGCTCCCCTAGATATGGCGAACCTCGACGATCTCATACTCGACGGCGCCGCTAGGCGTCTTGACCATTACCACATCGCCCTCTTCCTTGCCGATCAGTGCCCGCGCAATGGGCGAGCCGACCGACAATTTGCGCTGTTTGATATCGGCCTCGTCTTCGCCGACGATCTGGTAGCTGACGCTTTCATCGGTTTCGATATTCACGATCTCCACGGTGGTGCCGAAGATCACCTTGCCGGTGTGCTCGATGGTGGTCACATCGATTACCACGGCGTTCTGCAGTCGGCCTTCAATATCGCGGATGCGCGCCTCGACCATGCCCTGCTGCTCGCGCGCGGCATGGTACTCGGCGTTCTCCTTGAGGTCGCCGAGCTCACGCGCCGTGCCGATGTCCTGGCTGAGCTTGGGCCGCACGACCTTGGTCAGATGGGCCAGTTCTTCTTCCAGGGCGCGTGCGCCCTGGACGGTCATTGGGTATTTGGTCATGCCTTGATTCCTGCATGGAGATCCTGCAAGCGGCGCACGGTCTTCTCGGGACCGAATTTCAGCGCTTCACAGATCGCCTGCCCAGCCGCGATGGTGGTGGTGCAGTAGACCTTGTGCTGCAGGGCGTTACGGCGAATCGAGTAGGAGTCGGCGATCGACTGACGCCCCTCGGTGGTGTTGATGATCAGCGTGACCTCGTCATTCTTGATCATATCGACCACGTGCGGACGGCCTTCGGTCACCTTGTTGACCCGGCGCACCGGCAAACCGGCGGCTTCGATCAGCTTGGCGGTACCGGCGGTGGCGACCACCTCGAAACCCAGCTCGATCAGATCGCGGGCGACATCGGCCACCAGCGGCTTGTCGTCGTCACGCACACTGATGAACACGCAGCCACTGTTCGGCAGAATCTCGCTGGCGCCGACCTGGGCCTTGGCGAAGGCTTCGCCGAAGCTGTCGCCAACCCCCATCACCTCGCCGGTGGATTTCATCTCCGGGCCAAGGATCGGGTCGACGCCGGGGAACTTGGCGAACGGGAACACCGCTTCCTTGACGCTGTAGAAGTTCGGGATGATTTCCGCAGTGAAACCAAGCTCGGCCAGGGTCTTGCCGGCCATGACCCGAGCACCGAGCATCGCCAGGGAAATACCGATGCACTTGGAGACGAACGGTACGGTGCGCGAGGCGCGCGGATTCACTTCGATGACGAAGATATCCTCGCCCTGCACGGCCATCTGCACGTTCATCAGGCCGACCACGCCGAGTTCCAGGGCCATCTTTTTGACCTGCTCGCGGATCTCGTCCTGGATGTGCGCCGGCAGCGAATACGGCGGCAGCGAACACGCCGAGTCACCGGAGTGCACGCCGGCCTGCTCGATGTGCTGCATGATCGCGCCTATCACCACGATTTCGCCGTCGCAGATAGCGTCGACATCGACCTCGATGGCGCAGTTGAGGAAGTGGTCGAGCAGCACCGGGCTGTCGTTGGACACCTTCACCGCTTCACGCATATAGCGCTTGAGCTCTTCTTCCTGATAGACGATTTCCATCGCCCGGCCGCCCAATACATAGGACGGACGCACCACCAGCGGATAACCGATGGTCTTGGATGCCGCCAGCGCCTCTTCTTCGCTACGCGCAGTGCAGTTCGGCGGCTGGCGCAGGTGCAGGCGCTGGACCATTTGCTGGAAGCGCTCGCGGTCTTCGGCGCGGTCGATGGCGTCCGGACTGGTGCCGATAATCGGCACGCCAGCCTCTTCCAGGGCACGGCAGATCTTCAGCGGGGTCTGGCCGCCGTACTGCACGATCACGCCTTTCGGCTGCTCGACACGAACGATTTCCAGCACGTCTTCCAGGGTCACCGGCTCGAAGTACAGGCGATCGGAGGTGTCGTAATCGGTGGAAACGGTTTCCGGGTTGCAGTTGACCATGATGGTCTCGTAACCGTCGTCACGCAGCGCCAGCGCCGCGTGCACGCAGCAGTAGTCGAACTCGATGCCCTGGCCGATACGGTTCGGCCCGCCACCGAGGATCATGATCTTGTCGCGGCTCGACGGATTGGCCTCGCACTCTTCCTCGTAGGTCGAATACATATAGGCGGTGTCGCTGGCGAACTCGGCGGCGCAAGTATCGACGCGCTTGTACACCGGCAGCACTTTGAGCTTGTGGCGGTGGCTACGCAGGCTCTTTTCGGAAACGCCGAGCAACTTGGCCAGGCGGATATCGGAGAAGCCTTTGCGCTTGAGCTTGTACATCAGGTCGCGGTCGATGCTGGCCAGGCCGAGCGTCTTGATCCGCTCTTCTTCCTGGATCAGGTCTTCGATCTGCACCAGGAACCATTCGTCGATGCGGGTCAGCTCGAAGACTTCGGCGACCGTCTTGCCGGCGCGGAAGGCGTCGGCGACGTACCAGATGCGGTCGGCGCCCGGCACAGTCAGTTCGCGCTTGAGCGTGCTCTGCGCTTCCGGATCGCTCAGATCGAGCATCGGGTCGAGGCCGGACACACCGACTTCCAGGCCGCGCAAGGCTTTCTGCATGGATTCCTGGAAGGTACGGCCGATGGCCATAACCTCGCCGACGGACTTCATCTGGGTGGTCAGGCGGGCGTCGGCCTTGGGGAACTTCTCGAAGGCGAAACGCGGGATCTTGGTGACGACGTAGTCGATCGCCGGCTCGAAGGAGGCCGGGGTGCGGCCGCCGGTGATGTCGTTGGACAGCTCGTCGAGGGTGTAACCCACGGCCAGCTTGGCGGCGATCTTGGCGATCGGGAAGCCGGTGGCCTTGGAGGCCAGAGCCGAGCTACGCGACACGCGCGGGTTCATCTCGATCACGACCATGCGTCCGGTGTTCGGGCAAATGCCGAACTGCACGTTGGAACCGCCGGTTTCCACGCCGATCTCGCGCAGCACCGCCAGGGAGGCGTTACGCAGGATCTGGTATTCCTTGTCGGTCAGGGTTTGCGCCGGGGCCACGGTGATCGAGTCGCCGGTGTGCACGCCCATCGGGTCGAAGTTTTCGATGGCGCAGACGATGATGCAGTTGTCCTTCTTGTCGCGGACCACCTCCATCTCGTATTCCTTCCAGCCGATCAGCGATTCGTCGATCAGCAACTCGCTGGTCGGCGACAGATCGATACCGCGGGCGCAGATTTCTTCGAACTCTTCGCGGTTGTAGGCGATACCGCCGCCGGTGCCGCCCATGGTGAAGGACGGACGGATGATGCAGGGGAAGCCGACCTTCTCCAGCACGCCGTAGGCTTCTTCCATGTTATGCGCGATGCCGGAAACCGGGCAGGCCAGGCCGATGTCCTTCATCGCCTTGTCGAAGCGCGAACGGTCTTCGGCCTTGTCGATGGTGTCGGCGTTGGCGCCGATCATCTCGACGCCGAACTTTTCCAGTACGCCGTGCTTTTCCAGGTCCAGCGCGCAGTTCAGCGCGGTCTGGCCACCCATGGTCGGCAGCAGCGCATCCGGGCGCTCCTTCTCGATGATCTTGGCCACGGTGGCCCACTTGATCGGCTCGATATAGGTGGCGTCGGCCATGGCCGGGTCGGTCATGATGGTGGCGGGGTTGGAGTTCACCAGGATGACCCGGTAACCCTCTTCCTTCAGCGCCTTACAGGCTTGCGCACCGGAATAATCGAACTCGCAGGCCTGACCGATGACGATCGGACCAGCGCCGAGGATCAGGATGCTTTTGATGTCTGTACGTTTTGGCATAGCGGTTACTCGAATCCTTGGGTCGGTCGGCGAGGTTTAGCGGCGCTTGGCCATGGCTTCGATAAAACGGTCGAACAGCGGCGCCACATCGGCCGGGCCGGGGCTCGCTTCGGGGTGGCCCTGGAAGCTGAAGGCGCTCTTGTCGGTACGCTCGATGCCCTGCAGGGAACCGTCGAACAGCGACTTGTGAATCGCCCGCACATTGCTCGGCAGGCTGGCCTCGTCCACGGCGAAACCGTGGTTCTGGCTGGTGATCATCACCACACCGGTGTCCAGGTCCTGCACCGGGTGGTTGGCGCCGTGGTGGCCATGGCCCATTTTCAGGGTCTTGGCACCGGAGGCCAGCGCCAGCAACTGGTGGCCGAGGCAGATGCCGAATACCGGGATCTCGGTTTCCAGCACTTCCTTGATCGCCTGGATCGCATAATCGCAGGGTTCGGGGTCGCCCGGACCGTTGGACAGGAACACGCCATCGGGATTCAGCGCCAGCACTTCGCTGGCCGGGGTCTGCGCCGGCACCACTGTTACCCGGCAGCCGCGGGCGACCAGCATGCGCAGGATGTTCAGCTTGACGCCGTAATCGTAGGCGACGACGTGGTACGGCAGCTCGCTGGCCGGAATGAGCGGGTGACTGTCGCTTTTCAGGTTCCACACGCTCGAGCGCCACTCGTAGGACTTGGCGCAGCTGACCACCTTGGCCAGGTCCATGCCTTTAAGGCCGGGGAAGCCGCGCGCCAGCTCCAGCGCCTTCTCTTCGGTGGCGTCGTCGCCGGCCAGGATGCAACCGTTCTGCGAACCCTTCTCGCGCAGGATGCGGGTCAGGCGACGGGTATCGATGCCGGCGATGGCGACGGTACCGTTTTCCTTCAGGTACTCATCGAGCGGCTGCTTGTTGCGCCAGTTGCTGGAAGTCAGCGGCAGGTCGCGGATGATCAGGCCGGCCGCCCAGACGCTGCAGGACTCGGCATCTTCCGGCGTAGTACCAGTGTTGCCGATATGCGGGTAGGTCAGAGTGACGATCTGCTGGGCATAGGAAGGATCGGTAAGGATTTCCTGATAGCCGGTCATGGCGGTGTTGAAAACCACCTCTCCAATAGTTTGACCATCGGCGCCGATGGACTCGCCGCGAAAAATGCTGCCATCTGCAAGAGCCAAGATGGCAGGTTTAAGGGCTGGCTTACTCAAGAAAACCTCCGTCGAACAAAGCTTTGAAGCAAACGCAGATTGTAAAAAAGCGGGATGACGTATCGACCGTCATCCCGCTTTTTTATCTGATTCATTCTGCGCAACTTTTAGTGGACACACTAAAGCGGGAAGCTTATAGAAAAGTGCCTTTTTGGTCCACCGTTAGATGCAAGCAACGCCTAAACGGGCACAGTTTTTCGGACAAGCGCGTCAATTGAGCGTCAATCAGTTGAGACCCAGTCAGGTGAGACCCAGTCAATTGAGACCCAAAACATCCTGCATGTCGTACAGGCCCGGTTGACGCTGCTGCAGCCACAGCGCCGAACGCACCGCGCCCTTGGCGAAGGTCATGCGGCTTGAAGCCTTGTGGGTGATCTCCACCCGTTCGCCGTCGGCGGCGAATAGCACCGTGTGATCGCCGACCACATCGCCAGCACGCACAGTGGCAAAGCCGATGGTCTCGCGCTCGCGGGCGCCGGTCTGCCCTTCACGGCCATAGACCGCGACTTTCTGCAGATCGCGCCCCAAGGCATTGGCCACCACCTCACCCATACGCAGCGCGGTGCCGGAGGGTGCATCGACCTTGTGCCGATGGTGGGCTTCGATGATTTCGATATCGACGTCATCACCCAACACCCGTGCCGCGGTGTCGAGCAATTTCAGGCAAAGGTTGACGCCGACGCTGAAGTTGGCAGCAAAGACGATGGGGATCTGCTTGCCGGCATCGGCCAGCAATTGCTTTTCCTGCGGCGAAAAACCAGTGGTACCGATAACCATGGCCTTGCCGGCCTGCCGGCAGATTTCCAGGTTTTTCAGGGTCACCGAAGGGTGGGTGAAGTCGATCAGCACATCGAATTGATCGAGCACCGCGCTCAAGTCGCCCGCAAGTTGGACACCCAACTTGCCGAGCGCGGCCAGCTCGCCGGCATCGGCGCCGATCAGGCTGCTATCGGCACGGTCGACGGCTGCACTCAAACAAACGCCTTGCGCCTGCTGCACCGCCTCGATCAGGGTTTTGCCCATGCGCCCAGCGGCGCCCATTACAGCGATACGTTGCATAGAATCAGCTCCAAGCCATAAGCCTCAAGCTGCAAGCCAGCTGCACCAACCTTGTTGCATCCTGTGCTTACAGCTTGCGGCTGTTCATTCACAAATCGCCGAAGAAGCGCTTCACGCCTTCAAACCAGCCACTGGCCTTCGGCGAATGCGAACTATCGCCTTCCAGCGACTTGCGGAACTCGTCCAGCAGCTCGCGTTGACGCTTGTTCAGATTCACCGGTGTTTCCACCGCGACCCGACACATCAGATCGCCGGCACCGCCGCCGCGCACCGGGGCGACGCCCTTGCCGCGCAGACGGAACAGTTTGCCGGTCTGGGTGCCTTCCGGGATTTTCAGTTTGACCCGGCCATCCAGGGTCGGCACTTCCAGCTCGCCGCCCAAGGCCGCATCGGCGAAGCTGATCGGCACTTCACAATAAAGGTGCTTGCCGTCGCGCTGGAAAATCGCGTGTTCACGCACATTCACCACCACGTACAGGTCGCCAGCCGGGCCGCCCATGGCACCCGCCTCGCCTTCGCCGGACAGGCGAATGCGATCGCCAGTGTCGACGCCTGGCGGCACCTTGACCGACAGTGTCTTGTATTCCTCGACCCGGCCCTGGCCATGGCAACTGCCACAGGGGTCGGTGATCATCTTGCCGCTGCCGTGGCAACGCGGGCAGGTCTGCTGCACCGAGAAGAAACCCTGCTGCATGCGCACCTGGCCGATACCGCCACAGGTGGTACAGGTCACTGGACTGGTGCCCTTCTTCGCACCGGAGCCATCGCAGGTTTTGCAATTGACCAGAGTCGGCACGCGAATGGTCACGGTGGTGCCGCGCACCGCCTCTTCCAGATCCAGCTCCATGGTGTAGCGCAGATCGCTACCGCGCTGCGCACCACCACGCTGGCCGCCGCGCCCGCCGGCGCCACCAAAGAAGTCGCTGAACACGTCGCCGAAGATGTCGGAGAAGTTCGCCCCACCGAAACCGGCGCCACCGGGACCGCCGCCCATGCTCTGATCGACGCCGGCATGGCCGTACTGATCGTAGGCCGCACGCTTGCTGGCATCGGAGAGCACTTCGTAAGCCTCGTTGGCTTCCTTGAACTTCTCTTCCGAGGCTTTATCGTCGGGATTGCGATCCGGGTGGTGCTTCATCGCCAGGCGACGGTAAGCCTTTTTCAGCTCCGCCTCGCTGGCGCCGCGCTCGACACCCAGCACCTCGTAATAATCTCGTTTAGCCATAAGTCTTCAACACCCTTAAATCGTCTGCTCCAGACACGCCAACGCGGGAGCAAGCTCCCGCGCGACGGAACCGTCGGCCGCGACTCGCATCGCGACCGACCGGAGCGGCATAAGCTTGCGCTTATTTGTTTTCCTTGACCTCTTCGAACTCGGCGTCGACTACGTCGTCCGCTGCGTCCTTGGGCTCTTCGGCACCCTGGGCTTCTGCGCCCGGCTGCGGCTGCTCGGCGTACATTTTCTGCGCCAGCGGCGTGGTTGCCTCGGACAGAGCGTTCATCTTGGCGTCGATCTCCGCCTTGTCGTCGCCCTTGATCGCCACTTCCAGTGCGCTCAGCGCAGTTTCGATGGCCGCTTTCTCATCGGCAGTGGCCTTGTCGCCCGCCTCGGTGACCATCTTGCGGGTGGCATGCACCAACTGATCGCCCTGGTTACGCGCAGTCGCCAGCTCTTCGAACTTGCGATCTTCCTCGGCGTTGACCTCGGCATCGCGAACCATCTGCTGAATTTCTTCCTCGGACAGACCGGAGTTAGCCTTGATCACGATCGACTGCTGCTTGCCGGTGGCCTTGTCTTTCGCACCAACGTGCAGGATGCCGTTGGCGTCGATATCGAAGGTCACTTCAATCTGCGGCACGCCACGCGGTGCCGGCGGAATCTCGGCCAGGTCGAACTTGCCCAGGGACTTGTTCTGCGCGGCTTGCTTACGCTCGCCCTGCAGCACGTGAATGGTCACGGCGTTCTGGTTGTCGTCGGCGGTGGAGAACACCTGGGACTTCTTGGTCGGGATGGTGGTGTTCTTCTCGATCAGCGCAGTCATCACGCCGCCCATGGTTTCGATACCCAGGGTCAGCGGCGATACGTCGAGCAGCAGCACGTCCTTGACGTCGCCGGCCAGTACCGCACCCTGAATGGCAGCACCCATGGCGACCGCTTCGTCCGGGTTGACGTCCTTGCGCGCTTCCTTACCGAAGAACTCGGCAACCTTTTTCTGCACCAGCGGCATGCGGGTCTGACCACCGACCAGGATCACGTCGTCGATCTTGCCGATGTCGATACCAGCGTCCTTCAGAGCGATGCGGCACGGCTCGATGGTGCGCTGCACCAGATCTTCGACCAGGGATTCCAGCTTGGCGCGGGAAATCTTCACATTGAGGTGCTTGGGACCGCTGGCATCGGCAGTGATGTACGGCAGGTTGACGTCGGTCTGCTGGCTGGAGGACAGCTCGATCTTGGCCTTCTCCGCGGCTTCCTTCAGGCGCTGCATGGCCAGCGGGTCACCCTTGAGGTTCATGCCGCTTTCTTTCTTGAATTCGTCTACGAGGTAATCGATCAGACGAATGTCGAAGTCCTCACCACCGAGGAAGGTGTCGCCATTGGTGGCCAATACTTCGAACTGATGCTCGCCGTCGACTTCGGCGATTTCGATCACCGAGACGTCGAAGGTACCGCCGCCCAGGTCATAAACGATCACGGTGTGGTCGCCCTTGGCCTTATCCATGCCATAGGCCAGCGCTGCCGCGGTCGGCTCGTTGATGATGCGCTTGACGTCCAGACCGGCGATACGGCCGGCGTCCTTGGTGGCCTGACGCTGGCTGTCGTTGAAATACGCAGGAACGGTGATCACCGCTTCGGTGACCGGTTCGCCGAGGTAGTCTTCGGCGGTCTTCTTCATCTTCTTCAGCACTTCGGCGCTGATCTGCGGCGGTGCCATCTTCTGGCCGTTAACCTCGACCCAGGCGTCGCCGTTGTCGGCCTTGACGATCTTGTACGGCACCATCTGGATGTCTTTCTGCACGACATCCTCTTCGAAACGGCGACCGATCAGACGCTTCACCGCGTAAAGGGTGTTATGCGGGTTGGTCACCGCCTGACGCTTGGCGGATTGACCGACAAGGATCTCGCCGTCGTTGGCGTACGCGATGATCGACGGCGTGGTGCGAGCGCCTTCGGCGTTCTCGATGACCTTGACGTTGCCGTTTTCCAGAATGGAGACGCAGGAGTTGGTGGTCCCCAGGTCGATACCAATGATTTTGCCCATCTTCACTCTCCCGAAACTTGGATATTTCCGCAGCTGTGTAGCAGCAGCCGCGGCAGCACTAAAACGCTTGACTGGTTAATGGGGGCTAATCGCCCGATTTCAAGCCTGCTCGTCGATCGACGGTGGCGCCTCGGCCGGCGCCTTGCTCACCACCACCATCGCGGGGCGCAGCAAACGACCATTGAGCAGATACCCCTTCTGGAACACCTGGAGCACGGTATTGGGCTCTACATTGGGGCTTTCCTGCATGGCCATCGCCTGATGGTGCTCCGGATTGAACGGTGCGCCGTGCGGATCGACAGCTTCCAGCTGGTAACGCTTGAGCGTGTCCTGGAACAGCTTGAGGGTCAGTTCCATGCCCTCGCGGACCGCCTTGATCGCCTCGTCGTTCGGACTCGACAGCTCGAGACCGCGCTCCAGGCTGTCCACTACCGGCAACAGGTCGTTGGCGAAGCGCTCGAGGGCGAACTTGTGGGCTTTTTCCACATCCTGTTCGGCGCGGCGACGCACGTTCTGCATATCGGCGGCGATGCGCAACGCCTGATCCTGAGCGGTCGCAAGCTCTTCTTCCAGGACCTGGATGCGCGCGTCCAATTCGTTGCCCGAAGCCGTTCCGGCGTCTGCGGCAACATCCGGGAGCGGGGTATCGTGGTTCTGTTCGTCAGCCATGCGTTTCTCCTCAACAAAGTTCGATCTGGGCCTTAACCCGAATGCCTGACCGCTATATGGGGATGGATTGCAGGGTTTCAAGGGTTGCCGCGACGACGCGCAGCAAGCGCCCACACCCAAGGGCCGGAACGCGGAGAGCTCGATACGGTTGTCGATTCCGTCTTCAGCTGGACGCTTGAAGCCCGAAGCAAAACTACTGTATAAATAACCAGACTTCAGTTCGGGAGCCTCATCATGCTGGTGCATCTGTCCGTACATAACTACGCCATCGTCGAACACCTCGACCTCGAGCTGGACGCCGGCATGAGCGTGATCAGTGGCGAGACCGGCGCCGGCAAGTCGATCATGCTCGACGCCCTCGGCCTGTGCCTCGGCGACCGCGCAGACAGCGGCGTGGTGCGCCCGGGCGCGGACAAGGCGGACATTCTCGCCAGCTTCGATCTGAGCGACATTCCCGAAGCCCGCGCCTGGTTGGCCGAACGCGACCTGAGTCACGACAAGGATCAGGACGGCCCCTGCATCCTGCGCCGGGTGATTACCGCCGAAGGCCGTTCGCGCGGCTATATAAATGGCGCGCCCTGCCCCCAGGGCGATCTCAAGGCCTTGGGCGAACTGCTGATCGATATCCACAGCCAGCACGAACACCAGTCGCTGCTCAAGGCCGACACCCATCGCCGCCTGCTCGACGAATACGCAGGCAGCCAGGATCTGGCGCGCCAGGTGCAACTGGCCGCCCAGCGCTGGAAGCAGACCAAGAACGAACTGCAACGCATCTCCAGCATCGGCGACGAGCAACGCGCCCGCCATCAACTGCTCAGCTATCAACTCGAAGAGCTCGACAACCTGGCCCTCGGCGAAGACGAGCTGGAGCAGTTGGAGCAGGAGCACAAGAACCTGACCAACTCGGAAAGCCTGCTCAGCGCCTGCCGCCTGGTCATCGAGCAATGCAGCGAGAACGATGCCGGCAACGTGCTGTCGGCCCTGACCAATAGCCTCAACCGCCTCGGCGCCTTCCAAGGCCAGCCCGGCGCACTGAGCGAAGCGACCAATCTGCTGGCCAGCGCACAGATCCAGGTGGAAGAAGCAGTCGGCGAACTGAACCGCTTCATCGACCATTTCGATGCCGATCCCGAGCGTTTGCAGCAAATGGAAGAACGCCTGGATGCGATCTACACCCTGGCGCGCAAACACCGGATCCAGCCCGGCGAGTTGATCGCCATGCAACAGCAGCTATTCGAGGAACTGGAAAGCCTCAATGCCGATGACCAGGCCGCCGAACGCCTGAGCGAAGAACTGGCCGCGTTCGCCCGGCACTACCAGGAAAAAGCCGGCGAGCTGAGCACCCTGCGTCACGCCGCCGCCGAGCGACTGGCCGCCGCGGTGGAACGGGAAATGCAAAACCTCGGCATGCCCGGCGGCCGTTTCAGCATCAAGCTGAGCGCCCATAATGCCGACGAACCACACCCCCACGGCCAGGAGCAGCTCGAATTCCTGGTCAGCGCCAACCCCGGGCAGCCGTTAAAAACCCTGGCCAAAGTCGCCTCCGGCGGCGAGCTGTCGCGCATCAGCCTGGCGATCCAGGTGATCACCGCACAGACCTCGCGGGTGCCGACCCTGGTCTTCGACGAGGTGGACGTCGGCATCGGCGGCCCGACCGCCGAGGTGGTCGGCCAGCTGCTGCGGCGCCTCGGCGAACGCGGACAGGTGCTCACCGTGACCCACCTGCCGCAAGTCGCCGCCCAGGGCCATCAACATCTATTCGTGCACAAGGTGCGCGACAACGACGCCACCCGCACCGCGGTCAGCAAGCTGGACAGCGCGCGCCGGGTCGAGGAAATCGCGCGCATGCTCGGCGGCGTCGACCTCACCGAAGAATCCCTGGCCCATGCCCGGCAGATGGTCAGCAGCGCCCAGGCTTGACGGGGCGCATGCCTGAACGCAAAAAGGCGACCCTGAGGTCGCCTTTGTCGTAATGCACTTGCGCTTACTTCTTGGTGCGCACGTACAACACCAGATTGTGATCGACCAGCTCGAAGCCATGCTCGCGGACGATTTCCTTCTGGCGCTTCTCGATTTCGGCATCGAAGAACTCGATTACCTGGCCGGTATCGACACACACCATATGGTCGTGATGCCCACTATCGGCCAACTCGAATACGGCATGACCGCCATCGAAGTTATGCCGCACCACCAACCCCGCCGCTTCGAACTGCGTGAGTACGCGGTATACGGTGGCCAGGCCGACATCTTCGCCCGCTTCCATCAACGCTTTGTATACGTCTTCAGCACTCATATGCCGATGCTCGGCAGAATCGAGCATCTGCAGAATTTTGACTCGAGGCAAGGTTACCTTCAGGCCAGCTTTGCGTAGTTCGCTATTTTCAACCATGGTCTGTTTTCTCGCGAAGCGGCTTCGCAGCTTCCTTTATTGCGGGTATGATCCGGGATTAAATTTGCCCAGCCAAGATAGTGGAAGTCACCCTCCGATGCAAAAAACCAAGCTCATGCTGACCAGCCTCACCCTTTCGGGGCTCCTCGCACTCGCCGGTTGTTCGTTCCCCGGGGTTTATAAAATCGACATCCAACAGGGCAACGTCGTGACGCAGGACATGATAGATCAATTGCGCCCCGGCATGAGCCGTAGCCAGGTGCGTTTTATCATGGGCAACCCGCTGATCACCGACACCTTCCACGCCGATCGCTGGGACTACCTCTACAGCATCCAGCCCGGCGGCCGTCAGCGCCTGCAGGAACGCATCAGCGTAAACTTCAACGAAGGCGACCAGCTCGTTGGCCTGTCCGGCGATTTCATGCCCGGCGTCAGCCGCGACCAGGCGATCCTCGGCGAGTCGGGCGACAGCGTAATCGCCACCCCGGCCCAACAACCGAAAACAGAAGAAAAACCAGCCGCCCCCGGCTCTCTGCTGGAACAGATCCAGCGCGATGTGGATAGCGTGGAAACCGTACCGGTGCCGACTCCGGAACCGCTGGAAACCTCGCCGCAGTAAGCCTGCCGAACAAAAAAGCCCGGACATGTCCGGGCTTTTTTATTGGCTCTGTTCCAATAGCGTGTTGCAGGCCGCTTTTGTAGGGTGGGCTAGCGGCGCTAGGGGGCTGGTTATAGGGGGGCTCCACGCAATTCGAGCGCCGCGTAACCCACCATGGCGGTTTGTCGGTAGGCCGCAATGGTGGGTTACGGCGCGTTGAGAGTCGATGGGGCTTTCCTGATCCCGGCTCGCGCCTAACCCACCCTATGTATTATCCTTCATCGGCCTTGGCTTTGGCCGCCTTGGCCGCGCGCTGCTTGCGCACTTCTTTCGGGTCGGCGATCAGCGGGCGGTAGATTTCCACCCGCTCGCCGTCTTCCAGCACCCGCTCTTCCGGCTTGGCCACCGCCTTGCCGAAGATCCCCAGCGGGCAGCCGGCCAGATCCAATCCCGGAAAATGCGCGGCCATGCCCGAGCGTTCGGCGGCCTGCCGTACCGTGGTGCCGTAGGGCAGGCTCAGGCGCAGCAGCTTTTGTTTGTCGGCCAGGGCGTAAGCCACTTCGACGACGATGGATTTGGCGCTTTGATTATCCATAGAGTTGCTTGGCCCTCTGACAGAACGCGTCGACCAGGGTGTTCGCCGCCTGATTGAACAAGGGCCCGAGCGTGGCGCGCACCAGGGGCCCGGCATAATCGAAGCTGAGATCCAGGCTGATCTTGCAGGCCTTGTCACTCAATGCCTTGAACTGCCACGCGCCGTTCAACTGGGAGAACGGCCCTTCCTCCAGATTCAGTTCGATCGATTGCCCCGGCACCAGCACGTTGCGCGTAGTGAAATGCTGACTCAGCCCGGCCTTGGCCACGGTCAGGCTCGCGCGCATGTGCGTTTCGCCGCTTTCCAGCACTTCGCTGGCCGAACACCAGGGCAGGAACTGCGGGTAGCTGGCCACATCGTTGACCAGGTCGAACAATACCTGGGCCGGATACGGCAGCAACGCCGAGCGGTGGATATGAGTGGTCATTTTGTCAGCTCGGCAATAAACACGATCAATACGCCCAGAGGCGCTACCAGACGCACCAGCCAGTAAACCAGGCCGAACAGCAACGGGCTTTTCATTGCCAGTTCCTCACGCACCGCGTCGCGCTTGAGCACCCAGCCGGCGAACAGCAGGAAGGCCAGACCACCCAGCGGCAACAGGATACGGCTGGTGAGGTAATCGATGCTGTCGAAGAAATTCAAGCCACCTTCGGCGCCCCACTGGAACAGCCGGAAGCCGTCCGCCGCAAACACGAAGAACTTGGCCTCGGCGCCGATATTGAACGACAGCACCGTGCCCATGCCTACCAGCCAGCAAAGCAACGCCAGCACACTGGTCACCAGTACCCGACTACGCCGGGTACGCTCGACCAGATAGGCTACCGCGGGCTCGAGCATGGAAATCGACGAGGTCCAGGCCGCGACCAGTACCAGGATAAAGAACAGCGTGCCCATGATCTGGCCAAAGGCGATATTGCCGAACGCGACCGGCAGGGTGACGAACATCAGCCCGGGGCCGGCGCCCGGCTCCATGCCACCGGCGAATACGATCGGAAACAGCGCCAGCCCGGCGGTCAGCGCCACCAGGGTATCGAGAACGCCCACCGCCAGTACCGTAGCGCCGATGGAAGCACGCTTGGGCATATAGGCGCCGTAGACCATGATCGAACCGACCCCAACGCTGAGGGTAAAGAAGGCATGCCCCATGGCGGCGAGCACGCCGTCGAGGACCTTTTCCGGCTGGAAGTCGAATAGAAAGTGGAAACCCTGCATGAAGTGGCCGGTGGTCGCGCTGTAACCGAGCAGCACCAGCAGCAAGACGAACAGCAGCGGCATCATGATGCGCAAGCTGCGCTCCAGGCCGGCCACCACGCCACGGGCGATGACGAAAGCGGTCAGCACCATGAACAGCGTGTGCCACAGGGTCAGGCGCCAGGGATCGGCGGTCAGCGCGCCGAAAGCGCCGCCAGCCCCTTCGGCCGTGACGCCCTCGAACTGGCCGCGGCCCATGCCGATGATGTAGTCCAGCGACCAGCCCGCCACCACGCTGTAGAACGACAGGATCAGCAAGGCCGCGACCATGCCCATCATCGCCGCCCAGGACCATTTCGCCGAGGCGCCGGATTCTATGGCCAGGGTTTTCAGGGTATTCACCGGGCTCTGCCGGCCGCGACGGCCGATCAGGGTTTCGGCGAGCATGATCGGCAAGCCGACGAGAAAGATGCACACCAGGTACACCATCACGAAAGCCCCGCCGCCATAGACGCCGGTCATGTAAGGAAACTTCCAGATATTGCCGAGCCCGACCGCGGAACCGGTCGCCGCCAGGATGAAAACCCAGCGGCTAGCCCAGGTGCCGTGGATGGAAACCTTGTCGCTCGCCATGAATACGCCCGAATGCGTGAAAAAGATCGCGCATTGTCCGGGATTACCCCCTCACCCTCAAGATCGGGTTATCGCCAGCGGGCTCGCGACTCCCTATAATGCGCGCCCTATGGCTAAACAAAAGAAACATCCGCAAGGCTCTATCGCCCAGAACAAGAAGGCGATGCACGACTATTTCGTCGAATCCAAATTCGAGGCGGGCCTGGTCCTGTCCGGCTGGGAAGTGAAAAGTCTGCGCGCTGGCAAGGCTCAGTTGGTCGACAGCTACGTGCTGTTGAAGGACGACGAGGCCTGGCTGATGGGCTGCCACATTACCCCGCTGAAAACCGCCAGCACCCACGTGATCGCCGACCCGACCCGCACCCGCAAACTGCTGCTCAACAAGCGCGAACTGGACAAGCTGTTCGGCGCCGTGCAGCAGAAAGGCTACACCTGCGTGGCGTTGTCGCTGTATTGGAAAGCGCATCTGATCAAGTGCGAAATTGCCCTGGCGAAGGGCAAGAAGGACTTCGACAAGCGTCACACCGAGAAGGAACGCGACGCCGACCGCGAAGTTCAGCGCGCCATGCGCAGCAAGGGCAAGGACGATTAACTCGTCCGTAGGGTGCGCCGCGCGCACCTGAATACCTACACAACCACAGCGGTGCGCATGGCGCACCCTACGGTTTGCCCCCTAGCCCACGGCGCTGCGCCCGCTCCTCTCGCCGCACCTGCTCCTGCACTTCGGCGAGCACTTCCTGCACGTAATCGATATGTCGATTGGAGAGCTTGCGCGCATCCTCGGCACGCCCTTCGATAATCGCCTGATAAAGCCCGCGATGCTGTTCGATCAGCATGTCGCGGGTCTCGTCGCGCTGCGCGTACATACCGCCGATGTTGGTCACCACATTGTTCTTGAGCAGGTCGAACAGGCCGCGAATGGTGTGCAGCAGCACGGCGTTGTGGCTGGCTTCGGCGATGGCCAAGTGGAAATTGGCATCGGCCGCCCCCTCCTGCGCGCGGGTCACCTTGCCACTACGGCTGTAACAGTCCTGTAGCGCCGCGAATGCTTCGCCGAGGCGCTGACGGTCCAGTTCGGTGGCGCGCTGCGCGGCGTAGAACGCGCAGGAGCCTTCCAGCGTGTGGCGAAACTCGAGCAAGTCGCGCTGCGCTTCCGGGTTGCTTTCCAACAGGTGCAACAAGGGATCGCTGAAGGTCGAGCCAAGGGATTCGGTGACGTAATTACCGCCACCCTGACGGCTGACCAATAAGCCCTTGGCCACCAACTTCTGAATGGCTTCGCGCAGCGAGGGCCGCGATACGCCGAAACGCTCGGCCAATACGCGCTCCGCAGGCAGGCGCTCGCCCGCCTTGAGGGTGCCTTCGAGAATCATGGTTTCCAGCTGGCCGACGATGTCATCCGACAAACGGCGCTGGCGAACCGGACCTACTTCCATAACCCACGCTCCACTGGTTTTACCAATCCACACGCCCTGGCCAGGGCCCTTCAACGGCCAGCCTATAGCGCCGCACGCGGCCATACAAGTCTGGGTCATGCGACCAAAGTAGCAAGTTTGCTAATTGACAGCCGAACGCCAGCACTTTTACCCTGAGCGGGCTACATTGTAAATTGGTATTACCAATTTACAAACAACCAAAACAATTCCAAGAAAACTCGAGAGGTTCCCCATGCCGGCTCTATCCCGATCACTTGCCGTACTGCAGCAGCCATCCTCCCCCACCCGCCTTGCGCGCCAATAAGGAGAGAGCGACATGTCCTCTGGTCTTCTTGCCTTACTGGCATTCTCCCCGATCCTGTTGGCGGCGATTCTGCTGATCGGCCTGCGCTGGCCGGCCAAACACGCCATGCCCCTGGTTTACCTGGTCACTGCCGCCGTCGGCCTGTTCGCCTGGGACATGAGCGTCAACCGTGTGCTGGCGTCCACCGTGCAGGGCCTGCTGATCACCCTCGGCCTGCTGTGGATCATCTTCGGCGCGATTCTGCTGCTCAACACCCTCAAGCACTCGGGCGGCATCACTGCGATCCGCGCGGGCTTCGCCACCATCAGCCCGGACCGGCGGATTCAGGCGATCATCATCGCCTGGTTGTTCGGCTGCTTCATAGAAGGCGCATCCGGTTTCGGCACTCCGGCAGCGATCGCCGCGCCCCTGCTGGTGGCGATCGGCTTCCCGGCAATGGCCGCGGTGCTGATGGGCATGCTGGTGCAAAGCACACCGGTGTCCTTCGGCGCGGTGGGCACACCGATCATCGTCGGCGTCAACACCGGCCTGGACTCGGCAACCATCGGCGCCCAACTGGTCGAGCAGGGTTCGACCTGGGCGCAGTTCCTGCAGCTGATCACCAGCGAAGTGGCGATCATCCACGCCACGGTTGGCACCATCATGCCGCTGATCATGGTGCTGATGCTGACGCGTTTCTTCGGCAAGGAGAAAAGCTGGAAAGCCGGTTTCGAAGTACTGCCGTTCGCGATTTTCGCCGGCCTGTCCTTCACCATCCCCTATGCCCTGACCGGTGTGTTGCTCGGCCCGGAATTCCCTTCCCTGGCCGGCGGCCTGATCGGCCTGGCGATTGTCACCAGCGCCGCGCGCATGGGCTTTCTGCTGCCGAAAAACACCTGGGACTTCGCCCCGGCGGACAAATGGCCGGCCGAATGGCTGGGCACCGTCGAGATGAAACTGGACCAGCTGACCAGCAAGCCGATGAGCGCATTGCGCGCCTGGCTGCCCTATGTGCTGGTCGGCGCGCTGCTGGTGATCAGCCGCGTGGTACCGGAAGTCGGCGCTGCACTGAAAGCCGTGGTGGTGAACTTTCCCGACCTGCTCGGCGAAACCGGAGTCAGCGCCAACTTCCAGCCGTTGTACCTGCCCGGCGGCATTCTGGTCACCGTGGTGCTGGCCACGTTCTTCTTCCACGGCATGAAGCTGCGCGAACTGGGCGCCGCGGTGAAGGAATCCTCCAGCGTGCTGCTCAGCGCCGGTTTTGTGCTGCTGTTCACCGTGCCCATGGTGCGCATCCTGATCAACTCCGGCGTGAATGGTGCGGACCTGGCCAGCATGCCGATCCTGATGGCGCGCTGGGTGGCCGATAGCGTCGGCGGCATTTACCCGCTGCTGGCCCCGAGCATTGGCGCCCTGGGCGCGTTTATCGCCGGTTCCAACACAGTGAGCAATATGATGTTCAGCCAGTTCCAGTTCGGCGTCGCCAGTAGCCTGGGGATCTCCAGCGCCCTGGTGGTCGCGGTGCAGGCCATAGGCGCGGCGGCGGGCAACATGGTGGCGATTCACAACGTGGTCGCCGCCTCCGCCACCGTCGGTTTGCTCGGCCGCGAAGGCAGCATCCTGCGCAAGACCATCTGGCCTACCCTGTACTACGTGCTGTTTACCGGCTTGATTGCGCTGTTCGCCATCTATGGACTGGGCATCAGCGACCCGTTGGTGGCCAGCTGATAACGCCTTCCGCACGCGCCCCGGCAAGCCGGCGGCGCGTGTCCGGGCATAATCAACCCCGCTTCTGAACGACCCTTTTCTGAGTGCATGCCATGATCATTTCCGCCTCGACTGATTACCGCGCCGCGGCACAACGCAAGCTGCCGCCGTTCCTGTTTCACTACCTCGACGGCGGCGCCTATGCCGAGCACACGCTACGGCGCAATGTCGAGGATCTGGCCGATATCGCCCTGCGCCAGCGCGTACTGAAGAACATGGCGGAGCTGAGTCTGGAAACCAAGCTGCTCGGTGAAACCCTGTCGATGCCGGTGGCGCTCGCGCCGGTCGGCCTGACCGGCATGTACGCGCGACGCGGTGAAGTGCAGGCCGCCAAGGCGGCGGCGGCCAAAGGCATTCCCTTCACCCTGTCGACGGTGTCGGTATGCCCGATCGAGGAAGTGGCGCCGGCGATCGAGCGGCCGATGTGGTTCCAGCTCTACGTGTTGAAAGACCGCGGTTTTATGAAGAACGCCCTGGAGCGCGCCAAGGCTGCCGGGGTGACCACCCTGGTGTTTACCGTCGACATGCCGGTACCGGGCGCCCGCTACCGCGATGCCCACTCCGGCATGAGCGGGCCGAACGCGCCGCTGCGTCGTGTGCTGCAGGCCATGACCCATCCGGCCTGGGCCTGGGACGTCGGCCTGCTCGGCAAGCCCCATGACCTGGGCAATATTTCCGCCTACCGTGGCAGCCGCACGGGCCTTGCCGACTACATCGGCTGGCTCGGCGCCAATTTCGACCCCTCGATCTCCTGGAAGGACCTGGAGTGGATCCGCGAATTCTGGCAAGGACCGATGGTGATCAAGGGCATCCTCGACCCGCAGGATGCCAAGGACGCAGTGAGCTTCGGCGCCGACGGCATAGTCGTCTCCAACCACGGCGGGCGCCAGCTCGACGGCGTGCTGTCCAGCGCACGGGCGTTGCCGACGATCGCCGATGCGGTCAAGGGCGACCTGGCGATCCTCACCGACTCGGGGGTTCGTACCGGCCTCGACGTGGTGCGCATGCTCGCCCTTGGCGCCGACAGCGTGATGCTCGGGCGCGCCTTCGTCTATGCCCTGGCGGCTGCCGGCGGCGCGGGCGTGAGCAACCTGCTGGAGCTGATCGAGAAAGAAATGCGCGTGGCCATGGTACTGACCGGCGCCAAGTCGATCAGCGAGATCAATGCCGACTCGCTGGTGCGTGAGCTGGGCCGTTAAGCCTCTGCGTAGGAGCCAGCTTGCTGTGGTGCGGCACGCCGACGACCCTTGTAAGTCAAAGCATCGCCAGCAAGCTGGCTCCTACTATAGCTCGCTACGCAACAGCGCTCCGTCGAAAGCGGAGCGGTGACCGTCACAGATAAAGACCATCGACAATTCCGGAGCGCCCATGAGCCTGCCCGCCACCTTTCTTGCCGAGGTGCACAGCCTGATCCCAGCAGACCGCCTGTTCGACGACCCGCTGTCGACCCTGGCCTTCGGCACCGACGCCAGCTTCTATCGGCTGATCCCCAAACTGGTGGTGCGGGTCGAGTCGGAGCGCGAGGTCGTGCAGCTGCTCAAACTGGCCAGTGCCGAACGGGTGCCGGTGACCTTCCGCGCCGCCGGCACCAGCCTCTCCGGCCAGGCCATCAGCGACTCGGTACTGATCGTGCTGGGCGATAACTGGAATGGCCGCGAGGTCCGCGCCCAGGGCAGCCAGATTCGCCTGCAACCCGGGGTGATCGGCGCCCAGGCGAATGCCGTGCTGGCGCCCTACCAGCGCAAGATCGGCCCGGATCCGGCCTCGATCAACGCCTGCAAGATCGGCGGCATCGTCGCCAACAATGCCAGCGGCATGTGCTGCGGCACCGCGCATAACACCTATCACACCCTGGCCGGCATGCGCCTGGTGCTGGCCGACGGCACCGTGCTGGACACCGAAGACCCAATCAGCGTCACGCGCTTCTTCGCCACCCACGCCGAGCTGCTCGCCCAGCTCGCCGAACTGGCCCGGCAAACCCGCGCCAATAGCGAACTGGCGGCGAAAATTCGGCATAAATACCGCCTGAAGAACACCACCGGGCTGTCGCTCAACGCCCTGGTCGATTTCGACCAGCCGCTGGATATCCTCAGCCACCTGATGGTCGGTTCGGAAGGTACCCTGGGCTTTATCAGCGCGGTGACCTACGACACCGTGCCGGATCACCCGCACAAGGCCAGTGCGCTGTTGGTATTTCCCGATGTGCAGAGCTGCTGCCGCGCCGTGACCGTGCTGAAACAGCAACCGGTCTCCGCCGTGGAGCTGCTGGACAGGCGCAGTCTGCGCTCGGTACAGAACAAGCCCGGCATGCCGGAGTGGGTGAAGAATCTGTCGGATGGCGCCTGCGCCCTGCTGATCGAGTCCCGCGCCGCCAGCCAGAGCCTGCTGCACGAACAGCTCGGCCAGGTGATGGCCTCGGTCGGCGAATTCCCTCTGGAGAAGCGCGTCGACTTCAGCGAAGACCCGGCCGTATACAACCTGCTGTGGAAAATCCGCAAGGACACCTTCCCCGCCGTCGGCGCGGTGCGCCAGACCGGCACCACGGTGATCATCGAGGACGTGACCTTTCCCATCGAGCAGCTTGCCGAGGGCGTCAATCGCCTGCTCGCGCTGTTCGACAAACACGGCTATGACGAGGCGATCATTTTCGGCCACGCCCTGGAAGGCAACCTGCACTTCGTCTTTACCCAGGGCTTCGACGACCCGCAGCAGGTGGCGCGCTATGAAGCCTTTATGCAGGACGTGGCGCAGCTGGTGGCGGTTGAATTCGGCGGCTCGCTCAAGGCCGAACACGGCACCGGGCGCAATATGGCGCCCTTCGTCGAACTGGAATGGGGCGCCGATGCCTACCAGCTGATGTGGCGGCTCAAGCGCCTGTTAGACCCGCAGGGCATTCTCAACCCTGACGTGGTGCTCAGCGAAGATCCGCAGATCCACCTGAAAAATCTCAAGCCGCTGCCCGCAGCCGATGCAATCGTCGACAAGTGCATCGAATGCGGCTTCTGCGAGCCGGTGTGTCCGTCCAAAGGTCTGACCTTGAGCCCGCGCCAGCGCATCGTGATCTGGCGCGATATCCAGGCGAAAAAACGCGCGGGTATCGATACCGAAGCGCTGGAGCGCGACTACCAATACCAGGGCATCGACACCTGCGCCGCCACCGGCTTGTGCGCCGAGCGTTGCCCGGTGGGGATCAATACCGGCGACCTGGTGCGCCAGCTGCGCGCCCGCGATGCCAACAACAGCCGCACCGCCGACTGGCTGGCGAACAACTTCCGCCGCGCCATGCAGGGCACCCGGGTCGTGCTGCATGTGGCCAACGGCGCGCGCATGGTTATGGGCGCACCCTTGCTCAGCCGCACCTCGGCGGCGCTGAGCAAAGCCAGCCAAGGCCGCGTACCGCAGTGGACGCCGGCCATGCCGCAACCGATTCGCCACCTGCGCTTGCCCCAGACCAGCAACGATCCGCGGCCCCGGGTGGTATATCTGGCGGCCTGCGTATCCCGGGCCATGGGCCCGGCGGCCAGCGACAGCGAGCAGGTGCCGCTGTTCGACAAGACCCGTGCACTGCTGGAGAAAGGCGGCTTCCAGGTGGTATTCCCGGCCGATCTGGACAACCTCTGCTGCGGCCAACCCTTCGCCTCCAAGGGCTATGCCGAGCAAGCGCAGCGCAAGAAGCAGGAGCTGATCGATGCCCTGCTCGAGGCCAGCCGCGGCGGCCTCGACCCGATCTATTGCGACACCAGCCCCTGCACCCTGCGCCTGCTGCAAGACGGGCTGGACCCGCGCCTGAAGCTGCATGATCCGGTGAAGTTCATCCGCGAGCAGCTGCTCGACAAACTCGACATCGAGCCGCAAACCGCGCCCATCGCCGTGCATGTCACCTGCAGCACCCAGCACCTCGGGGAAGCCCAGGGCCTGATCGACATCGTGCGGCGCTGCACCCGCGAAGTGGTGATCCCCGAGGGCATCCATTGCTGCGGCTTCGCTGGCGACAAGGGCTTCACCACCCCCGAACTGAACGGCCACGCTCTGCGCAGCCTGAAGTCGGCGGTGCAGTATTGCGCCGAAGGCATCAGCACCAGCCGCACCTGCGAAATCGGGCTCAGCCAACATGGCGGCATCGACTACCACGGCCTGGTCTACCTGGTTGATCGGGTATCGCGGGCCAGGCAGCTTTGAGCAGCGACACAGCGGAAAAACCACCTGAACTCCCGCGGCATTCAGGGAGTCAGCCGTTATAAGCCTGAAACAACCAGGCCTACATCGATCCCTAGCGCTGTCGTTAGCGTCAGCGCAGGCGGGAGATTTTCATGATGAGAGGACTATCAGATGAAGCTTATTACGCTGTTCGCCGTTGCCGCACTGTCGTCCACCCCCGTACTTGCCGAAGACCTGTGCGCGACTCAACTGCAAAAACTGGACAACAAGGAAACCCAGACCATCACCCTCGGCTCGCCGGCCAAAAGCCAGGTCGAGGAACTGACCAAGCAGGCCAAGGAAGCGCAAAGCGCTGGCGATACCGACGCCTGCATCAGCCACTCGGCCAAGGCCCTGCACCTGCTCAACCTGTCCGATGGCGATGGTCAGAATCCCAGCTGACGCCTCTCGAAACGCAGCGAGCGAAACGTGATCGGGCTATCGCCTGACGCGCCTTGCTCGCGCCAACGACCTGGCCGGGCGCACGGCGGATTCCTTCCTATACTGAGATGTCGACTCAAAATAGGAGAGTGATCATGTGGAACTCAACCGTGCGCCGCCTCGTTCTTGCTTTCGCCGCTGCGCTATTCAGCACTTCGCTCTGGGCCATGCACTGCCCGGCCGATATGGCGAAGATCGATGCCCAGCTGCAAAGTGCACCACCCAGTGATGCGACCGTCCTTGCGCAGGTGCAAAAACTGCGCGCGGAAGGCGAAGCCCTGCACAAGGCCGGCAATCATGCCGAATCGGTCAAAGTGCTCGGTGAAGCCTTGCAGCTGCTGGACGCCAGCGAATAACCGACGACCGTTGAGTGCTCACCGCACTCAACGCTCCGATACCGGCATGGGGCCCAGCAGAGTCAGGGCAATACGACGAACCTGGGCAATATCGATCGGCTTGGCCAGACAGGCCTGGGCTCCACGTCGGCGCGCCTCCTCGAATATCGACTCGTCGGCCGCGGCGCTGATCACCAGCACCGGCACCGCCTGCAGGCGCAGCTCGCGCCGCATGCCATCGAGAATCTCCATCCCGTCGCCGTCCGGCAAATCCAGATCCAGCAACAGCAAGGCCGGGGTGGCGTTTTGCAGCTCGCTCAGCGCCCGCTGGATCGAACCCGCACCGCGCACCTCGGCAAGCCCGCGCAACGCCTCCTGCACCACCTTCATGCATGCGGGGTGGTCTTCGACACAGAGCACATCGACCAGACGCCGCGGCGCGTTGGCTTTATCACCACCAAGCGCATCGTCGGTCTCGCTGGGCACAGGCGCGCCCGGCAAGTCGACCCAGAAACGGCTGCCATGCCCGGCGACGCTGCTGAAGCCCATTTCCCCGCCCATCAGATTCGCCAACTCGCGACTCAATACCAGGCCGATCCCCGTGCCGGGAATATTCGAGTTTTCCCGCCCGAGCCGCTGGAACGGCCGGAACAACTGGCGTTGCTGCACTGCGGTCAAGCCCGAGCCGCTGTCCTCGACCCACAGACGCACACAGTCGGAACGCAACTCGTAACCGATGGTGATCATGCCTTGCGGGCTGTTGTACTTGATCGCATTGGATAGCAGGTTGAGCATCACCTGACGCAAACGGCGCATATCGGCCAACACATACAGGCCGGTATTCGCCTCGGCCAGCACCTGCAATTGCAGACCACGCTGCTGCACCTCGGGCTGTACCAGCTCGGCACAGCCGTTGAGCAATGCGCCGATCTCCACCGGCTGCAGATGCAGTTGCTGGCGACGGCTTTCAATACTCGACAAATCGAGAATATCGTCGACCAACGAGGTCAGATGCCGGCTGGCGTTGATGATTTCCCGCGCATAATCGGCCTCCTGCCGGGCATCCGGCTTGTCCTGCGCCTCCATCTCGATCAGCTGGCTAAAGCCGTAGATCGCATTCAACGGCGTGCGCAGCTCATGGCTCATGCTCGAGAGGAAGCGACTCTTGGCCTGACTCGCGGCCTGAGCCTCAAGGGTGGCCTGGCGCAGCTCCTCCTGAACCTTCTTCAGCCGGGTGATATCGACATGGGTGCCGGCGACGCGCAGCGCATTGCCCTCGGCATCGCGCTGCAGCACCTTGCCGCGGCTAAGCAACCAGACATACTCGCCGATGGCGTCGGCGTACAGGTACTCGGCCTCGAACTTGTCCTCGCCACTGGCGATGAACTGCTGACGCAGGTGCCGCACGCGCTCCAGGTCATTGGGGTGTATGTGCTGATTGAACTCGCTGAATGGCATCTTCTCGTGGATCAGGCCGAAGCGCGTGGCGAAGCGATTGCTAACGCGTATGCTGGCGCTCGGCACATCCGCCTCCCAGAGGCTCTCGGTCGTGCTGTCGAGCACCAGCTGCAGCACCTCCTGTGCCTCACGGCGCTCGTTCTCGCTGGCCTGGAGCTGTTCGCCGGTGTGCTGCACCGCATCCGCCATGCTGACCAGTTCGTCGATCTGGCTGTCGGGTGCCGCGGGGTGGAACTCGCCCTGCCCCAGGCTGCGCATCATCCCGACAACGCCGTCGATAGGCTGCACCAGCTGCTCGCTCAGACGTCGCGAACGCAACCACATCCAGGCGAAGAACAGCAGGTAGAACAACACCAGGCCGGCAATCAGCAGATAACCGATCTGCAGATAGCGCTCAGCCAGACGGTTGGTCTCGTTGAAAATGCTTTCCTCATCGACTACCAGCAACAGGCGCCAACCGGTCTGCGGAATCGTGGTCCAGGTCACCAGCTGCTTGCGACCGCCGAGCAGCAATTCCTGCACATTGCGCTCGCCGGCGGCCATGGCCTTCAGCAGCGGCAGCATCTCGCTGCGCTTGCTCAGGTTGAAGTCCTCCGGCTTCAGCACCTCGCGGCGCACCGCCTCGGCATAGGAATACTCGGTCAATTCGCGCAGACCGAAATCCCTCTCACCGCTACGCGGCAGCGCCATGATGTTGTGGTCGCGGCTGACCAGCATCGCATAGCCCTGCCATGGCACGTCCAACTCGCCGATCTCGTGAAGGATCTGGCCGATGGTGATGTCGATCCCGACCACCCCTTCGAGAAAATCGCCACGGTATACCGGCGCGATGGCCGACATCATCCAGCCGCGGCCGGCCGGGTCGAGATAGACATCGGTCCAGACCACCTTGCGCTCGGGGTTGTGCTTGGCGTCGGCCAGGTAATAGAAGTTGTAATCGGGTATCACCATGTCATGGGGATACTGCTCGGGCGTCATAAAGAACGGATAGATGCGGTTGTAACTGTCCCAGCTATTGAAATAGAGCGCCGCAACCAGCGGGTTCGCCTTCTGCACCGACTGCATCAAGGGGTCGAGCTGCGACAGCCGCAATGCCTTGGCGTGGTCCTGCTGCTCCGGCGGCGTGCTATTGGCATAGAAAGAAGCCGCGCGCCCGTCGTCGCTGCGGCTATAGAACACGCCCGTATCGCTCATCACATGGCGCTCGCGCTCCACGGCATCCGGCTGGAACGCGGTGTTCTGCAAGGCGGCAAGCGCCGAATCGCGAAAGATCCGCACCAGCTCCTCGACCGAGCGCAGGCGGCTATCGACTACCTGCCCCTCGCGCATCACCGCCGTCGACAGGTCGTCCAACGCGCTGACCTGCAGATGCTCGATCTGCGAATCACGAATCGCGGCGTTACTCAGCAGGTACACAGTGATCAACACAGACTCGACCAGCACCAGCGGGATCAGAGCGCTTTGCACAAAGGCGCGCCAAATCCACTGACGCAAGGGAGAACGAGGCTCGCGTGGCATATTAAGGTCTAGTCCTAAGACGAACAGGTTACAAAGCGACAAGCATAGCTGCCTGAATCCACTAGTCACCATATTTCCCGCAGCGGTGTGATCTTGCCAGCGCTCTGCATTGCCCGGTCGACGGCATGGAACCTTTGCCGTAAACTAGCGTCTCAAGCGACAAGAACTGAAGTTTTGGGGCCGATTAGGATTCGACGCCGGTAGCGAAACTTGAGGGGCATGCCGAGTTGGTAACAGAACTCGTAAATAAACTGTTGCAAAACTCTATAATTGCCAATGATGACAATTACGGTGCTCAACTAGCTGCGTAAGCAGCCTAGTCGCACTTCTGGTAGCTTCGGCTCCAGCAATCATTAGGGGATGTCTGTAAACCCGAAATGATTGTCATATAGAACAGAATCGTCGCCTAGTACGTTGTGGACGAAGCGGCTAAACATTACACAACTCGCCCAAAGCACCCTGCCCGTCGGGCGGCCAAGGGTTAACTCAGTAGACACGGCTAAGCATGTAGAACCGACAGCGGAGAACTGGCGGACGGGGGTTCAAATCCCCCCGGCTCCACCAACTAGAAGCGCCTAAAGCCCTGATTTTCCTAGGAATTTCGGGGCTTTTTTGTTTTTGACACCCTTCGACTGCCCCAAAAGTGTCACAGATCAGGCAATACGTTAGAGTACGAAGCAAAACCCGCGAACCAGAGCTTCAGACAGCCATGACTAGCGGAGCCCCTACACCTCCACGGAAGGACTACATCTTGCCTAGCTTTTCTCATCTACTCAGCACACTGAAAAACTACGTTACGCGTTACTGGGGGCGAATTAGCGTACTGGTGACCGCCGTCGTGATCCCACTATTAGCTTGGCTGGCACCAAGCCCATTCTCTGAAACCAACAACTCTGCAATTTATGGTCGCTGGGAAAGCAAGTATGGGTATCCAGATTCAGCGGGCATGGTGAACTTGCACGGCGTCACCGAGTTCCTGGAGGACGACTCCTACAGGTACACAGGCTTCATCACGCTAACTACAGGCAAGCCCCCCATCGACATGGTTTTTCGTGTCAACGCTGCGGGCACTTGGAAAGGTGACGACGAGAGGATCATTACCAAGCTCACGGCGATGAACTCCTCCCTTGAGGAGGTTCGCAAAGGGGAGATCAGGCTGAACGGAAGCATGCTCGCCCAGACGATGAAAGAACCCCCAAAGCTGGAAAGCATCATCCCGACAGGTAGTTCAGAGCAATACAAAGTCCTTGCCCTTGATGAGGATCGGATCAAGCTGCAGGTAGATAACCTGAAAGGTGAGCCGGTCGCCTTCGATATGCTCAAGACACCTGGTCGCATCCCAGGAAAACTCCTGCCAATGGACTGAGTCTCACCGCCTCTGCCAGATGCTCCGGGGCCAGGTGCGAATAGCGCATGGTCATAGCTAGGCTGGAGTGACCCAGGATTTTTTGCAGGGTGAGGATGTTGCCGCCCTTCTGGATGAAGTGACTGGCGAAGGTGTGGCGTAGCGCGTGGCTGGCCTGACCTTTCGGTAGCTGGATTCCTGATCGAACCAGGGCACGACGAAACGAGCTGATTGAGCCTGTGAACGGGCCATGACGCTTCCAGTGCTCTCTGATCAATGTTTCCAGGGCCGGATCGATTGGCACCGTGCGGACGCGGCTGGATTTGGTCTTGCTGTAAGTCACCGAGCCATTACGCAACCGGGCCGGGATTAGCCCTTCTGCCTCAGACCAACGCGCACCAGTTGCGAGGCAAAGTAGGGTGATAGGTTCGACATGCGGGTTGTCCGAGTGCTTACGGATAGCGTCCAGCAGAATGGTTATCTGATCATCTGTGAGCCAGGACAACTCCCGCTCATCAATGCGAAATGGCTTCACCAGCTCCAGTGGGTTGGCGTAGTCAATCTGGCCGAGGCCGCGCAGTTCATTGAACACCGCTCGCAGGTAGCCCAACTCATTGTTAAGGGTCTTAGGACTGGTGCCATTTTCAGAGCGAACGCGCCGATCATGGGCGTAAACCGAAGCATCGAGCTTTGCAGCTACCGGGTTACGAAGGCGAACGCACATAGCATCGAGCCTAGTCTTTCGACGCAGGCCATCCTTGAGCATGTGACCGTGCAGATCGTACCAGAGGGTCACCAGCTCGGAGAGTTTGCGCCGATCTGATGCCTTGGGGTTCCAGCCAGCATCCTTGGATTTGTTCGCGAGAATGAAGGTCTCGTAACGCAGGGCTTCAGCCTTGGTATCGAACAGCTTGCGGAAACGCTGACCACGGATCGGCTGAACATCTGCCAGCCAACGACCATCATCGCGCCGCTTCACACTCATACGGCACGCCCCCACCTGATATTGCGTTCTTCCAGGATGCCTTTGATGTGCTTGTACAGCCTGTCTTCGTCCATGCCCTTGGCGGCATAGTGATCGCGAATAACAGGCCAGCAGTCCCAATCCTTGAGGGTGTGAAATGCTTTTCTAGCGCCCACTCGCTCCCGTGCCAGCAGGCTTACGAAGTTTCCCAGGAAGAGCTCCACGTTCTTGCCCGAGAAGCCCCGCGAGGTCTTGTAATAGCGCTTGTACTCAGTGTCATCGAGCAGCGAATCCACAGGCAGATCCACGCGCACGTCATCACGCATAAGCGTCCAGATCGGGGCGTAGTAGCCCGGTCGGGAAATGAACTTGAACTGGCGTAACCCATAACGCCACAGGCCTTCCAGATGGTCCGCAAAGGCGGCAAAGGATTGTGTGTCGATAGGCTTACCGGTATTCACGTCCAGGGAGCCGCTAGCGAACTGCTGGATGATGGAGTGGTGATAGCGCAACTCTACGCGCCATACAGGTTGGTTCGGGTCGTAGTTCTCCGGGTCTTGATCGTCGAAGCTGTCACGGCGACGCCAGACGCTTTCCCAGTAGTCGAGCTTGTCGGCAGCCTTGGCCTGCTCTGTCTTGTTGTAGATACACAACTGCACGCCACTGGCAGAACCAAACATGGACGTTTCACCGCGGCCATAGGTGCTGGATTTGGTCGCCCAGTTGATTTCATTGATACCGGTAATGTCGCGCTGGGTGCGGGCCTTGCAATGCATGCGGGCCACTAGATCAGCGGGAGGCGTCCAGCCCTGCAGGTCGAGTGCAAGGTGGACGGCGCACTGATTGATTTCTACATGGGTCAGCAGATGGGCGGCGTAGAAGTCCAACCGCGCTTGCAGTCGTTCAGGCGACAGGCTGTCGATTGCATGGGGTGACACTTCGATTTTCAGGTGCGGGCCGATGTTCTCTAGCTTGGCGTTGAAGTTCTTCACCAGCAGGATGATGCCGAGGTCTGCATTCTGCAGCTTGTACTGATACCCGGAGTCCCGCCCTACCCGGCCCGAGTGCCAGCGCTGCCCCGCGAAGTCAACCAGGGTGCCCGGCTTATCAAACAACGCCATGATCTCCGGGCGGATCATGCCCCGGTAAAGCTGGCGCACGGTGTCGACGCCACAGCGCAGCAGGCGAACGCCTGACAGGTCAGTGAACGTATGGTTGCCTGGGTCGACAAACAGACGACCCTGCTTGTCTTCCTCTGCAGTCAGAGCATTCAAACGAAGATGATCTTTTACCGTTGCCATTGCTTTACCTATTGCTGAGTAATGCGGAAGTTAATTTCTTGTTATCTGACGTGTTACAGGGACGTCACCGGGAGGCGCTCGCGAGGCCGGCGAGAGCACCGGCTGCGCCGAAACCCACGCCGGCCTCGCAGCGCTGTCGTCTTCTTCCGTCCATAGGCCTATCTGTTTATCAACGGGCGGTATTGGCGCTACTCGGCCGCTCCAGGGTGCTAGGAGGATCAACAACAGAATTAACCCGAGAAGGATCGGCCGGACGTCGGAGGCGCGCGGTGGGAGTGGCTGCAGGCGGGTGCGCTCAGATCCGAGCGCAGGGGTTTGCTGTGGGTGGCGCTGGCGATACAAGGCGAAGCACACCAAGGGCGCTGCCCTTGTCATCCCGCTCTTGCCACCGAGGGCTCGGGAGCATGGGGCGGTGAAGCTACCCCATACTCCCGTTGATAGGCTGTTCATAGGCGTACCGCGTCAAGGGTGCGCTGCGCCCGTGCTTCCGTTCGACGGAACGGTGGAGCTGTTCCGACGAGCCGGGAGCGCGGCCCCTGACCCGGCCAACGAAGAGGGGCGGGTCATACGGCCCAGTACGTTGCCGGAACTCTGCCGGTCGCGGTGCCGTATCGCCCTAATGGTGCGGATTTCCGTGAAAAACACCCGCTCTGGGTAAGGATCAGTAGTGTCGGAATACACCGCCATGAAGCACGCATGCTCGTAGACGCCTTCCATAGGCAGGACTACGCCAACGATGTGCATGAGCTGCCATGAAGACTCCGGCTCAGCGTCCCAACGCAATTCCATGATGGCGGTTTTGCCGATGTAGCTGACGGCGGTGGCGGCATCGAGAGAGATACAGGGGCTAGTCATGGCTGCAGCCCTCAATCTGATCAGTAATGCGAATGGAGCGGATGTCCTCTAGGTAGGCTTCCACGGGGAAGTCTTCACCGGGACTCATGACCATCAGATAAGCCTGTTCCTGCACGCCTTTAACCGGCAGGACGATGCCAATGACGTAACCCGAGCGACAGAACGGCTCGGGATCATCATCCCAATCCAGCTCGACGTGGACAGGCTTGCCGATGTAGCCAACAGCGGTGACAACATCCAGGGTATGACTTGGGTTATGCATGGCTATAGTCCCCCGCTTTGAACTCCTTTTTGCCCTTGAGCAGATCCGCACGCAGGCGGGCGAGGTTGACCATGCGGAAGTCGGCCAGCCGCATGCTCGGGACGGTGCCGTTGTCCACCCAGTCGATGGCCTCTTCGATGGATATGCCGCTCATCTCGGCGAAGGTCTTAACGCTGCACAGGTCCAGGCTGTCATCACTGATCATGGGGTTTCTCCTGCAGGGGCTGTTCCTTGGCGAAGCTGGCTTCCAGGCGCACGACCATTTCAGCGTTCATCGAGCGGCGTGAAGCGTGGGCGGCTTGTTCGATCTGCAGGCGCAGTGCGGCAGGCACGCGCAGCTTGAATTGCGGGTCTGTTCGGCTCATTGCAGTTAATCCTCAAGCAGCTGCTGCACCAGCAGCACGACGTTTACCATGGTGCGTTTGCCCACCTTCTTCGAAGGCAAGTAGCCGCGTTCCACCCAGGAGCGGACGACAATTGGCTCGTCGCCCATGCCGATCCACTCGGCGAACTTTGGCCAGGGCATCAGGGGTGGCGCACCGTGCAGCTTTTAAGGGTCGAGACCTTCCGTATCCATAAGCTTTACTCCACTATATTCAGCATTAATCCGAGAATTAATCGGAGCAATATTTTCTCCCGGAGCAAATACATCCCCGCAGTGATCCGCAGGGCAACAGTTGCCCCCTAAAAAAGTGAAATTGTTTTCTATATGACAAGCTCAGCCGATAGAGCACGTTTATTGATTAAGAAGCTGGGGCCGAAAAAAGCCAGCGAAATGGGGAATGGCGATCACGACCGCTGGAAGAGCGTGAGCAAAGGTGCGGTGAGGGTTAGCACCGATGAGATCGACGTGCTGGTGAAGGTCTATCCGCAGTACGCCCTATGGCTATCAAGCGGCCAGATCGCCCCAGAAATCGGGCAAACCAGCCCGGACTATGACGAAGCCAACCGAAACTTGAGCCAACCAAACGCGGGATAGCGATCACCCAAGAAGTAACTAGGCGCTGGTATGCCCGACACAACGACGAATAGTTTCAAAAAATCGAGGAGGTAAAAGTGGAAGATATTGCGATTTATGGGCTTATTGCTTTAGGAGCCCTAGCAATAATGGGCTTAGGGATAAAGATCAAAATGAACTACAAAGGCGGAGTAAAGAACACGATTAAAAACTCTACCATTCACGGCTCTTATACAGGGAGGGATAACATTGGGATGGATTCTAAACAAGATAAGGAACAGTAACTTTTTCGGGCCGTTTGCGGGCCGAGACATGATCAATAACAACATTCTTCCAAAGCCGACGCAAATGGACTTATTAATTGGCGTTTACAAAGAAGAAGTAAAGAATGGTGCAGAAGTAGAGAGTTTGATTGACGAACTCATGCACTACAATAGCCACAAACATGAAATAAGAAATCTAGAAACAAAGCTTACAGAAGCGAATCTTTCAGAGCTAATAAAAGAAGCTGAAGAGCTAAAGCAGCTCATATCAATGCTAATACTAAAAAACCAAAACTACAGATCAGCACAAAAAATCATTACACTTCTACTTGACGAAGTGGCCAGTATCTTTAATAGCAAAATCAAACCACACATAACTTGCGAAATCACAAAATTCGCTGCAGAGACCCTTATTGCTGAACACCTAGAAACAGAAGTAAGAAAGCATTTGGGTGAAAATGTTCTAGAAATATACAACAGGCAAATAAAAGGAATGCTCTATTTCCTAACAGGAAACTGCCATTTGGAGTGGAAATAATGCTCCTATACAACAAGGCTTTTGACCCAATCCATACAGTTCTAAGACTTGCAGCAATCTGTAAAAAATACCAGCAAGCAGAGATAGAGCTGGAGCGACTACAAATATTTAACTTTCTACTTTCATTTCCTGCGCATATCGCAGACATGCCTCTGACAAAAGAGCTATTGCAGACCAAGAACAAGTTCAAGAAATACCGCTCCCCATATAATAACTTTGAGCCATACACGCTATTTAACAGAATCAATCCTATATTTTTTGCCTCGCTTCAAATGGCAGAAAACATTGGTTTTATCAAGATACAAGAAAGCGGCACAGTAGAGCTGCATAAAGACTTAATACCACCAGCTATAAACAACATAATAAGCAACGAAAATTGCAGCATACCGAAAGAGGCGCTCAACTTTGAAATAGAGCATCTTTCTAAAATGCCAATCCTTGGAAAATCTGGTCTAAAAGCAGCCAGCAAACTAATGGACTATAAATATGATTACCCGCAAGCCGACAATTAAAATAAACCGCCTTCTTGCGGCGAAAAATGGTCAACCTGCATATGATGAGAAATTCCATACAGGACTAAACATACTATCGGGATGCAACGGCGGCGGTAAAACCTCTGTAATCCAGTTACTTACATATGGACTTGGATACGACGTTAAAAAATGGAAAGAAGAAGCAGGCTCATGCGAGGATGTATTCGTAGAATGTTCATTAAACGGACAGATCGTTACTCTCCACAGAGCACTTCAGACTCATCGCGCCAGCATGCAACTATATTTTGGCGATCTAGATTCTGGCCTGCGAGCAGGTCGAGCTGAATGGTTTTCTTACCCCTATAACGTAGGGAGCAAAGAGAGCTTCTCGCAAAAGTTATTTGACATATTAGAAGTGCCAGAAGTAAAGCTTGATGCAAGCGAAAATCTAACTATGCATCAACTTCTAAGATTAATTTACAGCAACCAAGCCAACCCGCCTTCAAGCATCTTCAACACTGAGGACTTCGACTCAGCATTTAAAAGAGAAGCTATAGGCAAATACCTATGCGGGCTTTACGACGACGACCTGTACAACGCCAAAATAGAACTTGGAACAAGCGAGAAAGCTCTTGACAAAATAATCTCCGAGATAAGAGCAATAACCAATGTTCTTGGAAAAACTGAAATATCTTCTGAGCTCTTCACCACCGAGCAACTAAGAAACTCCTATCTTCAAGAAATAAACTCAATAAAATCTGAAATACTCACAAGACAAGAAGAACAAAAAGCAACTTACAAAGAAGAAAAATCCGCAACAAATCAATCGGCCGGCGAGATAATAAAGATAAAAGAGTCACTGTACGACACAGAGGTTGAGCTGCGCGACCTAGAATACGAAGCGGAAGACATACGGTTATTCCTAAGTGAATTAAACCAAAAACTCCAAGAAATCAGCGACTCTATGGACGCTGGTAATGCACTGTCTGCAGTAGCCTTCAAAGTGTGTCCATGCTGCTTTTCTGAGCTACCTGAAACGACTGATGGAGCATGTTCCTTGTGTGGGAGCAGCGAATACCTAAGCCGCAGAAATACGAACATGCTCCGAATGAAAAACGAAATAAGCATACAGCTAAAAGAATCCAATAAAATCTACGAACGTAAAAGCGATCTTTTAGATGACTTAAAAAATAAAAAGAAATCCCTTGAGTCAGAACTAAGAAAAAGCATTACGAAAATTGCAGCAACAGTTTCAACCCCAAACAGTCACAGAGAAAAAGAGCTCTTCGTTCTATACACGAAAACTGGCGAGCTAGAGCAAAAAATATCAGACCTAGAGCGCACTGAAGAGCTTAGGAACGCGATAACTGCGCTCACCAGCAAGAGACAAGAGTTACAAAACAAAGTAAATGAACTAAAGAGCTCAATTGAAATTAAAGAGAGTTTAGCCCGAATCAGGCCCCAAGAAGTGCACGATGTAATATCAGAGTGCGTAATTTCATTTCTAAAATCCGACTCGGGCAGCGAAAAAGAATTTGAAGAAGCAAGCAATATAGAATACGACTTCGCGGCCAGTAGAGTCTCAGTGAACAACAAAACGTATTTTTCAGAAAGCTCAATATCATACTTAAATAACGCTTTCCACCTGGCACTTCTAAAACTTTCCTTAGAAAAAGATTACGCTCGATTCCCTAGACTGTTAATCCTAGATGGCATTGAAAACTTTGGACTTGAAGATCAACGCTCTCAGAACCTCCAAATGAACATAAAGAAATACTTCGAAAATGAAAAAATCGAACACCAAATAATAATTGCAACAAAAACAATACATCCAGACCTAAACAATCCAGACGTACGAGTAGGAAAACACTTCACTAAAGAAAGCAAAAGTCTGAATGTCTAGATAGTCATGCACTCGGAAGCTTTCATGGTGTCGCGAAAGTGTCACAGTCACAGCAAGGCAAAGCCGACCAATGCGGGATAGCACAATTCGTAACCATCTGATTTTCTTGGTTTAGCGGACAATAGCGGCGTATTGCGAGGCGGCCGGGACGGGTTCAAATCCCCCCCGGCGCCCCCACCGGGTCAGGTCGGCTAGCCAGAGCCAGCTCAGTGACAGTGAAAAGGTTTAGAGCCCGCGTGACAGCACTTGCCAGGAGGCGAATCCTTGCGGCAGCCGCCTCCGTGGGCAACGGTTTCGGTGCCGGTCGCTGTAGTAGAAGGAAGCAGGTTTTGCGCTGATGCCATTTGGGCACCGATGGCGAAGACTATGGCGGTAACACCGGTCAGGAGCTTTTTCAGCAACATACTTCCTCCGTAAACATCGTTTTGCCTGACTGCGGAACGCATCTGGCACATCACTTGTAGCACGATGCCAAAAGGCCATCTTGATCCACATCATCCCCCCGGCCTTGTAAGGATGATGTTGAAAGCGCTCGGAACGATTCACCTGCATGCCGGCGAGGGGTGGCGCTTAGCAGAACGGCACTTTGAGCGAACCGCTCGCGGACTTGGCCTAGCGTTTAGAATCATCAGGGCCGAGCCAGTCCGTCATGCTGTATTACTGGCGCGTCTATCCCATTCGATGTGGAATCTTTATGGACACCAGGGGGAAAAGGGGACTGATTTATTTACATGACGCATGATGGATACGGTGGAGTGAATCGCCCCGATTTCCTAGCGGCCAACCCACCTCAGAACCTACAACCTGAGCGCCCACATTGACCGGCGTCTGCCTCCATCGTCAGCATTCGCTGCCATGCCCTTACTGCACAGGCAATGCTGCAATCATCTGAGCGTGGCAGACCTCGAGTATTTCATCGGCGAGAGGCAAATCATCCGGGCATGCGCGCGACAACAGGATCGCGCCGACGGCCTGCGCCAGCATCTCGATCATCTTTACCCTCGCCTCCCCCGGAGGCGCATCTGGGCCCGCTGGGTACTTTGCGCTCAGCGTCTGCAGGGTGCGTTCTATCCCTGCGGCAAACGCCATCTTCAGTTCGTCCGATTGTCGCGCAGCGTCGCCACACAACGCCGCCATGGTGCAGCCGCTGCCGCGCCCGTCGCGATGATCCCTCGATACGTATAAATCGATAAAGCGCTGAATATCGAGCGCTTCGATTCCAGCCAGCGACCGGGAAAGACTGTCGGCAGAGGCCTCGGCCATCAGGTCGGCCTTTGAGCCGAAATGCTTGTAGAAACCTCCGTGGGTGAATCCGGCTGCCGCCATCAGGTCGGCCACGCCTACGCCGTCAAAACCTCGCTCGCGAAACACCACAGAGGCCGTCTCGACGATGTGCTCCCGGTTTGCCTGAGCCTGGGCCTTGCTCACTCTCACGTGCAGCACCTCGTGTCCGCTGAAAATTCATGTGCCGATGATACATAGATGTTGATCGTAATCAAATTGATTGACAGTTTAGATTTCAATCATCATCCTAATTGCAAGCAAGATCCATTGCCCCGCTCAATCCAGCCACCCGCTCCTGAATAAGAGATAAACACCATGACCACTCGCCCTACCGTTCTCATTACTGGCGCTTCCTCCGGCATCGGCGCTGTTTATGCCGAGCGTTTTGCCCAACGCGGGCATGATCTGCTCTTGGTCGCCCGCGACCATGTGCGCCTGCAAACACTCGCAACCCGCTTGCGCAGCGAACATGACGTCGCCATCGATGTGCTTCAGGCGGATCTGACCCAACTCAGCGATCTGACGATCGTCGAAGAGCGCCTGCGTGAGGACGCCAACATCGGCATCCTCGTCAATAACGCCGGTGCCGCGCAGTCCGGTAGCTTCATCGAACAGAACACCGACAGCATCGCCCACCTGGTGGCGCTGAACACAACCGCGCTGGTACGCCTGGCCAGTGCCATCGCTCCCCGCCTGGCCAAAGCGGGCAACGGCGCGATCATCAACATCGGCTCGGTGGTAGGCCTGGCTCCGGAGTTCGGCATGTCGGTCTACGGCGCGACCAAGGCGTTTGTGCTGTTCCTTTCCCAAGGCCTGAGCCTTGAGCTTTCGCCTCAGGGTGTTTACGTGCAAGCCGTACTGCCCGCCGCCACCCGTACCGAGATCTGGGATCGCGCCGGTATCGACATCAACACCTTGAGCGAAATCATGGAGGTGGGTGATCTGGTCGATGCCGCGCTGGTCGGTTTCGACCGTCGCGAGCCGGTGACCATCCCACCGCTGCACGAAGGCGAACGCTGGGACGCTCTGCAAACCGCGCGTCAAGGGCTGTTGTCGCAGGTAAAGCAGTCCGAAGTAGCGCAACGATATTTGACTCAAGTCTGACATCTCAGAGCAGCCAGCCTCGCACCGCAGTCGGACGGAGTAGAAATGACCTTCATTGATACAGAAGAGCGCGATGGATCGCTGGTGCCATTCATCAAGGCAGCGAACCGATCGATCACGGTGGACGGCATACCCTTCGCCTATCGTGACCTGGGGCCCAGGACCGAGGCGCCGCTGGTTGTGTTCAATCATTGGGGGGCGGTGCTGGACAACTTCGACCCCAGGATCATCGATGGTTTGGCACACACACGGCGCGTCATCGCCATCGACTACCGCGGCATCGGTGGCTCGGGTGGAACCGCGCCACTGACAGTCGATGCAATGGCTGAGGATGCAATCGCGCTGATTCGTGCGCTGGGCTTTGCCAAGGTCGACCTGCTCGGCTTTTCACTCGGCGGGTTCGTCGCTCAAGACATCGCCCTGAAGGCCCCTGGATTGGTGCGCAGACTGATCCTCACAGGGACCGGACCGGCGGGCGGCACAGGCATCGACAGAGTCGGTTCGATGACCTGGCCGTTGATGCTCAAAGGCTTGCTGACACTGCGAGATCCCAAGTTCTACCTGTTCTTTACTGCGTCGGCGCTCAGCCGCAGCGCCGCCCGCGCTTTTCTGCAGCGGATCAACGAGCGCAAGCTGGATCGAGACAAACCCGCCACGCCCAGGGCACTGCTGCGCCAGCTCAAGGCAATAAAGGCCTGGGGCCGACAAGCGCCCCACGACCTTGGCAGCCTGCGCCTCCCCGTCCTGGTCGCCAATGGCGATCAAGATGCCATGGTGCCCAGCTCTCTCAGTCGAGACATGGCAAGACGCATACCCGGCGCTCAACTGATCATCTACGAGGACGCGGGTCACGGCGGCATCTTCCAGTACCACGCCGACTTCATAGCCAAAGCACTGGCTTTTCTAGCGGAGTGAAGGCGCCCCTTCCCGCGGAACCCATTGCGCACAAGGAATACCGAACCATGAAAGCGTTCATCGTTGATCGTTACACAAAGAAAGAAGTCGGCCGCATCGGCGAAATCCCCACCCCAGAGTTGCGGGACGATGACGTTCTGATTCAGATTCACGCGGCGAGCGTCAATCAGCTGGATACGAAGATCAAAAACGGCGAATTCAAACTGATCCTTCCCTACCGCCTCCCCCTTATTCTGGGTAACGACATGGCCGGTACGGTCGTGCGGGTCGGCGCTCGCGTTCGTAGCTTCAAGCCAGGCGACGAGGTCTACGCGCGCCCGGACGATGACCGTATCGGCACCTTTGCCGAGTTCATTGCCGTCAAGGCCTCGTCACTGGCGCTGAAGCCCAAGAATCTCAGCATGATCGAAGCCGCCGCCCTGCCCCTGGTGGCATTGACGGCCTGGCAGGTGCTGGTCGAAACCGCCAAGCTGAAGAAGGGCCAAAAAGTATTCATCCAGGCCGGTTCCGGTGGCGTGGGGACCGTCGCCATCCAGTTGGCCAAGCACCTGGGCGCATTCGTGGCCACGACCACGAGTACCGCCAACATCGACTGGGCCAAGGCACTGGGCGCGGACCTCGTCATCGATTACAAGAAGCAGGACTTCGCCAGCGTGCTTCGTGACTACGATGTGGTGCTCAACAGCCTCGGCAACGAGGAGCTGAAGAAATCCCTGCAGATCCTCAAACCGGGCGGCCACCTCATCTCCATCTCCGGGCCGCCCACCCCAGCATTCGCCGCCGCGCGAAGCCTGGCATGGCCGCTCAAACAGGTGCTGCGCCTGCTGAGCTCCGGGATCAGGAAACAAGCCGAGAGACAGGGAAAGCAATACACCTTCGTCTTTATGCGGGCCGATGGGGCGCAGTTAGGCGAGATCACGTCCCTTATCGAATCAGGCGCAATCCGCCCAGTCGTCGACAAGGTATTCCCGTTTTCGGACACCCAAAAAGCGTTGGCCTATGTGGACTGTGGGCGCGCCAAGGGCAAGGTCGTGGTCCAGATGATGTAGCTGGCGCTCGGCGATCGAGTCACGGCCGCTGTTCCGCCGCCGTTGAACAGCGCCACCGGCAGAGCGCAGCGTCATGTTGAACTACACTCGGCCCCTTACCGACAGCGTGGAGTTGCCTGTGGACGGCACCAGCAAAACCCTGCTTTTCTGCCTCACTGCCGGCGTGCTCCTGGCGATCTACTTCGGCATCGGCATGCGCCTGCGCGAAGACCCGATCTTCAAGATCAGCTACGACGAGATGGCAGGCATCATCCCCCTCGTCGGGATGATAGCCGCGGCCATTCTCGCTGGCGTATCCGCCCTGCTGCTGGGCTATCGCTTACTGCGCCGCTAGACCCAGGCGAACGACTTGCGCAAAAAAGCCTGGGCATCGCCGAACACGCACTCGCCGTGGGCGAGGATGATGTTCTCCGGCTCCCAGGCCAGCAGCGTGGCCAGTGAGTGTCTGGCCTCCCGCTTGCCGAAGATAAAACTCAGGCGCCAATCGATCGGGGTTTTGCCGTTGGGCGCGAGTATCCCGGCAAGTCGGGCGAGGACGCGCTGCCAGGTGTTCAGCGACTGCGGCTCGAAGTTTTCGATCAGGTCGGCGACGATCAGGGTTTTCGAGGGTTTGTGGAAGAACACCATTTCCTGCATCAGTGCGCTGCCGGTAAACAGGCTCTGATCGATATCCGTCGACCAGGCCGGCTCGGGCTGCGTGGTGAGCTGCTTGGCGAACGCGATGTCGGGGCGTTTCGCCTCCAGGCCCGGCGGCGCATAGGCACGGGCGTCGGGAAACGCCAGCAGCCATTGTTGAATGAACAGGTGGTGCAGCTTGTTCGGCGCTATGAGGTATTGGACTTCGCCCAGGGCCGCCAGCTCGCGCCGCAACGGCTCACTGACCGGCACCGGCGAATGCAGCCACAGCGCGCCGTCGGCCAGACGCACCACGGTCATCCGGGTGCTATAGGGCATACCGTAGAACGGCACAGCCGGGCCCTCCACGGTCCAGATATCGTCGCCCACTCTAGTCAGCACCTGCACTCCTCGCGTCCTGCGCCTATCGCGACAATGTATGCCCTCGCCCGCCGCCGGGCGCGAAACCGGCGCCACCGTGCACCGCGGCGATTTCACTGAGCACCAGGCAGCTCGCCGGCAGCACCGGCATGCGCCGGCTCGGCATGCCGGGCGCCTGTTCGGCGACCCGGTAATGCATGCGCCGGCAGAACAACCGCAGTGCGTTCTCGATCAGCATTACGGCCAAGTCTTCAGTGGGGCAATGCGGGTGGCATTCGGCGCTCACATCGTCCTGGGGTATCACTCCGTAAGCGCCGCTCGGCCAGGCGATAAAGCGCTCCGGCATAAACGTCTCGGTTTGTTGCCAGGTCACCGGATCGCGGCTGGTGCCATACAGGTCGAGCAACACCCGGCTGCCAGCCTGGAACATATAGCCCTGCCATGCGAAGTCCTGGCGCACCCGCGCCGCGATAAACGGCTGGAAGCTATAGAGGCGACGAACCTCGCGGGCAAAAGGCCGCAACCACTCGTCGTCGTGGGCCAAGCGCAGCTGCCATTCGGGATGACGGTGCAACTCCAGCAAGGCGAACACGATGAAGCGTGCGACCGCCACGGTCTGACCCAACAGCTCGAGCAACTCGGCCGCCGCGACCCGCCCGGGCAGCACCTTGCCATTGCCGCCGCGCCAACGGTTGATCAACGCCAGCGCCGAATCGACGGGCGCCGTCAGTTCACCCGCGCGCTGCTGCGCGATCAGCCTGCGCGCCCAACGCTGCAAGGTGAGATGCCCGCGCCAAGCTGCCAAACGGGCCCAGCCGAAGCGCCCGCCGCCATCGATCAGCGTCGCCAGCTGCTGGCGGCGCTCGCTGGCTTCATCGTCGCCCAGCGGAATGCCGGCCCAACGGCATACGGCTTTGCACAGCAGGGTTTCGATTTCCGGCAGCATCACCACATGGGGCTGACCTTCCCAACGCTGCAACGCTGCCAGCCATTGCTGTTCGGCGAGACTGACCAGGCGCTCGGCCTGCCCCGCCTGCAGCGCCCGGCCGAACAACTGCTTGCGTAGCAGATGGGTCTCGGCGGCACCGAGCCTGGAGTTGTGCGCCAGGTACGCGCTGGCGTTCGTGCGGCTGAACAGGCACTGGTCGTAGAACAGTTTGGCAGCCATTTCGCCACGGATGCACAGGGTGCGGCGCAGCAGCAGGCGCGTGACGAATACCGGAGTCCGGTAACGTTGGCAGCGGTTGGCGATGAAGCAGTAGCCCTCGTTCATCAGCGCCAGCGTGCTGTCGAACAGAGTGTGTCCGGGGATGTTGCGCATACGCCGCTCCGTGATCGAACGCCGCCCATGGAATGCGTGCGTCGTTTGCTAAATCGACCCTGCGTACGGCAAACAGTTTTACCTGTTTTGCCGCGCCGCGATTGGCGTGTCGCGGGTACCGGCAGGCACCGTTTATCGAGGTCACGGAACAGCGCCGCAGGTGCAACGGTCGTTTAACAAGTCACTGAACAATCGCCAGCGACGCCGGTGCGCCGGTGCGCTCGGTGGTCCATCTGCTATCCCTTGCCGCCTATCGAAGGAGCTCGATCATGCTTGTATCCGACGTGCAATCGACACCGCAATCGCCGAAAGCGGTCATCCCCTACCAGAATGTCCAGGGCTGGGAACGCGGTGCCTCGCTTGCCGGCGGCCTGCTGCTGATCGCCCGCGGGCTGCGCAAAGGCGGCCTGTTCGGCATGCTCAGCCTCGGCGTCGGCGGCATGGGTTTGCTGCGCGGCGTCACCGGCCGCTGCGAACTCAAGCGAGTGCTCGAGCGCACCGGCACGACAGCGGCAGCGGAAGACTTGTGCACCGATAACCAACCGATGACACAACTGGATATGCCCGCGCCGACTCACGCCAACCAGGACGCCGATCAACCCGCGTGCGCAACCCCGGCCGCAGGCCCGGCAACCCCATCGGCCTGAGTGAATAAGGAGAATCGAGATGATCAAGACACCGCCACGCATCGACCCGAACGCTTCGCCCGGCGATATCCAGGGCTGGGAACGCGGCTTGTCGGCCGTATTGGGCCTGGGCCTGCTGGGCCTGGGGCTGAACCGGCGCGACGAGATCGGCCTGGGCAGCATCGGCTTTGGCGTATTGCTGCTGGCCCGCGGCCTGACCGGCCATTGCAGCGTGACCGGGATGATCAAATCGCCACACGATGAGCTGCGCTACCTGCAGGACGAACTGCACAAGGGCAAAGAGCGCATGACCGAGCTGTACCACAAAGCCGCGACCCTCACCTCGCGCTGACGGCGAACCGGGCCGCCGGCGCCTTGCACGCCCGCGGCCCAGGTTGCCCTCTGTCGCAGTCGCCCCTGCCGGCCAACTTAGTTGGGGCGGAAATCCATCAGCAGGCGCAGGTAGGACGTCATGTTCTTGCCGCCGACAGTGCCCTGGTAACCATGGCTGTCGAACTGCGTGCTCTTGGTCAGATCGACGCGGAAACGCGGGTTGCGCTCGTAGGTGCGGCCCAGGGTGCTGGTCACCGCGCTGTCGAACAGGTCGGCGCTGACCTTGACGAACTCGCGCGGGTTGCGCCGGCCGTTGGCGCCGCTGTTGTTCGGGCTGCTGAAGATGTCGCCGGTGGCGCTCATCGCCGTGCTGTAGTACTCGCGGCCACGCAGGCTGGTCTTGCCGCTGGCGATGATGAACTGGCCGGTGGCCGGACGGTAACGGTCGCCTTCGGTCAGGTAGCTGCCGAGCACGTCGTACAGCGCGTAGGTGCTGCCGGTGCCACGCTCCTTGTTGCGCAGGTCGAAGACAAACACGCCGGACGTGCCGATCACCTGCATTTCGATCTGGCCGATGCTGGCGTTGTTCTGCACCAGCAGCGCGGTGTCCTCATCGACGCCGAAGGCGAACGGCACCTGGGTGTAGTCGGCCAGGCGCACGATGCGGCCCTGACGACCACGCTCGCTGAAGTGGGTGTCGAGCAGGCCATAGTTGAAGAAGCCGAAACCGCCCTGCATGTCGTAGGACAGGTCGTCGCCACCCGGCGAGGTGTAGACGCCATAGCGCAGCGCGTCGTAGCTCTCGCCACCGGTGACCATCGGCCCCTGGACCATGATCGCGGTGCCGGCGCTGGTACCGGCGAGCACCGCGCCAGCGGCGTAGCGTGCGCGGATCGCGGCCAGGGCCGGGCTGTCGGCGCGCGAGGCGGTCTGCAGGGTCTGAGTCAGGCGCGACTGGTCGCCGCCACCGAAGAAGAAGCCGGTCATGCCATTGATCTGGTCGACGACCTGGGAGCTGCTGCTATTGCTGATATGGTCGAGGTCGATGGGAATCCACTGCGCATCGACGGCGCCGTAGGTCTCCAGCAGGTTGGCGTAGAACTCGCCGTTGCTTCTGGCGTTGCGCGCCTCGGGCGTGCCGGCATCCGGGTCTTCGCTCTCCGGGATGGAAGCGGCGGTGATCACGCCGATCCGCGCCTGGCCGCTGCCGCCGGCCAGTTGAATGAGTTTCTGGTAAATCGCCGCGTTGTCGTCCTTCAGGCCACCGCCGATCAACAGCAGCGGGCCCGCGCAATAGCCGGCGGCCGGCAAGCAGGCGAGGATCAATACGCTACAACGCAACAGCACTTTTCTAAGCATCATTTTTCGAGTTCTCCGAGACGTGCCGTTATCGGCACTCTTCTTGTGGATGTTGTGAAACGGGAACTACAACGCACACGCCACGCTCTTTTTTGGGCCAGACCTCCTCCCATCAATAAACGGAAAATTGAGTGAAATAGGCTTTTTCGAGACGCCGGTAAGCGCCATTGCTGAGGATTTCCAGCAGCGCCCGGTCGAGCCGCTCGCGCAGTTCCTGGTTGCCTTTGCGCACGGCGATGCCCTGCCCCTTGCCGAAGATCGACGGGGCCACGACCTTGTTGCCGACCTGCTCGAAGTTCTGCCCGCGCTCGCTGTTGAGAAAGCCGAAGTAGCCCGACACGGCATCGTCGAGCACCACATCCACGCGCCCGTCATACAGCGCCTGGTACATGTCCTCGGTGCTTTCGAAGCGCTGCAGCTGCACGTGCTGTTCGTACTTGGCGCTGAGGTACTTGTCGTAGGTGGTGCCGCGCTGCACGCCGACGTGCTTACCCTTGATCCGTCGCGGGGTGATGATCACCTCATGCACCAGGTCCTTGCGGGCGAAGAACAGCGCCGGGGTTTGCGCGTACTTGTGGGTGAAATCGACTTTCTCCTGGCGCTCCTCGGTGATCGACATCGAGGCCAGCACCAGGTCCGCACGGCCTTCCTGCAAGGCTGGAATCAGGTCGTCCCAGGCGAAACGCTGCAGCTGGCATTCGACCTTCATCTGCTGGCACAGCGCCTGGGCGATATCGACGTTAAAGCCGCGCAGCTGGCCATTGGCGTCCAGCTCCTCGAAGGGCGGGAACTGTCCCTCCATGGCGACCCGTAAAGGCGCCGCCTGCAGGCCAGCGGCCAGCAGGCATCCGAGAACTACCAGTGCTATACGCATATTCAGCTACCCCGTTGGTGTTTTGGAGCGACTCGCCGCTACGAAAAAAATGCACGCTATTCGATAGCCCTGACGGACCAGATCGCGAATGGGTAGCGCACAGCCTGCAACTAAGAAAAATCGGCGCCGGGACGACGCCGTAAGGTCAAAGGAGCAATCGTCAAGACCTTCAAAGGGTGCCATTCGGTAAGCCCCCCGAGATGCAATCGGGGGGCCCTGCACGCTTACAAAAGGCTCAGCGGGTATTCGACGATCAGGCGCACGTCCTGCAGGTCATTGTCGAATGCCGTGGAGCGGTGGGTGGCCTGACGCAGGCGCAGGGACAGGTCCTTGGCCGCACCGGACTGCACCACGTACTTGGCTTCCAGGTCGCGCTCCCAGTGCTTCTCGTCGTCACCGGCCCAACCGGCGAAGGCGCCATTCGGATCGGCCTTGGTGCCGTCGATGTCGTCGCCCTTGATGTAACGCGCCATAAAGGTCAGGCCCGGCACGCCGAAGCTGGCCATGTTGAGGTCGTAGCGGACCTGCAAGGAGCGCTCGTTGGGTGCGTTGAAGTCGGAGTACTGCACCGAGTTCGCCAGCCAGATCGAGTCGCCGCCGACGTAGTCGAAGAACTCGTCGCCGCTGACTTTCTGGTAAGCCAGGCTCAGCTTGTGCGCGCCGAAGCTGTAAGCGCCCTTGAGCGAGTAGGTCAGGGTGTCGAGGTCGCCGGCCAGGGCCTTGCCCTGATCGTCGGTCTTGTAGGCCACCAGGTCGAAGCTCAGGGCCTGGTCATCGCTCAGCGGCAGGCTGTAGTAGAGGTTGCCGAAGTACTGGCGCCAGACGTCTTCGGCTTCGCTGCCGTAGAACATCACGCTGAGGTTGTCGTTGATGTTGTAGGTGCCGCCGAGGAAGTCGACGCTGCGGGCTTCGACTTCGGCGTATTCGGTGGTCAGCGCGCCGTCGGAGTTGCTCGAGTTACGACGGTTGATCGCGGTGAAGTGACCGGCCTCGAAGGAGAAGTCCTTGAGTTCGCTGCTGCTCAGTTGCAAGCCGGTGGCGGTTTCCGGCAACAGGCGCGAGTCGCCGGTGGCGAATACCGGCGCGGTCGGGCGCTGTTCGCCGAACTTCAGCACGGTGGAGGAGATACGCGCCTTGACCGCGCCGCCGATTTCCCCGGTGGAGTCTTCGATACGGCCGTCGCCGTCGACCGGCATGATGCCATTGCCCGAGCTGCCGCGGCCGCCGTCCAGCTTGATGCCGCCATAGGCGTAGGCATCGACGCCGACACCCACGGTGCCCTGGGTGAAGCCGGAGGCGAAGTTGGCATGGATGCCGTGCGCCCACTCTTCACGGGTGTTGCGGTCTTTGTTGATGAAGTTGCGGTTCATGTACAGGTTGCGGTTCAGCAGGTCCAGCGAGCTGTCCGCAATAAAGCCCTTGGACTCCTGCTGCTCGCCGGCGACGGCGAACTGCGAGCCGGCGGCGACCGCCAGGGCGATCAGGCTCAGTTTTACGACTTGCATGGCTTACTCCATTTGGTTTTATTTTTAACACTCAGGAAGCCAGCCTTGGGTGGCTCCCCTTTTAGCTCCGCCACTAGACGAATTGCTCCATCGACAACACCTCCGGACACACCCCCTTGCTGATCACCGCCTCCAGACACAGGGTCGCGTCGGACTCCGCCCAGCAGACGAAATAGCCCCTGCTCTTCAGGCGCTTGAGCTCGAACGCCCACTCCAGTTCGATCGCCTCCTGCACGGCCCGCAGGCAGCTCGGCAGTTTGATGATCGAGTAGAAACCGGCCGGGGTTCGCACCCGTTCGAGCACCTGCGGCGCCGGCTGCGCGGCCGTCCACTGCTCCAACGCAGGGGCCGGCAGGAGTTTTTCCAAGGCAAAGGATTCCAGCCTGCTCAACTTCATAAAGTCGCTCGGGTTATTTCGCGGGTGTGGTCATCGACCGCCGCTCGCGCAACAAGCTGCTGACGCGCGGCGGCTTATTGGGTGATCAGTGCGCGGTCAGGCCGCTCACCTTGGCCAGGGTTTGCGCGACTTCGCCGCGGCTGACGGTGGCGTCGGGCTCGAAGCGCCCTTGCTCGGCGCTCAACCAGCCCTCGCCGACGGTCAGGCGGGCCGCTTCGGCCAGCGTCTCGTCGACGCCGGCCAGGTCCTTCAGCGCCGCACTTTTGCTCAAGGTCACGCCGCGAACGCCTTCGACCAGCGCCTTGCAGGCCAGGGCCCAATCCTTGCGGGTCACCGCAGCGTCGCCGTCGAAGGTTTCCGCGCCAGTCATCCAGCCGTTGGACAGCACCACCTCCAGCTGGCTGCGCAGCGGGTCGTCGGCGGCGATATCGGCGAGGCTCGGCAGCTTGTCGAGATTCGGTTCGGCGGCCAGGGTCATCTGCAGCGCATTGGCCAACTCCCGGCGGGTGATCGGCCGCTGCGGCTCGAAAGCGTTCTGCGCGTTAACGGTCATCAGTCCGCGGAAGCTGACGGCGCGGATCGCCTCGCCGGCGGCGCCGCTGCCGGCATCCTTGGGCGCGCTCAAAGCCGGATCGCCGAGCTTGGCATCTACCGGACGGATATCCAGGCGCACGCCATCGACGCTGTAGTTGGTCAGGGAGTCGTAGAACTGGCTGTGGGCGCTGAAGTCGGCGCCTTTGCTGAAGTCGAAGCGATAGCCGTAGTGGTAGCCGTTGAGCGGGTTGTAGCGGGTCATCAGGCCCAGTTGGCGCGTCGCGGTGTTGTCAGCCAGACCATAGAGCACCGCACGGCCGATCGCCGAGACGGCGGACAGATCGGTGATCAGCTGGTTGCCGACCAGGTATTCGTTGCCGGCTTCGATCGCCGCTTTGTCTTTCGCCGGCTGCACCTTGCCGGTGGCCAGGTCGTAACGGTCGCCCTGGCCGAGCATGGCCAGACGCAGGTTGTGCAGCTGGGTACCGTAAACGCCGAAATCCTTCTTCGCCTGGCTGGCATCCATCACCGTCAGGTAGCCCTCGCCGAGCACTTCGATCTGGCCGTCAGCCTTGATCCACATGGCGGTGTTGGTATCCAGGCCGAAACCCTTGGCCGGCTTCTGCCCGACCAGGTAGGCGGCCATGCGCGCGGCGCGGCCGGTGCTGGTTTCCTCGATCTGGTTGAGGTGCTGGTCGATGATCCCGGCGGAGAACAGCCCGGCGCCCTTGAGGATCGCCGTGCCGCGCTGGTCGGCCTTGGCCGCCACACCGAAGTCCAGGGTGTCCATGACCACGCCGTAGGCGGTCGGCATCTGCGCGCCGAGAATGCTCGCGCCAGCACTGGTGCCGGCGACCACACCGCCTTTCTCGTAGACCTTGCGCACCGCCTGCATCAGCAGCGAGGGGCTGCCATCGGCATTGAACAGCGCGCGGGCGATGCGCGCCTGGTCGCCGCCGACGAACCAGACCGCGCTGGCGTCGCGCAGCGGCTCTATCACCGCCGCGTCGTTCATGGTGTCCTGGTAGTTGTTCTTGTCGATGCCGACGATGCTGATGCGCTCGGCCGGTACGCCCATGGCCACCAACTCGCCCATGAAGCGCTTGCTCGAACTCTGGCTGCCGCTGGCGGTGGGCAGAATGACGATGCGCGCGGCGCTCTGCCCGCCCGCCAGTTCGATGAACTTGCCGTACACCGGGGTGTTGCTGGCGCGCAACATGCCTCCAACCGCCAACAGGTTGCCGTCGGCATAAGCCGAGGAGACGGCACAGGAGAGGATCAGAGCGGCCGCGGTGGCGCGCGCTTTCAGCTGCATTTTCATTCTTATTGCTCTTGTTATGAGAATTCAGACGGGGGTCTTAAGACCCTCGTTTCACGGCATCCCTGCAGCAGGCTTGCGCCTCACCAGCCATGGCGCGAGATTGTGAATATTAATTTTCATAATCTCGTTTCGTGAAATTTTATATACCAGACGTTAGTCTCGATCAAGCGTCTTGGTTCGCTGAAAAAGCCGCCAAAGCTCGGCAAAACACTGGGTTTCAGGCTGTGACAGGCGCGCTAGAGCGGCTTGCCGTTTTCACTCGCAACAAGCAGATTGACATAAATATTTCTAAATCGTAGCTTTATGAAAATAAACGTGTCACAAATTGCCGTAATGAAATTGCCGACCCGCAGCTCGCGCCGGACATGACGGCAAACAGAAGTCCCCCGCTTCACGGCGGATGCAACACCCCGAACGAGCGCCTTGCGCCCTCGCCCGGACACAACCCAATCGCCCCATCGAGGAGTCACATAAGATGAACAAGATCGCACTTCTAGGCGCCCTGGCGCTCTCCGCCATCAGCACCCTCAGCGTTGCCAGCCAGGACAGTCTGCGCATCGGTATCGAAGCGGCCTACCCGCCATTCGCCTTCAAAACCGCCGACGGCAAGATCAGCGGCTTCGACTACGACATCGGCAATGCCCTGTGCGCGGAAATGCAGGTCAAGTGCGAATGGGTCGAGCAGGAATTCGACGGCCTGATCCCGTCGCTCAAGGTGCGCAAGGTCGACGCCGTGCTGTCGTCCATGTCGATTACCGCCGACCGCTTGAAATCCGTGGATTTCAGCAAGAAGTACTACCACACCCCCGGCAAGCTGGCGATGAAGGCCGGCAGCGAGATCAGGGACCCTCTGGTCGACCTCAAAGGCAAAAAAGTCGGCGTGCAGCGCGCCTCCACCTACGATCGCTACGCCTCGGACAAATTCGAGAAAGCCGGTATCGAAGTGGTGCGTTATGCCTCGCAGAACGAAGCCTTCCTCGACCTGACCTCGGGCCGTCTGGACGCTACCCTGGCCGACATCATCAACATCGACGAAGGCTTTATCAAAACCGACGCGGGCAAGGGTTTCGCCCTGGTCGGCCCGGACTTCAACGACCCGCAATACTTCGGTAACGGTGCCGGTATCGCGGTGCGCAAGGGCGACAGCGAAAACGCCGCACGCATCAGCGCGGCGATCGACGCGATCCGCGCCAACGGCAAGTACCAAGAGGTTCAGGCCAAGTACTTCGCATTCGACATCTACGGCGAATAAACCAACAGCGCCACGACAATGTCTAGGCGCGGCAATTCGTAGGGTGGGTCGGGCCGCGCAGGTTAGTGGCGCGGAACCGAGCTGGCGAAGCAACTGCGGCATCTGTGCGCCACGTAACCCACCAAGCGGTCTTCGGCCTAGCCCCGCTGGTGGGTTACGGCGCAACTGATAAAGCATCGACAGATAGCCCGTGGTCATGCGCCTAACCTGCGCGGCCCGACTCACCCTACAAAAACCGCTGCAACATCATCGAAACAACCAAGGATCTCCGTATGGAGCATATTCAGCATCTGCTGCCCTGGAGCAGCTCGGGCACCGAGCGCCGGCTATCGCTATGGCGTTTCGGCAGCGGGCCGCGCAAGGCCTATATCCAGGCCGCGCTGCACGCCGACGAGTTGCCGGGCATGCGCGTGGCGGTGGAACTCAGGCGCCGCCTCGCCGAGCTGGAGCAACAGGGCCGGCTGACCGGAGTAATCGAACTGGTGCCGGTGGCCAACCCGATCGGCCTCGGGCAGATGTTCCAGGCCACCCACCAGGGGCGTTTCGAGTTCGCCAGCGGGGAGAATTTCAACCGCGATTTCCCGGCTTTGGCGGAGTTGGTCGGGGGCGCCGTGGCAGGCCGCCTGGGCGACGATGGGCAGGCCAACGTGCAACTGATTCGCCAGGCGATGCGCCAGGCCCTCGACGACCTGCCGCCGGCCCGATCAGAGCTCGAAGGGCTGCGCCGCCTGCTGCTGCGACACGCCTGCGATGCCGACGTGGTGCTCGACCTGCACTGCGATTTCGAGTCGATCATGCTGCTCTATGCCCTGCCCCAGCACTGGCCGAACCTGCGCAGCCTGGCCGCCCGCCTGCGCGCCGGCGCGGTACTGCTGGCCGAAGATTCCGGCGGCAATTCCTTCGACGACGCCTGCGCGGTGCCCTGGCTGCGCCTGGCGGAACGCTTCGCCGATGCGGCGATTCCCCTGGCGTGCCTGGCGACCACCATCGAGCTGCGCGGCATGGCCGATACCGACCGCTCGCAGGCGCTGAACAGCGCCGACGACATTCTCGGCTTTCTCGCCGAACAGGGCTTGATCGCCGGCCAATGGCCACCCGCGCCGCTGCGCTGCTGCGAGGCCACGCCCTTTGCCGGCGCGCAATACGCCTACGCCCCGCATCCCGGGGTGGTGAGTTTTCTGCAACCCTTGGGCGCACGGGTCAAGGTCGGCGACCCGCTATTCGAAGTCCTCGATCCGCTGAGCGACCGGCACAGCCTGGTGCTCGCCGAAACCGACGGCATCCTCTACGCCCGCGAACGCCTGCGCTTCGCCCAGCCCGGCTTGTGGCTGGCGAAAGTCGCGGGGCACACGCCGATTCGCCAGGGCCGCCTGCTCAGCGACTGACCGCTCACGCCAAGCGATGCAGCGGCACCCGCTTCGGATACACTGCACGCGCGGGCCCAGTGGGCCCTTCCGTCCCCATAGCCTGTGCGACGCCCATGCCGACAACCCAGAACAATACGACCGTCTACGCCGCGCCGGTGATGCGCAAGCTAGCCGAGCGCGTCGCCGACCTGCAGCCGTCACTGCGCAAGGTCGCCGACTTCATTCTGCGCCACCCGCTGAAAGCCGCGACCCTGACCATCGAGGAACTGGCCGTGGAAACCGCCACCTCGCCTGCAGCGGTCAATCGCCTGGCCAAGGCCATCGACCTGGGCGGCTACACCGGTTTGAAGGCCGAGCTGGTGGACACCCTGCAACAAATGGTGTCGCCGGTGGACAAACTGCGCAACGAACTGGCGCAGCGCACCGACGGCGGTTTCGGCCTGCACGAGCAACTGCAGATCGCCGGCAGCAACCTGGCCACCGCCAGCGCCAACAACAGTGCGGAAACCTTCGAGGCCTTCGTCAGCTGCCTGATCGAGGCGCGCAAGATCTATATCCTCGGCTTCGGCAACAGCGCCTATATGGCCGGCCTGGCCGCGGCCAATCTGGTGCCGTTCTGCGCCGACGCTATAGCCATCAGCATGGAGGGCGGCAACGAAAACGCCGCCTACCGCCTGGCCGCGATCACCGACCGCGACGTGCTGCTGTCGATCTCACTGCCGCGTTATTCCCTCGACACCCTGCAACTCTCGCGCTTCGCCAGCGAACGCGGTGCCACCGTGCTGGCGATCACCGACTCGCCGGCCTCGCCGTTGACCGCGATCGCCCGTCACGCGCTGTTCGCCCCGGCCGATCACCCGGTTCTGATCAGCTCCAACGGCGCCGTACTGGCGCTGATCGAGGGGCTGGTCGCCGGGGTCATGGCGCGCAACAAGGAAGCCGTGCAACTGGCCGCCGAGTTGACCGAGAGCGTGATGTCCTACTTGCACATGCCGAGCGCGACGCAAACCACGCGCAAGCCGAAGAAGCGCCGTAGCCCAGTGCCGCCGCGTACGCTATAGACGCCCGCTGGTTGCGCGCTTGTGGGGGCGGGTTCATTCACCAACACCTTCGCAACGACGATGATTTTTCGCGGCTAAAGCCCCTTCCACAGGATCGGGGCGCGCTCAATATTGGATCGGGATATAAGGATCGCCGATGACCGCCCGCACCCTGCTGCTCACCGCCCTGGCCATGCTCGCCTTCGCCGGTAATTCCCTGCTCTGCCGCCTGGCCCTGCGCGACGGCGATATCGACGCCGCCAGTTTCACCAGCGTACGTATCATCAGCGGCGCCCTGACGCTGTGGTTGCTGCTGCGCTTGCGCCGCGGCGCCACGCCGAGTGCCGGTAGCTGGCCGGCCGCCGCCGCATTGTTCGCCTATGCCGCGGCCTTCTCCTTCGCCTATAACAGCCTGGCTGCCGGCACCGGCGCGCTGCTGTTGTTCGGCGCGGTGCAGATCAGCATGTTGCTGTGGGGCTTTTATCGCGGCGAGCGCCTCAACCGGCTGAGCACCGCCGGCCTGCTGATCGCCCTCGCCGGCCTGCTAATGCTGTTGTTGCCGGGGGCCAGCGCACCAGCAACCGGCGGCGCGCTGCTGATGGTGCTGGCTGGTGCGGCCTGGGGCGCCTACTCGCTGCTCGGCCGCGGAGTCGCCGACCCGCTGGCCGCCACCGCCGGCAATTTTCTGCGCGCGGTTCTGCTGGCGCTGCCGCTCAGCCTCGTGCTGTTCGAAAATGCCCGCTGGAGCCAAAACGGAGTGATCTACGCGCTACTGTCGGGCGCCGTGACCTCGGGCGTCGGTTATTTCATCTGGTACGCCGCGCTGGCTGGCTTGAAGTCCCTGCAGGCCGCCAGCGTGCAACTCAGCGTGCCGATCATCGCGGCCCTGGCCGGGGTCGTGCTGCTGGAAGAAGCCTTGAGCCTGCGTCTGACGCTCAGTTCGCTGGCGGTGCTCGGCGGCATCGCCTTGATCCTCTGTGCCAAGCAACGCGCCTGAGTCTCCGCCGAGCTGAATCAAACCCGCGGCGCCGTTGTCCCCTATGCTGTGACCATCGGAAAACCGGAGTCCCGCATGCTGTCCACCCGTATTGTTCGTGCTCTGCTCGCCGGCCTGTTACTGGCCGGCCTCGCGGCGTGCAGCAGTTTCGCCCCGCGCGACCCGCTGCATATCGACCTGGTCGGCCTCGAGCCGCTGCCCGGCGAAGGCCTGGAAATGCGCTTCGCGCTGAAGCTGCGCATTCAAAACCCCAACGACCAGGCCATCACCTACAACGGCGTAGCCTTGCAGCTGGCGATCAATAACCAACCGCTGGCCAGCGGCGTGAGCGACCAGAGCGGCCAGGTGCCGCGCTTCGGCGAAACATTGATCCGGGTGCCGGTGAGCATCTCGGCCTATTCGGCGATGCGCCAGGCCTGGGGCGCCGCGGGCTATACGCCGGGCGCCGGGCTGCCATACCAACTGAGCGGCAAACTCGGCGGCGGCCTGTTCGGCAGCGCGCGCTTCACCGACAGCGGCACGCTGAAATGGCCGGCGCCAGCCCCTGCGGCTCCGCGCCCATAAGCTGCATAAACCCGCTGGCAACATGGCGGCCAAGGAGCCGCTTGGGGCACCCGAAGACCTTGGCGCAATGCTCGGGCTCAGTGCGTGGCCGGCCCGCTTGGGTTCGCCGCAGAACACCAGACAAACGGCACCTCCCTGCCGGAACGGTGTCGATTGGCTAGTGTCCATTTTCTATTCAGCAGCCTGCTCAACACTGCGAAAACAGTGTCGTTCCGCGTCATAACGCTTTGGCCAACGCTAAAAAGGAAATCGATATGCGCCTGATCAGCCCTGCTTCGCAGTCTATGCGCGGCCCTCTGCTTGCCCTAGGTTTGTCCTCCCTGCCGCTCAGCGCCGCGGATTTTCGGGTAACCACCGAAGCCGACCAACTCAACAGAACCTGTGCGGCGCAGTGTTCGTTACGCGACGCGGTTGAAGCGGCCAATCGCCAGGGCGGCGCGAATCGCATCATCCTGCCGGCCGGAACCTATACCCTGACGCTGCCACCACCGCTGGGCGAGGATTACGAAATTCTCGACGACGATGAGAACCAAAACGGCGATCTGGACGTGAGCGGAAATATCCGCCTCGTGGGTGCAGGCGTCGATGCCAGCATTATCGACGGCAACCACACCGATCGACTGTTCGAGGTGCTGGCCGGCGCCGAGTTGCGAGTCGAACGTGTCACCCTGCGCAACGGTCGCACCAGCTTTTACGGTGCGGGCATCGAGAACCACGGGCTATTGACCGTGCGCAGCTCGCGCCTGGACAACAACTTCGCCGCGGGTATGTTCCAGCCCGGTGCTGGCGGAGGCATCGCCAATTTCGGCCAGCTCTACCTGTACAACTCAACTCTGCAGCGCAACAACTCCAGCGCGGGCGAAGCCTATCAGGGACGCGGCGGCGGGCTCTTCAATGCCGGCGATGCGCTAGTCCGCGACACCACCTTCAGCGACAACGGCGCTTCCGACGACGATGAAAGTGGCATGGGCGGTGGCCTCTACAACAAAGGCAATGCCGACGTTGCGCGCAGTGCCTTTATCAACAACTGGTCTGCGGGCAGCGGCGCGGCCATCAGCAATCACGCAGTGCTCAAACTGAGCAACAGCACGCTGAGCGGCAACAACAATATCTATTCCTACTATGGCGGCATCTTCAGTAATGGCCACGCCTACTCTTTCTACAACGGCGCGCCGGACGCAACGCTGATTCACGTCACCATCGCCGGCAACTTCGGTGGCGGTCTGTTCAACTACGGCAAGCTGCTGCTGCGCAACAGCCTGGTGAGCGGTAACAGCGACCGTGAAGACGAAGAGTCGGTCAACAACTGCCTCAATAGTGGCACCGAGGCGACCTACCAGGCGCGGGGCATGCTATTGGGCAACGGACCGGGTAATTGCACCGCCGAGCTGTATGTCGAGAACGATCAGACCTTCGTCACCGTGCTGGAACCACTGGCAGATAACGGCGGCATGACCCAGACCCACGCCTTGCGACCCGCCAGCCCTGCGCTGGATGCCGCAATTGGCAATTGCAGCAGCCACGATCAACGCCGCGCACCGCGCCCACTGGACGGTGACGGCGATGGCATCGCGGTTTGCGACCTGGGTGCCTATGAGCGTTAGCACGGCGTAGCCCAGACTAGGGTGAAGCGACCTTCTCGCCCTCACTTTTACCCTCACGGGAAAGGTGCTCGATCACCGCGTTCAACTCGGCGCCGAACAGCAGTACCGCCGCGGAGATGTACAGGTACAGGAGAAAGATGATGATTGCGCCGATGCTGCCGTACATGGCGTCGTAGGTCGCGAAGTTCTGCGCGTAGTAACCGAAGCCCAGGGAGGCGCTGATCCATACCAGCACCGCGAGCACCGAGCCCGGGGTGATAAAGCGGAATTCCTGCTCGACATCCGGAGCGACGTAATAGGCCACCGCCACCGTCGACATCAGCAGCAACACCACGATAGGCCAGCGCAACCAGGCCCAGAGCAGCACCACCAAGTATTCGATGCCGAACTGCTGCGCCAGCCAACTCATCCACTGCGGCCCCACCACCATGAAGCCCGCCGCCAGCAGCAGCATGGCGGCGGCGGCCAGCGTGTAGATCAGCGACAGCGGAAAACGCTTCCAGGCCGGGCGCCCCTCCGTCACGCCATAGGCCTTGTTGGTCGCATCCATGATCAGGCGCACCGCCGCCGAGGCGGTCCACAACGCCACCAGAATCCCCGCGGAAAACAGCCCGGTCTTCTGCTTTTGCAACTGCACGATCACCGCGTCGATCAGCTCCATCGCCTCCTGCGGCATCACAATTGCGGCCTGTGCACGCAGCCAGTCGAGAAACGGCTGCAGGTCCAGTACGCCAATCAACGCGACCATGAACAACAGAAAGGGGAACAACGAGAAGAACATCTGAAATGCCAGTGCCGCGGCATACACGGACAGATCGTCCTTTACGAAATCGACCACCGTGCGCTTTGCCACTGCGCCCAGACGAACCCCCTCCATCTCCGGAAAAAACATATTCCCTCCCCGCTACCCAGCCAGCCGAATACCGATTGGAACGGAACAACGACCGTCGAGTTCAAGGGATCGCCACCCGGTGCAGCGCAACGACCACTGAACGCCAGAGCACGGATATCTCATCCGCCCCGAAAAACCCTATATAATTCGCGGCTTTTACCGAAACCGACCCGAGGATTACTCGTGAGCACCTTGCCTCCTTGCCCCAAATGCAACTCCGAATACACCTATGAAGACGGCCAGCTGCTGGTCTGCCCGGAATGCGCGCACGAATGGTCGGCCGCTGGTGCGACCGATGCGACCGACGACGCCAAGGTGATCAAGGACTCGGTGGGCAACGTGCTGCAGGACGGCGATACCATCACCGTGATCAAGGACCTCAAGGTCAAAGGCTCGTCGCTGGTGGTCAAGGTCGGTACCAAGGTCAAGGGCATCCGCCTGTGCGATGGCGATCACGACATCGACTGCAAGATCGACGGCATCGGCGCGATGAAGCTCAAGTCCGAGTTCGTGCGCAAGGTCTAGCAGGCTGCTGACAACGACACCCAGGCTTCGTTTGGCGAAGCCTGGGTGATTCGGCCCTACGATCCCGGTGCTCGGCCAGGTTCCCAGCAGGCCCGCACGCCCCTCCCGCTTTCCGGCGGCGACACAGCGCACTGCCTACAACGGCCAGACAATTCGATATCCATTGGCTAGCATAATAAGGATGCATGTCAGCCGGCGCGATACTTCGGAGGTGCCGCCATGCGACTCCTGCTGTTGATTACGCTGCTCATGGCATACCCGCCGCTGCACGCCGAGCAATGGCGGGTGGTCGGCGACGCTCAGGCCGCGCCTTACAGTTTTATTGTCGAGGGCAATGACAAACCGCTGGGGCTGGACGTCGAGTTGGTCAAGGCGGTGCTGGACGAGATTGGCATCCCCTATACGATGCGTCTTTACCCTTGGGAAAGGGTCGTGCATATGCTCGATCGCGGCGAAGCCGATATCGGTTTCCAATTCATCGGCAGCCCCGAGCGCATGCGTCAATACGAGCTGGCGGGTCCGTTACGCATCGGCTCGACCGTATTCATGACAACCTACAAAACCGCGATTCGCGATTGGCACGAATTCGCCGATCTGACGCCCTATGTCATCGGCCAGGTCAGGGGTTATACCTACCAATCGGCCTATGACAAGGCCGTACTGACCCGAGACACCAGTGCGCACACCCCCAACCAACTGGTGTCGATGCTGCTGGCCGGACGCATAGGCATTATCGTCGGCGATCGCGATCAACTGATGTATTTCATCCGCGAGCAACACGCCGAAGGAAGTGTGCGTATCCTGCCCACACCATTGGTGGAAATGCCGCGCTACGTGGCGTTCGCCAAAGGTGATAGCGCACGCGCGGCGCAGTTCTCGAGCACCCTGGAGCGCTTACGGCAATCCGGTGCGCTGAGCGTTATCTACCGACGCTGGCAACAATAACCAAACCCAGGAGCCTGACCATGCGCACCTTACTACTGCTGGCGAGCCTGCCCGCCCTGATCCTGTTGAGCGCCTGCGGCGCCGGTGAAACCGCCGCCACCGCGACCCTGCAAGCCGAACAGGCCAAGCAACTGCAACAGCAGACCGAACAATTGAAGCAACAGATCGAGCAGCTCAACGAGCAAAGCGAAAAGCGCCTCGAACAGGCGTATTGAGAGCAGCGCTACTGCACCGGCAGGAAGTTCAGAAACAGCAGGCCCTGGGCATAGTTCACGCCGATGCGCCGGAAGCGTTCGTCAGGCGCATCGGACGCCATCATTTACCGGCGCTGGCAGTAATCGGACAACCGCTGAACCGGCAGCGACGCGGCAAGCCGCGCCGCCCTATCGCCCGTGATCTACATCACGATGATCTGCATCTCGGTACCGACGTTCACCTCCAAGCCAGCAGCTCCCGCATTGAGAACCTGACTGGTACCGCGCAACGGGTTGTAAAGGGTAACCGCCCCCTGACGCGCCAAGGTCACCTTGCCGCTCTTCTGCGCCCAGAACACCCATACCCAATGCCCATCCGCACGCTGCCAAGCCATGCTCAACATGCCATCCGGTGCGTTGGGAAATGCGGGAGCGACTTGGGGAGTGAGGCTCGGCCCGGTGATGTCGAGAAAGCGCTGGAGTGCCTTATACGCCGGCTTCTGGCTGCCATCCAGGCGTAGCAGCCCGTAATGTTGATCGCGCGGGGTGGCTCGAGCATCCAGATCGCTCAGGTTGAACAGGAAGATGCGGTCGTAATCCATGGCGCTCATCAAAGCGACGCGCTTGAGCAGATAGTCGGCCTGACCCTGCTCGCCAATCAGCGGCTGCCACTCCACCGGTCCGCTGTAGCTGGACCAACCGAATTCGGTCGCCCAGATCGCCTGGGCATTGCGCTCGCGCAATTGCTGGTTGAGTACTGTGCCACGCTGAAGAAAGTCCTTGTCCGCCACCACATCACCTTCGGGAGAAAGGCTATAGGGGTGATAGGCGGCAATCCGATCGCTGCCAATGCTGCCCAGTTGAGCCATGGCCTCGAACATCAAACCACCCTGTACCGGCATCTGGCTGTAGTACGCCATCCCGCCCATTACCCGCTGGGCCGCCGGGTTGGCAGTCGCCAGGCGGGCCAGGCTGGTTTCCAGCAAATGGCTATACGCCGCCGGATCCTCGGCGGGCTGCCAGAACGATGGAATGTTTTGCTCGTTCCAAACCTGCCAAGCATTGACGCTGGGGTAGCGAGCCGCCAGATAGCCCATGCTGTCGGCGAACTGCTCGGCGGACACTGGCGGGTACTGATCATAATTGCTGGTACCGGCGGGGGCGCTACTGGCGAATGGCGCCGAGCCGACCATGAACAGCAACGACTGCACATTTTTCTCCGCCAACACTTCGGTCATGCGGTCCATCTCGGTCAATTGCCACTGGCCCGGCGTCGGCTCCAGGCGGTCCCAGTGCAGATCGACACGCACCCAGTTCAAGCCCAGCGCCTGTAGCTGATCCAGTTGCTTGCGGTATTGCGCCTCATCGAACCAGAGCAGTTGGGCGTTCACGCCCAGAAAGTCGGCCCAGACCACCTCTCGCGACGCTTGCAGCGATAACGACGGCTCGGCTTCGAGGGTGGGACAGATCAATGCCGCAGCACTGAATGCCAATGCTGCGAGTGAGTTACGACCAAACGAGCCTAGGGAACTACGCGTCCATATTTTCATACCTGACTACTCCTGTAGAAGGTGGATTGCACCGCCCCTAAGCATAATCAAATGAGGATTCGCAGTCGAAATAAGGATTTGAGTGTCAACAGGCCATTTATGGCGCCAAGCTACACATCCCAAGCCAGATGGATTGTGCGGAACTGACGTTGAGCCTCATTGCACCGGTAGAAAATTCAGAAATAGCAGGCCCTGGGCATAGTTCACACCGATGCGCCGGAAGCGTTCGTCCAGAACATCGGTGAGCAGATCCAGGCGCGCCACCATCTTGCCGAACTCCACGGCGTAACTGAGGTTATGGCCATCGGCGGAAATCTCGTTGGAGAGCAGCCAGGGCCTACCTGCGGCATCGCGACGGTTGGCGAGCATCCAGGCGGCTATTTCGATATTGCGCGCGGCATTGTGGATGAACTGCGGGTCCAGCGAATCGGTCAGGTAGAACTCGGTACGGCCGCCATGGGCGGCGATCAGCATGCTCCCCAGGGCATAAATGAAGGCCCCGACCCGGTCACCCTGATAGTCGGCGCTGAGCGCATAGCCGAGTGCGGCGACATCGGTGCGCCCGCCGAGCGCCGGCAGCGGTCGTCCCTCCTCGATTGCCAGCTGCACTGCCCGCGCCGCCGCCTGGCGGTCGGCCAGGCCGGTTTTGCGCCACTCCCGCGGGTTGCGCAGGTAGAGCTTGTCGAGCAGGCGATAAAGGCTGTTGAGGTTGTTGCGCATACCGAGTGTAGCCATGCGATCGGCATTGCTTTGCAGGAACTCGCCGGGCTTGATCGGGCTGCGGTTGCTGACGATGGATTGGTGATCCTGATGGCTGGCGCAGCCGCCAAGCCCCAGAAGCGCGATCAACAGCAGCCCGCCGAGCTTTTTGCAGCCCGACGCGCGCCGCCGGGAAACCTGCGCGAATAGAGTCTCACCCACCATGAGTCGTAACCATCTACGTGTGTCGTGATGGTGTAACGCTAGCAACAAAATCCGCCTTGGGCTGAGTTTCTGCCGCAAAGCATGACTTGCAGCGCAATCAAGCACCTAAAAACGAATCTTAAAGTCAGCTAGCAAAATCGCCCCGCCCGTCACAACGGCCTGAATTGTGCGTTGAGAAGCTCGTTTTAGAGCGGTTTACCCGTATGATGCGCAACTTTTTGCGCAGACTCATCCATGACCCGCTTGCTCGCTCTGCTTTGCCTGCTGTTTGCCCTGCCCGCCGCTGCCGAGGCGCCACGTAATTTCGCCGCCGCGAAGAAGATCGCCTGGAGTCTGTACGCCGAACGACCGAACACCTTCTATTGCGGTTGCGCCTACAGCGGCAATCGGGTCGATCTCGGTAGCTGCGGCTATCGTCCGCGTAAGCAGCTGCGCCGCGCCCAGCGGGTGGAGTGGGAACATGTGGTGCCGGCCTGGGTGATTGGCCACCAGCGCCAATGCTGGCAGCAAGGCGGGCGCAAGAACTGCAGCCGCAACGATCCGCTGTTCCAGGCCGCCGAAGCCGACCTGCACAATCTGGTGCCGAGCATTGGCGAGGTCAACGGCGACCGCTCCAACTATGCCCTCGGCATGCTTGGTTCCGCGCCGCGGCAGTATGGCGCCTGCCCGATGGTGGTCGATTTCAAGGCCAGAACCGCCATGCCGCCGGAAGCCATCCGCGGCGCCTCGGCGCGCATTTACCTGTATATGGCCGAGCGCTACCGGCTGCGCCTGTCCAAACAGGATCGCCGCACCTACGAAGCCTGGAACCGGCTCTACCCGGTCAGCGACTGGGAACGCTGGCGCAACCAGAAAGTCGGCTGCGTGATGGGCCACGGCAACCCCTATATCGGCGTCTTCGACAGCGCCAGCTGCAACCCGCTGCGACGCGCTGGCGATGCGCGGCCCAATAGCGGCTGAGCCGCGCAAAAATCCACCCGAGGCTCAGCCCGGAGGGTCAGCGGCACGCGGTCAGGGTTGCAGCTGCTGCAGGTACTCGGCGAGCGCGGCGATCCGCTCATCACTGAAGCCAGCGGCGATCGACATCATCACCGAACCCTCGCGGCTCGGATCCTTGTCGCGGAAACGGGTCAGCGCCTTACGCAGATACTCGGCCGGCTGTCCGGCCAGGCGCGGGGTGTTCTCGCGCCCCTCGGCTTTATCGCCATGACAGACGGTGCAAATCGCCTTGAACGCGACCTCGCCCTGCTGGCGCAACGCAGCATCGACCGGCTCGGTGTGCGCCAGCAGCTTCTGCTGGCCGAAATAGATGGCGACGTTGACCCGGTCCTCCAGGGTCAGGTTCGGCGCCAGCTTGGACATGATGAAATCCTTACGCTCACCGCTGGCGAACTTCTCGAATGCGCTGAACAGGTACACCGGGTTCTGTTCGGCCAGGTTGGGAATATAGGTGCGCTTGCTGTTGCCGTTCTCGCCGTGGCAATTGCCACAAAAGCGGATGCGTTCCTGACCCGCCGCATAGGCCTGCTCGCGTAGCGCCGGGTCGGCGTTGAGCTGGATAAAGCGCTGCATGGCCTCATCGTTGGCCTGAGCCAAAGTGGCAAAGCAACCGAGAAGCACACAAACAAGCACGCGCATGGCGAGAGATCCTTTCCTGGGGGAACGAGCACGGCGAATATAAGGCACGGCAAATGCGCGGCAGCCGACCCAGATCAATCAAATCGCAGGTAGCGCAGAATCCAACGAAAAGCTGCGGCGCAAGCGGATAGGCCTGAGTCAGCGATATAGGGAGGCAGCACGTAGCCTGGGTTGAGCGCAGCGACACCCAGGACGCCGATACCCGGGTATCGCTTCGCTCAACCCGGGCTACCACTGGTAGCTTTGATCGTTCCCACGCCCCAGCGTCAGGCTTACGCGCGCGACATAGCAACTGACTCAACGAGCAAGCAGCATCCGTTCAGTCGCTCAAACCAGCAAATCTTCCAGCTCATCGTTCGCGGTAAAGCACACCCGGTCACGCCCCAGCGCCTTGGCCTCTGCGAGTGCCGCGCCGGCCCGTTGCAGCAGGGCATCCAGGGTATCGCCCGGCATCAACTCGGCCACCCCGGCGCTCAGGGTCTGTGGCCGCTGACTGGAGAACTGCTGCTTGTGAGCGTGCACGCGAATGCGCTCGGCAAAGGCCACCGCCTGCTCCAGAGTGGTTTCCGGGCAGAGGATCAGAAACTCTTCGCCGCCCCAGCGCCCCAGGCAGTCGCTGCCGCGTATGCAGTCCTTGAGCAACTGAGCGAACTCCTGCAAGACGCGGTCGCCGAGTTGATGGCCCAACTCGTCGTTGACCCGCTTGAAGTGGTCGATATCCAGCAGGATCAGCGCAAACGGCCGGGCATAGCGCTGCGCCTGTTCATGACAGATGGCGAAACGACTATCCAGTGCCGCGCGACTGGCCAGGCCGGTGAGCGCATCGGTTTGTGTACGCGCCTGCAATTGGCCGCTGAGCCGGCGCAGCTTGAGTGCCCAGAACAGGCTGGTCAGCAGCACCGCCAGCGCGACCAGCAACACCTCGACCAGCAGCCGGTAATCCATGGGTTCGGTCCCGTCCAACCCGGCCGCCGCGCCGGCAAATGCCGGCGCACCCTGAAGCAGCAGCCCCGTTGCGATAAATAATCGAATCACCTTTCCCTCCGCAGGTCGCAGCGCAAGCAACCGCCACTTTATGGTTTGACTCAGCAGGGGCATAGCGCGGGCCATAGACCGTTATCCGCTCGCCCGCCCCTCACTCACGAATGATAAACAGCTTGGTGACAAACCATTCCGCGCCCTTGTAGAGATAACCCAGGGGGCCGTAGATGGTCCTGGGTTTCTCCGCGGCCTGCTGGCGCAGCTCCACCGTAACCTTGGACATCTGAATCTGATCCTTGAGGATACGCATGCGCGCTTCCATTGAGTCGATCTCCGACTGAATGCGATTGAGCTCGCTCTCGATCTGCAGAATGTCCTGCACACTGCTGGCCTTGCCGAGCAGTTGCCTGAGGCGATCGCGCAGCACGCGGTTGTTGTTCAGACGGGTTTCCACATCCACATACTGCTCGGTGACATCCTCGCCCTTGACCTGACGCGACAGCACCTTGCCGCTCTGCTCGATATTGCCCAGGGCCGTTTCGAAGGCATCCTTGGGCACGCGGAAAACCAGGTTCTGGCTGTACTCGCCATAGTCGCTGGTTTCCTCAACATAGCCGCCCAGCGCCAGCATGCGCTCGCTGAGCTGCACCTTGGCCTTGGCCAGATCCGCCACCTCCAGGGTAAAGCTGGCCGTCCACACCAGCAAACGTCCCGAGGCCTTGTCTTGCAACGGCGCATAGGCCGCCACCTCGGGGGCCGCGGCGCCCGCGCCAGCCATATCACCACCCTTGGAAGCACAACCGGCCAGGCTGCCGAACAGCACCAGCATGAACACGCAGATCCATTGACTCAGGTACTTCTTCATCCTTAAAGGCTCTCGACGGCTAGTTGAAATAAGCCGTCGATCATACGGCGCCGCTAGCGCTTTTGTCGTGATGGGTTTGGCTGGTAGTGCCATGGGCTGCAAAGAACTGACCATGGACATTACGTCGACTGACGTTGCGGACGCGGAGCGTCCGGGGCGACACGCCCACGCCAGAGCGTGGGGGCGATCACTCAGAGGCTAGCGACTCGCTGATCGTTCCCCACGCTCCAGCGTGGGAATGCATCCACTGACGCTCCAGCGTCACGCTTTTGATTGCGCTGTAGCACGTAGCCTGGGTTGAGCGCAGCGATACCCAGGGCGCGATACCCGGGTATCGCTTCGCTCAACCCGGGCTACCATTGGGTAACTTTGATCGTTCCCATACTCCAGCGTGGGGCTCAGCCAATAACTCGGCAACATACTCGAGCGCTCGCTCGCGGCGCTGTACCCAGTCGCCATCCAGATTACGGAAAGCCTGGCCGTTGCCGTGCAGCCAGTCCCGGCAGGCACGGTGGAACGCCACCCGCTCGGCCAAGTCCGGTTGGCAGCGTTGGCCGTCGGCGACCCAGGGCACGCCTTGCGGGTCGAGCAACAGATGCAGGTCGTAGCGCCGTTCGAGCAGGGCCTGTTCGATCCAGACCGGGCAATCGCCGAACAGGCTGCGGCTCCAGAGCATATTGCTCAGCAGGTGGGTATCGAGGATCAGCAACGGCGGCTCGGTGGCGCGGGCCTGATCCTCCCATTCAAGCTGGCCGCGGGCGATGGCCGGGATATCCGCATAACAGGTATCGCGACCTTGCCGTTCGATGAAATGACGCACGTACTCGCCAACCAGCAGCCCGCCGAAGCGCGCCTGCACGGCCTCGCCCAGCCAGCTCTTGCCGCTGGATTCCGGGCCGGTCAGCACCAGCACTTTCATCCGCGCACCAACTCCGGCGCACGGCGCCAGGCCAGCCATCCTTGCAGCGCAAGCAGGCAGAACAGCGCATAAAGGCCGGCGGTGAGGTACAGGTCCTTGTAGATGAACAAGCCAACGAAGATCACATCCAGGGCCAGCCAGAGCGGCCAGCACTCCAGGCGTTTCTGCGCCATCCATACCTGGGCGACCAGGCTGAAGGCGGTCAACGCAGCGTCCAGCCAGGGTGCCGCCGCGTCGGTGTAAGTCGCCATCAGGTAGCCGAGCGCGAGACTGGCCGCGGCGCCGATAACCAGGCTCAACGCCAGGCCCGGCAAGCTCAGGCGGCTGACCTCGCGACCATCCTGCCGGCCACCGCCGCGCGTCCACTGCCACCAGCCGTAAAGCTGTAGCACGGCGAACACGCCCTGCAGGAGCATGTCCGAATAGAGCTTCACCTCGAAGAAGATCCAGCTGTAGAGCAGCACCATCGCCAAGCCGATCGGCCAGCACCAGACATTCTGTTTGACCGTCAGCCAGACGGCGATTACGCCGAGCGTGGCGGCCAGGAGTTCAAGGGGTGACATCGGAAACCTCGGTAATGCGGTGGACAGCGATTGTAGCGAACATGGTCGCGCCGATAACGGCTTCGAAGCGCGAAGTCTCAGCGGTTGAGTTCCCGCTCCACCTCATCCGCCCAGGCCAGCCAGGATTGCTCGCCGAGAATGCCGCGACGCAAGGTCAGGTAAGGCAGGCGCAGTTCCGCGCGCTGCGCGTCGGGCAAGGCGAGAAAATCGCGCTCGATGCTCAGCAGGCTATCCAGCGTCTTGCGGTGCACGGCGACATGCCGCTGCATTTCCTCGCGCAGATTGTCTAACGAGGTATGCGCACCGCCGAACAACTTCACCAGCAGCGCATCGTTGATCTTGTTCGGCTGCACCGGCTCGGCCAGCCAGCGCAGCAGCTCGGCATGGCCGGTGGGAGTCAGGCGATAGATCTTCTTGTCCGGCCGACTGTCCTGCTGCTCCGCCTCGAACGTCAGCCAGCCCGCCTCATGGAGTTTTTTCAGCTCCAGATAGACCTGCTGATGCTTGGCGTTCCAGAAATAGCCGAGGCCGTCCTTGAAGCGTTTGACCAGGTCGTAACCCGTGCCGGGCTGGCTTTCCAGGAGGATAAGAATGGCGTGCTTGAGCGACATGGGCGGGTTTCAGAATCCATAGCGGTAAGAGCGCGGCAGTATACGGCATATGCAACTTGTTGCATTAACGCCGCCATCGCGCCTAGTATGCAACAAGTTGCATAACAACCCAGGAGCACTTCCATGAAACGCACCGGCACCCGCTTCCGTCCGCGCCTGGCGCAAACCGACTACGACGCCATCGTTATCGGCTCCGGTATCGGCGGCCTGACCACCGCCGCGCTGCTGGCCAAACTCGGCAAGCGCGTGTGCGTGCTGGAGCAGCACTACACCGCTGGCGGCTACACCCACAGCTACGAGCGCGAAGGTTACGAATGGGATGTGGGCGTGCATTACATCGGCGAGGTGCACAAACCCTGGTCGATGATCGGCCGGGTGTTCGATGTGATCTCAGACGGCGCTATCGAATGGGCGCCGATGGATGCACGCTACGACCGCATCATTCTTGGCGAACGGACCTACGACTACGTCGCTGGCCGCGAGGAATTCAAAGCCGAAATGAACCTGCACTTTCCCGACGAAGCCGTCGCCATCGAGCGCTATGTCGAGCTGCTCAGCGAGGTCAGCGCAAGGATTCCACGCTTCTTCGCCGGCCAGGCAATGCCGCGCTCGCTCGGCATGCTCTATAGCAAACTGCGGCGCTGGTGGCTGCCGGACTACTTCTTCAAAACCACCCGCGAAGTGCTCGAAGGCCTGACCCAGAACCAGCAACTGATCGGCGTGCTCACCGCGCAGTGGGGCGACTATGGCCTGCCGCCGGCCAAGGCCGCGTTCGTCATGCATGCGATGGTCGCCAAGCACTACATCACTGGCGGCAACTACCCGGTGGGCGGCGCGACCAAGATCTCGGAGCACATCATTCCGCTGATCGAAGCGGCCGGCGGCCAGGTGTTCACCTATGCCGGGGTCGAGCGCATCCTGATCGAAAACGGCCGCGCGGTCGGCGTGCGCCTACACAAGGACGGCACCGAATTGCGCGCCCCGCAGATCGTCAGCTGCGCGGGGTTGATCCCCACCTACACCCGCCTGATCGACCCGCAAGTGGCCGCCGAATATGACCTGCTGGCGCCGCTCGAGCAGGTCGAACCATCAGCCGCGACCTTGTGCCTGTATGCCGGCTTCAAAGGCAGCGCCGCCGAACTGGGCCTGCCGAAAACCAACTACTGGGTCTACCCCGGCGCCGATCACGACTACAACGTCAGCAGCTTCGAAAGCGGACAGAACCCGGCCATGCCGCTGATCTACATCAGCTTCCCCTCGGCCAAGGACCCGGCCTGGGATGCCCACTTCCCGAACAAGGCCACGGTGGAAATAGTCGCACCCACGCTGCCGCAGTGGTTCGCCCAGTGGAAAGGCAGCACCTGGGGCAAACGCGGCCCCGAATACGAGGCGTTCAAGGCCCAGCTCACCGAACAGCTGCTGGAAACCCTTTACCGCCATCAACCGCAACTGCGCGGCGCGCTGGACTTCTGCGAGCTGGCCACGCCACTGTCGACCGAATGGTTCCAGTGGAACGAACAAGGCGAAATCTACGGCATCGACCACACCCTGCAGCGTTTCGACCAGCACTGGATTCACAGCCAGACGCCGATCAAGGGCCTCTACCTGACCGGTGCCGACACCGTCACCGCCGGAGTCGGCGGCGCCCTGATGGCCGGCGTACTGACCGCCACCCGCATGCTCGGCTGGCGCGGCTACCGCATCGCCCAACTGCTGAAAAACTGGACTCCAGGCAACAAGGCCGACACAACCGAACAAGTCGAAGCGACCTGATGGCCAACCCGGCGGCACCAACACACCGCCGGGCGACTGTATAAAAAACAACCAATCCCTTGAGCCTCACAGCCCCCGCTGGCTACAGCCATAACCGCACAGGTTATCCACAGAGGGTTACACAGTAACTGTGCGTAAAAGGTTTACTAAGTGATTGAGCTTTAATGAAATTTTTATTGCAAAGCGCTAAGCCTGTCCGGGCGACGCCAACCCGGTAACGCAAAAAGGCCAGTCTTGCGACTGGCCTTTTGTCAATTACCTTGGAAATCACTGAGGGAACCATCACAGCTCAATTCAGCCGCTACGCTGATCGCCCCCACGCTCTGCGTGGTAACGCAGCCCTCGACGCTCCAGCGTCCACATCACCACTATCAAAACCCGACAGCCATGTTCATCGTAGGTCCCTCCGCCCTCGCAGAGCCTCTTTGGTGCAGGGTTTCTGCATTGGCGCCGCGCTGGCACCGCAACAGTGCATCGACAGCGATCAGGCCGCAGCGCTGGATAGCTTGCCTATTACCGCATCCAGCTGCTGCAGCAGATTCCGCCGCGCCACCACGCCGAGCACTTTGCCTTTGCCGTCGACCACCGGATAGCTCTTCGGCTTATCGCCGAGCATCTGCTGCGCCAGGGCCAGCGGGTCCATATCACTGCTTACGCTGAGCACATCGCTGCGCATGATGTCGCGCACCGTGGCAACGCGCTGGTTGTAGTACGCCACCTGAATCGCCACACGCAGGCACTCCTGCTCGGAAATCCAGCCCAACAGCAGGCCATCGGCGTCAACCACCGGCCCACCGAGCATGGCGTGGCGGATCAACAAATTGGCCGCTTGCACCACCGGCATATCAGGGTGGATACGAGCGAATGTTTTGCTCATGCAATCGGCGATAGTGGCAGTGATCATCAAGAGTGCTCCGTCTTACGGCTGGCCTGTGGATGCCCGTGTCTGCGGGCTACTCACGGGCATTAGCAAGTTCCAGGCCTTTTTTTATGGAGACTCGGCGAAAACGTGGGAAACGTGTCGGGAACAGCTGAGATTCAAGCCCCGAATGAACACTGCTTTTGATTTGCCTGGTAACTGAATGAGAGCTATCAGATGACGCCAACGCCCCATCAACATGTAGCCTGGATTGAGCGCAGCGATACCCAGGGCGCCGATTCCCGGGTGTCGCTACGCTCGACCCGGGCTACCGTTGAGAGAACAACCGGGGGCGGAGCACGATTTCGGATTCGGATATATCAGCACGTAGCCTGGGTTGAGCGCAGCGATACCCAGGGTGCCGATTCCCGGGTGTCGCTACGCTCGACCCGGGCTACGGTTGAGAGAGCAATCGAGGGACAGGCCACGATTTCAAATTTTACTTATTGATTGGCTTCGCTTATCGGCTTCGCCTTTATGGCAATTCCCCTTCACTCGCCCGCAATCAACCGCTCTATGGTTCCGCGCAATTCGGGATGCTCCGGCACCTGAATGGCGAATTCATCGCGCAGCACATCAAGCACCGCATCGACATCCCGCAGCTGCACGCGCTCGCTGGTTTCGCCCAGACGGTGGATGGCGAAGCTGCCGTTGTGCAGGGTTTTACGCAACTGGTGCCCCGTGCGGGCGACGATCATCTGGCCGAGGAAGGGCGACTCCGGGTGAGTGGACACGTACCAGCTGGCGACCTTGTAATCGATCTCCGCAGCTGCTTGCAGATCGAACACATACATCGCCCGCCACTCTTCGCCCACCAGCGCACGCAAGGTGTAGCTGCCATCGCGCAGGGTGAGTCGGTAAGGCTCATGCGGAGTGACCTGCTGCGCTTCGCTGTCGAGCTGCAGCGGGCCGGTCGGCACCATGCCGCCGAACCCCACATCGGCGATATAGCGCACACCATCGAGAGCCACCAACACCAGCATATGCGTGCGCGCAGTCAGCGCATCCTCCGGCCCGCCCATCACCACTCGCCCGGTCAGCCCGCGCGCCTCAAAGCCCAGCGCCTGCAATAACAGCAGGAACAGCTGATTGAGTTCAAAGCAATAACCGCCGCGCCCCTGGCGCAGCAGCTTGTCCTGAATCGCCGCGGGGTCCACAGCAACGGGCGCGCGGAGCATGGTCGACAGGGTTTCGAAGGGAAACTCGGCGGTGTGCCGCAATTGCAGTTCGCGCAGAGTTTCCAGGGTCGGCGGCGGCGCCGACGAGTAGCCAAGGCGCCCAAGGTAGGTTTGCAGATCCAGACTAAATGACTCGCTCATCGTTGTTCCTTCTTGCCCACATGCGCACGTTTAACAGCGCCCCGACTGATAGACGAGATACCAGCGCCGAACAAGACAATGGCAAACGAAAATCTCGCCTCTTCATCCTGAACAAGTTGCTACGCTTGAACGCTTACCCGGCGGCACGAACGAGGCGTGGCGTGCGGGCATTACAGGGTGTGAATAATCAAGGGAAGAGCCAAGCATGCCAGCTGTCAAAATACTGATGTGGAACACCCAGCACCTCAACAATCAAAACGAACGCAAGCCCATGAGCGAAGCGTACGACGAAAAACTGGATGCCTTGGCCAGCACCCTGGAACTGTTGAAACCTGAGATTCTCGCGCTATTCGAAGTCGGCACCACCGGCAATCCGAACTTGCGGCTGGTGGACGACCTGAAAGGCGCTTATACGCTGAAAGCATCCCTGAGTCAGGAAGGCGGCTTGCGCAAGAGTACGACCCTGGGCTCCATGGTGTTCGTCAGAAACAATGTAGCGGATCAGTTTTCGGAAAAATTCGAGTTGCCACTCGGCTCTGACTCCATACGCGCCACCCTGCTATTGCGCGACAAAGAAAACAACCTCTTCGCCTTCTGCCATGCGAACGCCTCATACAAAGCCGCAGCCCAGGTACGGGAAGACATTCTGCTGCTCGGCCAGCTACAGGGCGAGGGCGAGGGCGGGGAGATCAAAAGGTTGCTGTTCTTCGGCGGCGACCTGAATACCGAAGCCAGCACTGCTGCGGACGCCATCACCCTCAACCCCAGCAAGGAAAAAATGCTGCGCTGCACACCGGGAGACGCCGGCTTCACCCACATCTCCGTGCGCACCTCGCTGTCCCTGGCGAAAAAACTTTATGCCGAGGAGAAAAAGAACGCCTATGGCGGGGTGCAACTGAGCGAGAGCGCATATATAAACGCCTGCATGGGCACCGACGTCGCGTTCGGTGATCTCGCCGTGCCGTCGCTACTGGACTACGCCTATATCAATGAGCACTGCTCATCGAAATCCATCTGCCATGCCGCCGTCGCGGTGAAAACCCTGAAGGGCGAGACAGGCGAGCTCAAATCCGTTCACCAGTTCAAGCCGGACGAGGTCTACAACGTCGTCGAGCGGGTATACATGGGCAAGGTGCTGCGCAGTGACCATTTTCCGGTCGCCTACAGGATCGAATACCCCTGAGCCTCGGGGGGCGCGGCAACCAGCGGCGATCGTGGATAAACCTCCAGGCCGTGCCGGGCTCAGACGTTTAGCTATAGCGTCGCGCGCCCCATCCGCGATATCCCGTTTGATTGCCGACGCTTATGAAAATCGCTGCGCTCAGTAAGATCTACGAAGCAGTCAGATCAAGCTGCTGGGGATTGTTGGGTGAACGACGCCCCACTATCAGCGAGATGTAGCCTGGGTTGAGCACAGCGATACCCAGGGGACCGACTCCCGGGTGTCGCTGCGCTCGACCCGGGCTACAGTTGAGGAATGTTCTTCTGCAAGGGACTGCAGACAATGGTGCTTTATCGCCGTGACACAACGCCGGAGTGGCTTTTCGTGGGCCTTGCCGTATCGCGCTGGATATCTCCAAAGGAGAACGCGGCACGTAGCCTGGGTTGAGCGCAGCGATACCCAGGGTGCCGATTCCCGGGTGTCGCTGCGCTCGACCCGGGCTACAGTTGAAGAATGTTCTTCTGCAAGGGACTGCAGATAATGGTGCTCTACCGCCGCGACACAAG
>NZ_CAMPHI010000005.1 GCF_946885955.1 uncultured Pseudomonas sp.
AGCTCCCGGTTGAGTAAAAACTGGATCAAGGACGACCTCCAGGCACTTTATTGTTCTCTTATCAGGCCTTGCTAAAGCGGCTGCACGGCAGTGCAGCGCTTTGGCGCAGCTAGGCATGGGCCAAATCTAGAGATTTCTGACTTTTGGGTCAACAAATATTTGACTCTTTGGTCAGGTGCTTGTCATGCAATTCGGTTATGAACGAAAAAATCCCTCGGCGCCTGGATAAAAATCTAGCGGGTTTTGTTCCAATAGCCGCGTGTAGTCGCGCTTGGCTGGTTAACGCCCTGTGTTACACTCGCGACCAGTATTTACCCGCCCGCGCCAAGTCTGGCCGGCGCTTCTATGATCAGCACCGCTTTCTGTATCAGGTCGGATCGAGCCTAAGGATCATCATGACGTTCAAGGCGCCGGATAGCCTCGCCGAACAGATCGCCCATCATTTGGCAGACCGCATCATTCGTGGTGAATTGAAGGCCTGCGAGCGCATTCAGGAGTTGAAGATCACCCAGGCGCTGAATGTCAGCCGCGGCTCGGTGCGTGAGGCCTTGTTGATTCTCGAGCGCCGTCACTTGATCGTGATCCTGCCTCGGCGTGGCGCTCAGGTCGCCGAGCTGACCCCGCACAAGGTGAAAAGCCTGTATGCACTGGTGATCGAGCTGTACGTCCTGTTGGGCAAGGCGGTCGCTGATAATTGGCGTCTGGAGAGCGATCTGGAGCCGCTTTTCACCGTGCAGCTGCGCTTGCGCGAGAGTATGGATCGCGAAGATATAGTCGCTTTCGTCGAGCACAGCTTCGATAGCATGCGCGCGGCCTTTCCGTTCTCCAACAATCCGTATTTGCAGGAAACCGTGGAAAATCTGCTGCCGGCCATCAGTCGCACTTATTACCTGGCGCTTGAACGGCGCAAGGGCGAGATGGGGCACTTCATCGAGACCTTCGCCGAGTTGCTGGAGGCGATTCTCGCCCGCGATCATCAGCGGATTCGTCAGGTTCTGCTCGGTTATGGCGAGCGCAATTGCAGATTGGTACTCGCGACATTGGCCGATCGTTGAGGGGCGCTGTAGATGCGGCTTAAATGCATAAAATTGGCGGGGTTCAAGTCCTTCGTCGACCCGACTACGGTGACTTTCCCGAGCAATATGGCGGCGGTGGTCGGGCCCAATGGCTGCGGCAAGTCCAACATCATCGATGCGGTGCGCTGGGTGATGGGCGAGAGTTCGGCGAAGAACCTCCGTGGCGAGTCGATGACCGATGTCATCTTCAACGGCTCCAACACCCGCAAACCGGTGACCCAGGCCAGCATCGAGCTGGTCTTCGACAATTCCGACGGCACCCTGACCGGCGAGTACGCTGGCTATAACGAAATCTCCATCCGCCGCCGGGTTACCCGCGACAGCCAGAACACCTATTTTCTCAACGGCACCAAGTGCCGGCGCCGCGATATCACCGATATCTTCCTCGGTACCGGCCTGGGCCCGCGCAGCTACTCGATCATCGAGCAGGGGATGATCAGCAAGCTGATCGAGGCCAAGCCCGAGGATTTGCGCAACTTCATCGAGGAAGCCGCCGGCATCTCCAAGTACAAGGAGCGCCGCCGCGAGACCGAGAATCGCATCCGCCGCACCCACGAGAACCTGGCGCGCCTGACCGACCTGCGCGAGGAGCTGGAGCGTCAACTGGAACGCCTGCATCGCCAGGCCCAGGCCGCCGAGAAGTATCAGCAGTACAAGGCCGAGGAGCGCCAGCTCAAGGCCCAGCTCACTGCATTGCGCTGGCAGGCGCTGAACGAACAGGTCGGTCAGCGCGAAGCGGTGATCGGCAACCAGGAAATCAGTTTCGAAGCCCTGGTCGCCGAACAGCGCAACGCCGATGCCTGCATCGAACGCCTGCGTGACGGTCACCATGAGCTGTCCGAGCGCTTCAACCTGGTGCAGGGGCGCTTCTATTCGGTCGGTGGCGATATCGCCCGGGTCGAGCAGAGCATCCAGCATGGCCAGCAGCGCTTGCGCCAATTGCAGGACGATCTGCGCGAGTCGGAGCGCGCACGCCTGGAAACCGAATCTCACCTGGGCCACGACCGTACCCTGCTGGCGACCCTCGGCGAAGAGTTGGCCATGCTCGAACCCGAGCAGGAACTGACCGCCGCTGCGGCCGAAGAGGCCGCCGCCGCGCTGGAGGAATCCGAAACCGCAATGCACGGCTGGCAGGAGCAGTGGGACGGCTTCAACCAGCACAGCGCCGAGCCGCGGCGTCAGGCCGAGGTGCAGCAATCGCGGATTCAGCAGCTGGAGCAGAGCCTCGAGCGCCTCGCAGAACGCCAGCGTCGCCTCAGCGAAGAATCGCAACAACTGGCCGCCGATCCCGAAGACGCCGCGATACTCGAACTAAGCGAGCAGATCGCCGCCAACGAGCTGAGCCTCGAGGAACTGCAGCTTGCCGAAGAGCAGCAGGCCGAGCGCTTGCAGCAGTTGCGCGACGAGCTCCAGCAGGCCGGGCAGGCGCAGCAGCAGGCGCAAGGTGAACTACAACGTCTGAACGGTCGCCTGGCCTCGCTGGAAGCCCTGCAGCAAGCCGCATTGGACCCTGGCAAAGGCGCGGGCGACTGGTTGCGCGAACAGCGGCTGAACGAACGCCCGCGTCTGGCCGAAGGCCTGCGGGTCGAGGCCGGTTGGGAGCTGGCGGTGGAAACCGTACTCGGCGCCGACCTGCAAGCGGTCTTGCTCGACGATGCTCTCGTACAAGATCTCGGCGGCCTGGATTTCGCTGGCCTGACCCAGGGCGATCTACGCCTGGCCTGCCCGGGCAAGGGCGGTTCGCGGGTTGCCGGCAGCCTGCTGGACAAGGTCGAAGCCAGCGTCAACCTGGCGCCCTGGCTGGCCAAGGTCAAACCCGTGGAGTCGCTGGACGACGCCTTGGCTGGCCGCGCCGCGCTGGCCGACGACGAAAGCCTGATCAGCCGCGACGGATACTGGGTCGGTCGGCATTTCCTCCGTGTCCGTCGCGCCAGCGAGGCGGAAAGCGGCGTGCTCGCCCGTGGCCAGGAGCTCGAACGGCTGAGCCTCGAGTGTGAGGAACGCGAAGCGGCGCTGGCGCTGCTTGACGAACGTTTGCTGACCCTGCGCGAGAACCAGCGTCAACAGGAGGAACTGCGCGAGCAGCAGCGTCGCCAGTTGCAGGACCGCGCGCGCACCTTGGGCGAATTGAAGGCGCAGCTGTCGGCCGGCCAAGCCAAAGTCGAACAACTGACCCTGCGCCGTCGCCGCCTCGACAGCGAACTGGCGGAGCTGACCGAACAGCGCGAAATTGAGCACGAGCAGTTGGGCGAGTCACGCCTGCAATTGCAGGACGCTCTGGATGCCATGGCCGTCGATAACGAGCGCCGCGAAACCCTGTTGGCCAGTCGCGATGCGTTGCGCGAGCGGCTCGACCGGGTGCGCCAGGAGGCGCGGCAGCACAAGGACCATGCCCATCAACTCGCCGTGCGCATGGGCTCGCTGAAGGCGCAGCACGACTCGACCCGTCAGGCCCTGGAGCGCCTGGAGTTGCAAGCCGAACGCCTGCACGAGAAGCGCGAACAACTCAACTTGAATCTGGAGGAGGGCGAGGCGCCGCTGGAAGAGCTGCGCCTGAAACTCGAAGAATTGCTCGACAAACGCATGGGTGTCGAGGAAGAGCTGAAGCTGGCGCGCTTGGCCCTGGAAGACGCCGACCGCGAGCTGCGCGACGCGGAAAAGCGCCGCACCCAGGCCGAGCAGCAAGCGCAATTGTTACGCGGCCAACTGGAACAGCAGCGCATGGACTGGCAATCGCTGACCGTGCGGCGCAAAGCTCTGCAGGATCAGTTGCTGGAAGACAACTACGACCTCCACGGCGTGCTTGCAACGTTGCCCGAGGAGGCGAGTGAAAGCGCTTGGGAAGAAGAATTGGAGCGTCTCTCGGGGCGTATCCAGCGGCTCGGGCCGATCAACCTCGCGGCCATCGATGAATACCAGCAGCAGTCCGAGCGTAAACGTTATCTGGATGCGCAGAACGCCGATCTGGTGGAAGCCCTGGATACCCTGGAAAACGTTATCCGCAAGATCGACAAGGAAACCCGCAACCGTTTCAAGGAAACCTTCGACCAGATCAACGGCGGACTGCAGGCGCTGTTTCCTAAAGTTTTCGGTGGCGGCAACGCTTATTTGGAACTCACCGGCGAAGATCTACTCGATACCGGTGTAACCATCATGGCGCGTCCGCCGGGCAAGAAGAACAGCACTATTCACCTGCTCTCCGGTGGAGAGAAGGCGTTGACCGCTTTGGCGTTGGTATTTGCCATCTTTCAGCTCAATCCGGCGCCGTTCTGCATGCTCGATGAAGTGGATGCGCCTTTGGACGACGCCAACGTCGGACGTTATGCGCGGCTGGTAAAAGAAATGTCGGAGAAGGTGCAATTCATCTATATCACCCACAACAAGATCGCCATGGAAATGGCCGACCAATTGATGGGGGTGACCATGCACGAGCCGGGCTGTTCGCGCTTGGTAGCGGTCGATGTGGAGGAGGCACTGGCGATGGTCGAAGCCTGATGCGAGCGCCGGTGTAAAGTTGCCTTTCGTCGTGCTAGCTTATTGCCCAGTATTTTTGACCATAAAGCCTGCACAAGCATGAAGCAGGTGTCGTACAGAGCTAACGAAGCAAGGGCAGGATGCCCTTGGTTCATACAAAATTTTATTAGGGGTTCAGGTATTTCATGGAATTCGGTCTGCGCGAGTGGCTGATCGTTATCGGCATTATTGTGATCGCTGGCATTCTTTTCGATGGCTGGCGGCGTATGCGCGGTGGCAAGGGCAAGCTCAAATTCAAACTTGATCGCAGTTTCGCCAATATCCCGGACGATGACGGCGACCCCGATCTACTGAGCCCGCCGCGGGTGATCAATCGTAATCATGAACCGTCACTGGACGAGGAAGATCTGCCGTCGATGAGCGCCCGCGAATTGAATCGTCGGCGTTCGGGCGAGCCGCAGCAGGGCGACTTGAACCTGGGGTTGGATGAGCCCGTGCCGACCTTGCTCAACCCGGTCGACGAAGGCGGCGAAAATTCCGCGAATGCGGCACCGGCACCAAGCAAGGAACTTCCGCCAGTGGAGGAAGTGCTGGTGATCAACGTGATCGCTCGCGATGGTGACGGCTTCAAGGGGCCGGCGCTGCTGCAAAATATTCTGGAAAGCGGCCTGCGTTTCGGTGAAATGGACATCTTCCATCGTCACGAGAGCATGGCCGGTAATGGCGAAGTGCTGTTCTCGATGGCTAACGCACTCAAACCGGGTACCTTCGACCTGGACGATATCGAAGGCTTCAGCACCCGCGCGGTGAGCTTCTTCCTCGGTTTGCCCGGCCCACGCCACCCCAAGCAGGCGTTCGATGTGATGGTGGCGGCGGCGCGCAAGCTGGCCCATGAATTGAACGGCGAACTGAAAGACGACCAGCGCAGCGTGATGACCGCGCAAACCATCGAGCATTACCGTCAACGCATCGTCGAGTACGAGCGCAAGCAGCTGACCAACAAGCGCTGATCCAGGTGGGGTGACGCCAAGGCGTCTCCCCTGGCATTGACCCCTCGATCCGTTCGGGTGAGGGAGGGAAGAGCAGCCGCGGCTGCTCTTTTCGTTTTCGAGAAGCACAACCATGACCGACGCCGCTCCATCCGCACAGCAGGCCGCCGAACGTATCGCCCAGCTGCGCAGCGAAATCGACCAGCACAACTACCGCTACTACGTACTCGACGAGCCGAGCGTGCCGGACGCCGAGTACGACCGCCTGTTCAACGAGCTGAAGGCGCTGGAGGCCGAGCATCCCGAGCTGATCACCGCAGAGTCGCCGACCCAGCGTGTCGGCGGCGCGGCGCTGGCCGCCTTTGGCCAGGTGCGCCACGAAGTGCCGATGCTCAGCCTGGGCAACGCCTTCGAGGAACAGGACCTGCTCGACTTCGACCGCCGCGTGCGCGAAGGCCTGGATTTGCCGGCCGGCGATCTGTTCGGCGATGGCGTGGCGGTGGAGTACAGCTGCGAACCCAAACTCGATGGCCTGGCCGTCAGTCTGCTCTATGAGAACGGCCATCTAGTCCGCGGCGCCACTCGCGGCGACGGCAGTACCGGCGAAGACATCAGCGCCAACGTGCGCACTATCCGTAATATCCCGCTCAAACTGCATGGCGAGAACTGGCCGTCGGTGCTGGAAGTGCGCGGCGAAATATTCATGCCCAAGGCCGGCTTCGAAGCGCTCAACGCGCGGCAACTGGAAGCTGGTGGCAAACCGTTCGCCAATCCGCGCAACGCCGCTGCCGGTAGCCTGCGCCAACTCGATCCGCGGATCACCGCCGGCCGCCCGCTGGAGTTGTGCGCCTATGGCGTCGGGCGCAGCGACGGTGAGCTGCCGAAAACCCATTTCGAGCTGTTGCAGGCGCTGAAGCGCTGGGGGCTGCCGATCAGCCGCGAGCTGAAAATCGCCAAGGGCGTCGAAGAGTGCCGTGACTACTACCGCGATATCGGCGAGCGCCGCGATGCCCTGGCCTATGAGATCGACGGCGTGGTATTCAAGGTCAACGATATCGGTCAGCAGCGTGAGCTGGGCTTCCGCGCCCGTGAACCGCGCTGGGCCATCGCTCATAAGTTTCCGGCGCGGGAAGAAATCACCGAGCTGCTCGGCGTCGAATTCCAGGTCGGCCGCACCGGCGCCATCACGCCGGTGGCGCGGCTCAAGCCGGTGCAGGTGGCCGGTGTCACCGTATCCAACGCCACCCTGCATAACATGGACGAAGTAGCGCGCCTGGGCGTGATGATCGGCGACACTGTGATCGTACGCCGCGCCGGCGATGTGATCCCGCAGGTTCTCGGCGTGATCGCCGAGCGTCGCCCGGCCGATGCCATTGCCGTACAGGTGCCTGAGCACTGCCCGGTATGCGGCTCGGCGGTGGAGCGCACCCAGTTGATCAAGCGCAGCAAAGGCAAGGAGTCGATCAGCGAAGGCTCGATCTACCGCTGTGTCGGTCGCCTGGCCTGCCAGGCGCAGCTCAAACAGGCGATCATTCACTTCGTTTCGCGCCGCGCCATGGACATCGATGGCCTTGGCGACAAGATCGTCGAGCAACTGGTGGACAAAGGCCTGGTCGGCTCGCCGGCCGATCTCTACACCCTGACTTACGAACAGGTGGTCGAGCTGGAAGGCTTCGCCGAGCTGTCGACGAAGAATCTGCTGGCTTCGATCGATGCGAGCAGGAAGCCGCTGCTCGCGCGTTTTATCTTCGCCCTCGGCATTCCCGATGTTGGCGAGGAAACCGCCAAGCTGCTGGCCCGCGCGCTCGGTTCGCTGGAGCGTATCGGCCGGGCATTGCCTGAGGTGCTGATCTATCTGCCGGATGTCGGCCTGGAAGTGGCCCACGAAATCCATAGCTTCTTCGAGGACCCCCACAATCGCACGGTGATCGGGCAGCTGCGCGAGCGCGGCGTGGAGTTGCAGGAAGAGGGCGATGTACACGCCGAATTCGCCGCCTGCGCGACCTTTGCCGGGTTTATCGATAAGTTGAATATCGCCGGCATCGCCAGCACTGGCGCGAAGAACTTGGCGGAGAAGGTCGGCGACCTCGATGGCTTGATCGCCCTCAGCCGGGACTGGTTGGAGCTGAGCGTGATGAAGGGGCTCAACGAGAAGGCCAAGCAGGCCCTGCGCGAATTTTTCGCCGACGCGGGCAATGTCGCCCTGGCCCAGGCTATCGAGGTGCAGCTACGCGAATTCGGCATGCACTGGCAAAGCGAACGCAAATCGGTCGAAGGCTTGCCACTGGCCGGGCAGACCTGGGTGCTGACCGGTAGTCTGGAAGTGCTGAGCCGCGATCAGGCCAAGGACAAGCTGGAGGGCTTGGGCGCCAAGGTCGCCGGTTCGGTTTCGGCGAAAACCAGCTGCGTGGTGGCCGGGCCGGGTGCCGGTTCCAAATTGGCCAAGGCCAATGAGCTGGGGCTCAGGGTGCTCGACGAGAGCGAGTTCGTGAAAGTACTCGAGGGGTTTGGTATCGCGCTCTGATGCTGGCGGGTCGGTCAGGCCCGCCAATCCGCGGTACTAGCAGGCCGTTGAAAAACGTAGGCGAGGCAGGCAAGACAAGGACTAGGCGTCCCCACAAAAACGGCCGAGGAAGCGGAGTTTACTGGCTGTAAATGAGCATTCCGAGGCCGTTTTTAACGCAGTATTGCCAACGCAGGTAGTTTTTCAATGGCCTGCTAGTTGATCGCGTCGCTCAGGGCCTTGGCCGGCACATACTTGACCACTTTCTTGGCGGCGATTTCGATCGCCTTGCCGGTCTGCGGATTGCGCCCGGTGCGCGCCGGGCGCTCGCTGACCTTCAGCTTGCCGATGCCGGGCAGGGTAATTTCCTCGCCGTTTTCCAGCGCGTCGCTGACAATCTCGCTGAGTTGTTCGAGTACGGCGCGAATGGTGCTTTTCGGCGAATCGGTGGCTTCGGCGATATCGCTGATCAGTTGGTCTTTGGTCATGGCCATGCGGTTACTCCTGGAGGTTGGTGGGGCATGCAAAAAGCCCCGCGCAGCTTACTGCGATTTGCCGCCCCAGGCATTACATCCTCGCGCCACCGACCCGTTTCCCTCCCGGGAGTCGCTGCAGTGCCGCACCGCCCCAATGTCCGTATGCAAGCACTATCAAGCAGCGCTAAGTGGTTGTAAGTTCGAAACAAGCCGGTACAATGGCGCGGCTCGCAGCGACAAGGCGAGCTGCGTTATGGTGGCCCTGTCGGTCCCCCCGCAACGATTACCCGTGAACCTGGTCAGATCCGGAAGGAAGCAGCCACAGCGGGAACATTGTGTGCCGGGGTGTGGCTGGCGGGGCTGCCTCCATCTCTAAGCCCATTCAGGCTGTTGCTGTAAATATCCTTTGAAGAGATTCGCGTGAAGCCAGGGTGCGTGCTTGCTTCGCGGTATTGCCGTGTCCGCTGAGTGACGGGCGGCAAAAAGCCCCGCGCCAGTTCGACTCGCGCGGGGCTTTTGATTTGTGTACTCAGCTCAGGATCATTCAGCCCAGATCATAGCTGAGTACGCTGTCCTGTTCCTTCAGGGCCTTGCGCATGTCGGCGGGAATGTTGCCGGCCCTCAGGGCGAGCTCCAGTCGAATGTCCTCCAGGCTTCGGACGAAGGCCTGGGTGTCCTGTTGCGCGGCGCTGATCACCCGGCTGTAGGCGGTAGCGTCACTGTCATCGAGCAGTGCGAGGACGATACCGCCGTCGGGGCGAGGGGGGCTGAAGGTGACGCGCAAGGGGGCGAATAGGGATTCGGCGAGCTGCCTGTTTCTGCTTTCCATGACCGTACTCCATCCTGATGGTGATCAAAATGGACCTTTATTCGGTCAGTAAGTTCGAATCGCTATCGCCGTGCTCGGTTCAGGCCTTTAGTGACTGTCGCGCTTGCTCGATGATCCGCGGCAGGCATTCGCTGCTGTATTGTTCCGGATACAGGCGCTGGGTGTGCTTGGCGACACCGGTCTGATCGACGACGGTAAAACTGAAGTTGCCTTTGCGAGCCGCCATGATATGGCAGGCGAACGGGGTGAAGGCGTTGGAGAGAATGCGCATGGCATCCTGGATTTGATGTTGTGTGTTCATATGTGGTGTTCCTGAAACAGCGGGCGCGTCATTGCGCTTAATAGAGCTCCAAGCACTCGAGTTGATTCGAGGGGGATTAGCTAGTGGGAGCCGGACTGCAGGCAAAAGTTCCGAGTTTTTCGGGCGTTGAGCCAGGTCGGTACGTCGGAGGCTGGCTGAGTCGACGCTTGGTGAGCGGGACGGCCAGATCAGTCAGCAGGGTGGGGTCGTGTAAAGCATTGTGGCATCGGAGTTGGATGCGGGCTTTAACGGAAACCATCGAGGAGGCGCGAGGCCGATAGACTTACAGCGTGGTACGAACGGCGCCGATGATAATGCTTCGGTTGAATTTTAGCCAGTGCTATCGATGGCTGTTCATCTTGTTGCCATGCCATTCAGCGCATCGGATGCAATTTAGGCGGTGCTCCGCTAGGATTAGCCCACTTTGCTTTTCTCTCGTGACGGTTTTCAATGAGTTATCAGGTTCTTGCACGTAAATGGCGTCCGCGCTCGTTTCGCGAAATGGTTGGCCAGACCCATGTGCTCAAGGCACTGATCAACGCCCTGGATAGCCAGCGCCTGCATCATGCCTATCTGTTTACCGGCACTCGGGGCGTGGGTAAGACCACCATCGCGCGGATTATCGCCAAGTGCCTGAACTGCGAGGCGGGCATCAGCTCGACCCCTTGCGGGGTGTGTTCGATCTGCAAGGAGATCGACGAGGGCCGTTTCGTCGACCTGATCGAAGTCGACGCCGCGAGTCGGACCAAGGTCGAAGACACCCGCGAACTGCTCGACAACGTGCAGTACTCGCCGAGCCGTGGGCGCTTCAAGGTCTACCTGATCGACGAAGTGCACATGCTTTCGTCGCACTCATTCAATGCCTTGCTGAAGACATTGGAAGAGCCGCCGCCCCACGTCAAATTCCTGCTGGCCACCACTGATCCGCAGAAACTGCCGGTCACCATCCTGTCACGCTGCCTGCAGTTCTCGTTGAAGAACATGCCGCCCGAGCGGGTGGTCGAGCACCTCAGTCATGTACTGGCTGCGGAAAGTATTCCGTTCGAGGTGGATGCGCTCTGGTTGCTCGGCCGCGCCGCCGACGGTTCGATGCGCGATGCGATGAGTTTGACCGATCAGGCCATCGCCTTCGGCGAGGGTAAGGTGCTGGCCGCCGACGTGCGGGCAATGCTCGGTACCCTCGATCATGGTCAGGTCTATGGCGTATTGCAGGCCTTGCTCGAAGGTGATGCGCGTGCGCTTATCGAGGCCGTGCGCCACCTGGCCGAGCAGGGGCCGGACTGGAATGGCGTGCTGGCGGAAATGCTCAACGTGCTGCATCGCGTGGCCGTCGCTCAAGCCCTGCCTGATGCCATCGACAATGGCCAGGGCGATCGCGACCGGGTGCTGGCGCTCGCCGAAGTGCTGCCGGCCGAGGATGTGCAGTTCTACTATCAGATGGGTCTGATCGGTCGCCGCGACTTACCGCTGGCGCCTGATCCTCGCAGCGGCTTCGAAATGGTGTTGTTGCGGATGTTGGCGTTTCGGCCCGCGGGTACGGACGCCGTGCCCAGGGTGGCGCTAAAGCCGCTGGGGATTAGCCAGGCCACTGCTGATCCCCGTGCCAACCCAGTGGCCGGCGCCGCCATGGTGGCGCCGGTCGTCGTTGCGCCCAGTCCGGAGCCCAGCGCTCCAGCAATCCAGGCGCCGAACGCCAGCGCACCTGTAGTGGCTGAACCGGCCCGGGTGGTTGAGGCGACTCCTGAACCGCTCGCGGCGGAACCGCCAGCCGTGCCCGAGCTGTCTAATGCCTTGCCGAGCGATCAAGCGAAATCGCTGCACGTCGCTGCGGTTGAAGATCTGCCCTGGGAGGAACCGAGCGTTGTAGCTGAACCTTCAGCGCCCAACATGCCGGTCGAGCCCCTGACGCCCGTGGCAGAAATTCCCGAAGTAGCGGCGGATGCCGATAGCCAGGGTGAAGACGACGGGCCACCTCCCAGTGATTACGATTACATGGAAATGGACGCCGAGTCGTTCGATTACGATTTCGGCGCTGTAATAAGCGAGCAGGCAGCGGAGCCGGAAGTGCTTCCTGCCGCACAACCGGCCACTGGGCTAGCTGCGGACTGGCTGGAGCTGTTCCCCAAGCTAGGTCTGTCCGGGATGACCGGCAACATTGGCGCCAACTGCACCCTGATGTCGGTGGAGGGCGATAACTGGTTATTGCACCTGGACCCCGGCCATAGCGCACTGTTCAATGCGACACAGCAGCGTCGTTTGAACGATGCGCTGAACCAATACCACGGGCGCGAGCTGGTTCTGCAGATCGAGTTGCGTAAGCCCGAACAGGAAACTCCTGCACAGGCGGCCGCACGTAAGCGCGCCAATCGCCAGCGCGAAGCCGAGGCCTCGATCCATAACGACCCGGTAGTGCAGCAGATGATTCAGCAGTTCGCCGCGGTAGTCCGCGCGGACAGCATCGAACCCCTGGATACTCCAGTAAACCCCTGAATACCGAGGACTAGCACCATGATGAAAGGTGGCATGGCCGGCCTGATGAAGCAGGCCCAGCAGATGCAGGAAAAGATGCAGAGGATGCAGGAAGAGTTGGCGAATGCCGAAGTGACCGGACAATCCGGCGCCGGCTTGGTCAGCGTGGTGATGACCGGTCGACACGATGTCAAACGCGTCAGCCTGGACGACAGCCTGATGCAGGAAGACAAGGAAATCCTCGAGGACCTGATTGCCGCTGCAGTCAACGATGCGGTGCGCAAGATCGAGCAGAGCAGCCAGGAAAAGATGTCCGGCATGACTGCGGGCATGCAACTGCCTCCCGGTATGAAGCTGCCTTTCTAAGACCGTTTCGGCAACGCCCTGATCGCAGCGGCTGCGACTAAGCCCGCTGATGACAGATGCCTGCGCAGCGACGTATCTCTACGGCGCTGCGCTGCCGCCCTGCTTTTACAAGCAACCGGAATATGCTGCAACGGCAATGTCGGTTAGTTTGCGGTGTCAGCGAATGGTGTTAACGGTCGGCACTATCCTGTCTCTTTCTTTTAATTAAATCTCTACAGGTCTTCTGTGATCGAAGCGCTGTTCGCTTCGTTGTTTTCGCTTGCCATTAATTTGCTATTCGGTTTGCTGTTTAGTGTATTTAATATGGCGCTGAGATATCAGCCTAAACAGGCGCTTGTGTGTGTTTGCTGTTTCAGTAGGCAGGCGCTTGTTATTGATATAGTTATATTGGTTATTGTCGGCCGCTTGCCTTATTTGTTAATGCTTAAATGTTTAAAATGAAATCAAATAGCTAGCAACCATTCGTCTGCCATGAACTTGGTGAGATGAACGTATGTTGAACTCTCTGTCTTAAGCTTATTCAAAAATCGTGACAGGTTAATTTTTTGTAGGGCCGCAATCATGTGAACTGTCTTCCATCTATCGACTAACGAGAGCGAAGCAGGAGAAGGCAAATGGCAGATAAAGGCAATATGAGCGTGCGCGATGCAGGTCGCAAGGGTGGTAAAACCACTTCTGCCACTCATGACCATGAGTTTTATGAAGAAATTGGCCACAAAGGTGGCACCAAGGGAGGCCGGCGTGTGCGTGAGCTGATCGAGGAAGGAAAGAGCGTGGAAGACAATAGCGGTAAATAAATAGTAGTTGTTGCGTTTTATAGGCTTATAGCGAGGATTAAAGAAATGGCCAATGAAGAGAAAAACTACGAGACGACTGAAAAGCAGGAAACTGAAAAGGGCAGTATGAGTGTGAGCGAAGCTGGACGTAAAGGTGGCGAAACGCGTAAAGAGCAACTTGGCCCGGAAGGTTACTCTGAACTTGGCAAGAAAGGTGGTCAGCGGGTTCGCGAGTTGGTTGAGGAAGGTAAGCGCGCTGAAGGTGAGGGCGAAGAAGAGGAAGCTAGTGAAGGTGAAAAAAGCGAATCCTGAGACGTTGTTCCCATGCAACCAGAGGAGGTGCTCAAATGGCTAGTAATAAAGGCGATATGAGTGTGAGTGAAGCGGGCCGCAAAGGTGGTCAAGCCACGTCTGCGACGCATGACCGCGAGTTCTATCAGGATATAGGTCACCAGGGCGGTGAAGCCGGCGGTAAGAAAGGTGGTCAGCGAGTGCGCGAGCTTATCGAGGAAGGGAAGCAGGCTGAAAGTGAAAGCGACCCTAAGCGGCCATCGAGATGAGTGTCAACTGAAGTGAAGGGTTTGTTGTCATTTATCACGCATCCTATCGAATTAGGAGGAAGTAAAAATGGCGAATACCGAGAAAAGTAACGAGAAAGGCAGTATGAGCGTCCGTGAGGCCGGTCAGAAAGGCGGTGAAATCCGCAAAGAACAACTCGGGCCAGAAGGTTATTCCGAGCTGGGTAAGAAAGGCGGTGAAACCCGTAAAGAACAATTGGGTTCTGAAGGGTATTCGGAGATGGGCCATAAGGGCGGCGAAACTCGCAAGGAGCAACTTGGCCCGGAAGGCTACTCCGAACTGGGCCACAAAGGTGGCGAGGCCCGTAAAGAACAGTTGGGGCCCGAAGGCTATTCGGAATTGGGACACAAAGGTGGCCAGCGGGTTCGTGAGTTGGTCGAGGAAGGTAAAAAGCAAGAAGGTGAAAAGCAAGAAGGTAATAGCTGATTAATTCACCTGTATCCTTTTGCCGTGGCCGCAGCGAGCACGCGGTCTTGTCGAAGAGCCAAGGCTGCGATAAAGAGACGTAGTGGTAAGTAAGCGCAGTGGCAAGTAAGTGCAGTGACAGGTTGCGCGGAATGCGGGAGTTTCCGCATTCCGTTATTTGTTATCCCGTTATTTCTAGAATCAACCGAATACTGGAGGCAATTATGACCAGAGGAATGGGTGGTAGCTCTCCTTCCAATATTGCGCACCATTTGAAAGGCGTTAATTTCCCTGCGAGTAAAGAGCAACTCCTGGAGTGCGCTCGGAACAATAATGCGGATCAGGAGGTTCAGCAGACGATCGAGCAGATGCCTGATACCCGGTACGGCGACATGGCCGAGGTAATGAAAGGTTATGGCGACGTGCATTGATGCCGAGTTACCCATCCCGGGGGGGCATTGCATTGACGCTGGGGCGCGTGATGGGTATAACCGCGCGTCTATGCATTTACGGTTATTTCCCCATGAGCTTCAGTCCGCTTATTCGTCAATTGATCGATTCTCTGCGCATCCTACCGGGTGTGGGACAGAAAACCGCCCAGCGCATGGCCTTACAGATGCTCGAGCGCGATCGTGGGGGCGCTTTGCGTTTGGCCCAGGCATTGACCCAGGCAATGGAGGGGGTAGGGCATTGCAAACAATGCCGCAGCCTTAGCGAAGATGAGGTCTGCCATCTGTGCCTCGATTCGCGTCGCGACGACAGCCTGCTCTGCGTGGTCGAGGGGCCGATGGATGTCTATGCAGTGGAACAGACTGGTTTCCGTGGCCGTTATTTCGTGCTCAAGGGTCACCTGTCCCCGCTCGACGGCCTTGGGCCGGAAGCCATCGGTATTCCCGAACTGCTGGCGCGGGTCGAGAGTGGTCGTTTCAGCGAGGTGATATTGGCGACCAACCCTACAGTGGAAGGCGAGGCGACAGCTCATTACATTGCACAACTACTTGCCAACAAGGGCTTGATCGCCTCGCGTATTGCCCACGGCATGCCGCTAGGCGGCGAGTTGGAGTTGGTCGACGGCGGCACCTTGGCGCATTCGATTGCCGGACGTCGGCCGATCCAGCTATAAGGCGCACCTCCGCGCTTTTCAGCGATGCTGTCCATGCACCCAGTTCCGGACTGCGCTACTGGGATCCCATAGTCGAGAATGCCCTGTGGGATGGCGTATACCTCATCTTGTAAACCAAGCAAGCGCTCGGTATTTTCCCTGAAAACCTCAGTGGAAACTGCTCATGTCTGCTTATCAAGAATACTTCGATGACTCCCACCAGCTGGTGCGAGATTCGGTCAGGCGTTTTGTCGAGCGGGAAATAGCTCCTGCCATTGATGCGTGGGAGGAAGCCGAAGAGTTTCCACGGGAGCTGTACCTCAAGGCGGGTGCTGCCGGCATTCTCGGTATCGGCTATCCGGAGCGTTATGGCGGTAGCCATGAGGGCGACGTTTTCGCCAAGGTCGCGGCCAGCGAAGAGTTGATGCGTTCCGGTTCGGGTGGTCTGGTGGCGGGCCTTGGGTCTCTCGATATCGGTTTGCCGCCGGTGGTGAAGTGGGCGCAGACCGAAGTACGGGAGCGCGTCGTGCCGCAGGTGCTGGCCGGTGAAAAAATCATGGCGCTGGCGGTGACCGAGCCGTCAGGCGGTTCCGATGTGGCCAACCTGAAAACCCGAGCAGTGCGGGATGGCGATTTCTACCGGGTCAGTGGCAGCAAAACCTTTATCACCAGCGGCGTGCGCGCCGACTATTACACGGTAGCGGTGCGCACCGGCGGCGAGGGTTTCGCTGGCATCAGCTTACTGCTGATCGAGAAAGATACGCCGGGCTTCACCATTGGCCGCAAGCTGAAGAAGATGGGCTGGTGGGCCTCGGACACCGCCGAATTGTTCTTCGACGATTGCCAGGTGCCGGTAACCAACCTGATCGGTGCGCAGAACATGGGCTTTGCCTGCATCATGGCCAATTTCCAAAGCGAGCGGTTGTCGCTGGCGATCATGGCCAATATGACCGCGCAACTGGCGCTCGAAGAGTCGCTTCGCTGGGCCAAGGAGCGCGAGGCGTTCGGCAAACCCATTGGAAAGTTTCAGGTGCTGAAACATCGCTTGGCGGAAATGGCCACGCAGTTGGAGGTATCCCGCGAGTTCACTTATCGCCAGGCGGCAAAGATGGCAGCGGGCAAAAGTGTGATCAAGGAGATTTCCATGGCCAAGAATTTCGCCACCGACGTGGCCGACCGGGTGACCTACGACGCAGTGCAGCTGCTCGGCGGCATGGGCTATATGCGCGAGAGCCTGGTGGAACGGCTGTATCGCGACAACCGCATTCTTTCAATTGGCGGCGGTTCGCGGGAAATCATGAACGAGATCATCAGCAAGCAGATGGGCCTGTAGCCCGCCAAGGCCTGGACGGACACCGGAAAAAAACAAGCCCCGCATGTGCGGGGCTTGTTTTTGAACAGGACAGAGGCTTAAGCCACCTGTACCTCTTCAGCTTGCATACCTTTCTGGCCACGAGCGGGCACGTAGGTAACGGTTTGGCCTTCTTTCAGGCTTTTGAAACCGTCGCTCTGGATTGCTTTGAAGTGCACGAACAGATCATCGCCGCCGTTAGCCGGGGTGATGAAGCCGAAGCCCTTCTCATCGTTGAACCATTTGACGGTGCCAGTTTCGCGATTAGCCATGATGTTTCTCTTAAATCAATACGAATTGCGGTGCCAGAGTCTTCATAGCACCTATGCGGTTGCTGATAACTACAGTTCAGCGCGTTCATTCTAGGCCGTTTTTTCTTTGCGTGCTGGGATTGAAGCAAATTAGCTGCGAATTGCTCGCAGAAAATTCGACATTTTACGTTGGCGAGAGGTTTTCCCTGGCAAAAGCGCCACTGCCTCGTCCCGGTTTCAGGCTGGTTGAGGCTGCGAGCACGGTCGGCTGGCTACTGGCGGACCTGCTGAAAGTTGTTCCGCAGTGCGATCAGTTGGTCTTTCAGGGCCAGTAACTGATCGACCGGTTGCCCGCTGGCTTCGACGATGCAGCTGGGAATCGTGGTGGCTTGTTCGCGCAAGGCGCGACCTTTATCGGTCAGGTACAGTTCGACCACGCGTTCGTCCACTTTGCTGCGCGTCCGTTTGATCATCCCCTCGGCTTCCAGGCGCTTTAGCAGCGGGGTCAATGAGCCCGGGTCGGTCAGCAGGCGCGCGCTGATTTCGCCGACGGTAATGCCGTCGGCCTGCCACAGCACCATCATTGCCAGGTATTGCGGGTAAGTCAGGCCCAGCTTCTGCAAAAGTGGCTTGTACACTTTGGTCATCTGCAGTGAGGCCGAATAGAGGGCAAAGCATAATTGGTTATCGAGCAGCAGCTCGGCACAGGGCGGTTGCGTAGCCATTTGGGTACTCCAGCGGCATAGACGGATGGGCTTAATTTAGCGCGCCAACTAACTCGATGCCAACTAATAGCGAGCTGCCCGACCTTATCTATTACCAGTCCATCCTGACGTTGCGCTAGCTTTTCAGGTTATCCAGCTGCTGAGGGTTATCGTCCGTAGGCTTTGCCTGGTTGTAATGCTGAAAGGCCTGGGCAATGGTTGCGCGCAGTTGCTCGTCGTTCCAGGGCTTGGTCAGAAACTTGTAGATGGCCCCCTGGTTGATCGCGTCGGTCACCGACTTCAAGTCGGTATAGCCGGAAAGCACGATGCGGATGGTATCGGGATAAAGATCCTTGACCCGGCTGAGGAACTCGGTGCCGTTCATTTCCGGCATCCGCTGGTCGGACAGAATAACCTGCACATCGTGCTTCGCGAGCAGCGCGAAAGCATCCTGGGCACGGCTGGCGGTGAGGATGTGATAGCCGTCGCGGCGCAGCACGCGGGCCAGTGCGCGGAGGATATTTTCCTCGTCGTCGAGCAACAGCAGGGTCGGCTTGTCGTCGTCCGGCTCATTGCCGGGTGACTGGGTACTGTGTAATTCGTCCTGCTGGCGAAGAAAGACGTTCAGCTTGTCGAAGGGCAGGGGCTTGGCGAAGTAGAACCCCTGGAACTCGTCGCAGTGGCTTTTCTTCAGGAAGGCGAATTGCGGTTCGGTTTCCACCCCCTCGGCGATGACTTTCAGCTTGAGGTGATGGGCCATGGAAATAATGCCCTGGGTAATGGCCGCATCGTTGCGATCGCTGATGACCTCCTGGACGAACGAACGATCGATCTTGACCTTGTCCACTGGCAGACGCTTGAGGTAATTCAGGCTGGAGAAACCGGTGCCGAAGTCGTCGATGGCGATGCGCACGCCGAGCGACTTCAGGGCATGCAAGGTAAAAATGGCGCGTTCGGCATTATCCAGCAGGACGGTTTCGGTGATCTCCAGCTCCAGGTGATCCGCGGGGAGGTCGGCCTGGGCAAGCGCCGCTTGCACGGTCTCGACGAAGTTGCTGCGTTGGAACTGCACGGGTGAAATATTTACCGCCATCACCCCGTTTTGGTAGCCCTGGTCGATCAGCTTGCGCGCGGTCTGGCAGGCGGTGGCAAGCACCCACTCGCTGAGAGGGATGATCTGTCCGGTGTCTTCGGCGAGAGGAACGAACTGCGCGGGCGAGATAAAGCCATGTTCCGCATGCTCCCAACGCAGCAGGGCTTCATAGCCGACTACGCGGCCGCTGCGGCCATCGATCTGCGGCTGGTAGTAGAGTTCGAAGGCCTCGGCTTCGATGGCTTTTTGCAGGGCATTGCGCAATGTCACGCGCTCGGTGACCTTGAGATTGAGGTCTTCGGTATACCACTGGTAATTATTGCGGCCCTGCTGTTTGGCTTTGAACATTGCCAGGTCGGCCTGCTGGATCAGCAGCATCGGGTCTTCCAGGTCGCCGTCGCTCAGGGTGATACCGATGCTCGCGGTGATGCGCAGCTCGACTTTGGCGATCTTGTAGGGGCGCGCGATACTTTCGATAACCCGGTCGACAACCAGTAGCACGTCCTCATCGCGAGCCAGGTCGGGCAGTATCACCACGAACTCGTCACCGCCGAGACGCGCGACGGTATCCCCAGGACGTATCTGCTGGTTCATGCGTCGCGCCACTTCGATGAGGATCTGATCGCCGACCCCGTGGCCCATGCTGTCGTTGATCGGCTTGAAACCATCCAGGTCGATGAACATCACGGCCAGGCTGCGGCTGTAGCGGCGGCTGATCTGGCAGCCTTGTTTCAGGCGGTCTTCCAGCAGGGAGCGATTGGGCAGGCCGGTCAGTACGTCATGGCTAGCGTTGTATGCCAGCTCGGATTCGTAGCGCTTCTGCTCGGAAATATCGCTCAATACGCCGATGAAGTGAGTGATCTTGCCGTCTTCGTTAGGCACCGGCGCGATATACAAATCGTTCCAGAATGGAGTGCCATCCTTGCGGAAATTACGCAAAACCACATGGCTGTCGCGTTGCTCCGCCAGGCCTTGGCGAATTTCACCGATGCCCACTTGCTCGCGCTCCTGGCCCTGGAGGAATCGGCAGTTCTGGCCGAGGGCTTCGTTGGCGCTGTAGCCGGTTATGCGTTCGAACGCTGGGTTGACGTAGATGATCGGCAGATTCTCGACCTGCGCATCGCAAATGATCGCGCCGTTGTAGCTGGCTTCCAGGCTGCGTTTGAGCAGGCGCAGCTGTTTATCCGACTCCTTGCGTGCGGTGATATCGCGAAAGGCCACGACCCAGCCGAGTGGGCCGCTGTCGTCCAGCAACGGCGCGCTGTCGTAGGCGATATAACGCTCGCCTTTATCCTCGAACGGCAGGTTTATTTCGCCGTGTCGGTTGCTTTCGATGCATTCGAGCGGCAATGCCATGAAGTCGGTTAGCGTCTTGCCAAGCAGAGCTTCCGGCGGATGGCCGAGGAGGTCGGCGGCGGTTGGGTTGATAAAACTCAGCGAGCCTTGGCTGTCGACGGCCAACAAGCCTTCGGCAATGCTGTCGGTGATCGCCGAGGTGAAGTCCAGTTGGCTTTTCAGGCGGCGTTCGCCAGCGATCACCGCTTGCATCAGGCGATTGTTTTCCAGGACTGAAACTGCCATTTGGGCGAATTGCTGAGTGATGGCCAGATCGTTCTCGTCGAATTCGCCCAGGCATTTCTCGGTGAGTTGCAGCAAGCCGATATTGTTGCCGGCATAATCTTTCAGTGGGCTGGCGAGCCAGCCTTGCATCGGCGGGTGGCGATGATCTTGCCGGGTAAGTGCGCCCCATCGTGGGTCCTGCTCGAGTTGCGCCTGATCGAGCATGATCGACTGCTGGATTTCCCGGGCAAGGGCATGGATGCCATTACCGTCATGGGGTGGCTGGTAATCCTGCCAGTCGGCATATTTCTCCGAAAGGGAGAATGCTGAGATAGAGGCTGCCGCATCTTCGCCCCGGAATAAAATCATGCTGGCCTGGTGAACCCCGATCAGCAGTCGCAGGCGTTCGGCCATGTATTCGAGCAGTGCCTGGCTGTCCATGACACTGTTGATGTGCACCGCGGTTTCGCTAAGGCCGCGTAGTAGTTCGGCCTGGTGTTCCGAGCGCTGCAAGGTGTCGCGCAGGGTACGCGTCATCTGGTTGCGCCCGCTGATATCCTTGGCGATGCCGAATACCCCGACGATCTTCTCATCGACGATGATCGGCAGATTGGTCAGGTCGAGCTCCAGCAACCTGCCGTCATGGGCGCGGCAACTCAACTCGTAGTGCTGCGGTTGGCCTTTGAGCGCGGCTTTGATGTGTTCCTTGGCCTGAGGCAGATCATCCTCGATGAGCATTAAGGAAATAGGTCGACCGAGCACTTCCTCCTCGCTATAGCCCGAGAGTTTGCATCCGGCCTGGTTCATGCCGGTGTAACGGCCCGAGAGGTCGAAGGCAAATACCGGGTCGGGGTTGAAGGTGAAGAGCGAGCGGAAGCGTTGCTCGCTTTCCAGCAGGCGCAAACGGTCGTGCCGGCGCTCGATGGCAATGGCCGCCAGTTGCCCGAGGGTGCCGATCAGTTGCAGGTGGTCGTCGTCGGGCGATCTGGGCTCGCTGCTATAGATCGCGAAAGTGCCGAGTACATCGCCATGGGGGGAGATCAGCGGAATCGACCAACAGGCGCGCAAACCATGCTCCAAAGCCAAGGGGCGCAACCTTTGCCAGCACGGGTCGCTAGCGATAGTGTCGGTTATCACCAATTGCCGGCGATGGACCGCGGCGCTGCACGAGCCGGCGGCTGGGCCTATATCGAGGTCCTGTAGGGCCTGGACATACGGCGGCGGCAGGTTCGGCGCGGCGCCTACCGTCAAGTGATGTTGGTCTTTGTCGACCAACATCACCGAGCACGCGGTATTGGAAGCTTGCGATTCGCCCAGCAAACAAATGGTCTTGAGTATTTCCGGCAGCGCTTGATCGGTGGAGATCATATTGAGAATGTCGCGCTGATCTTCCGCATAGGCCTCGTTTTGCAGCAGGCGGGTTATATCGTGAGCCACGGCCAGCAGCGTGTGCTCGCTTTTCGACCACCAGCCGGCGTACCAGAGCAGGTTTGCGCTGCTGCCATCCTTGCGGCGGTAACAATTGCGAAACCCCTGGAGCAACTCTCCGGCTATCACCGCTTTGGTCATGGCCTCGGTGCGCTGGCGGTCTTCGGGTACGACGAATTGCAAATAAGGTTGGCCCAGCATTTCTTCGGGGGTAAAGCCGAGTATCGCCGCCGAGGAGGGGCTGACTTGGGTGAAATGGCCCTGCTCATCGATCGAACAGAGCAAATCCATCGAGTAATCGGTGATCCGTTGATTCAGCTCTTGCAGGTCGGCTTGGCGTTGCAGGCTTTGTTCCAGCTTCTGGTTGCTACGTTGCAAATGCTGGGCGTGTTCGATGGCCACATGCGCCAGGCGTTGGCTGATCATCAGAAAGAAGCTGAACGCCAGGCCCAGCAGCATCACCAGATTGGGCAGGAAACCGCCCGCTTGCGTCGAAGTGGGCGTGTTGCGGAAGCTGGCCAGACGCCAGCTATTGGCACCGACCTGAATGATCTGCTCGCCCATTTGACTGGGTGGCGGGTTGGCGTCGGGCGCTGCGGTTGCGTAGAGCAACTGCTGATCCTGATAAACCTTGAGGCTGAATCCGCCAAGCCCGGTGTCCAGCCCCTCTTGCAGGGTAAGGCTCAGGTTCAGGCTGGTAACCAGCAACCAGTTTGAACCATCGGGTTGGAGCAGACGAATTGCCAGCAGGCTTTGCGGTGTCGGGGTTTTGTATGCCTCGCTGACATGCGGTTTGGCGTCATCGGGTATGTGCTGCAACCATTCGCGCAACTCAGGTTGTTCAAGCAGGTTTTGCAGGTGTTCGCTGGCGTTGTCGCTGCGGCCGGCGATCAGGTGCGTGCGCAACGTATCGTCCAGCAGAGCGACTATTTCGATATCGGGAAAGTCTCGGAAATAACCGCGAATTTCCTGATTCCATTGGGCATCGCTAGGCAGGCTCGCTTCTTCTTTCCAGTGCTCGGCACTGCGCTGGAGTAGGGAGCTACGGTTATCCAGCGTACTGGTGATGGAGCCCTGCAGTTTGGACAGCAGCAGCTCGTTCTGTTGAATGCCGGACTCGATGCCCTGCAGGTGCAGGAGGTACCAGCCGCCGCAGGTCAGCAGGACACCCAGGGCGCCGGTCCACAGGCTGTTGCGGTCGAACAGATGGTTGCGATTGGACGGTAACCGGATCAGGCAAATCAGGCCTAAGGCTATGCAAAAGGTGAAGAGGTTGGCCGTGCTGTTGACGTGGTAGCGAAAACCGAGATGCCATGCGGTCAGGTCCGGTAGCCAGATCGATAACAGCGATAGACAGGCGAGCGCGATCACGGTCATTGCTATCGCATTGCCGAAGCGTTTGCCCCAGGCTCCCCGGGAATAGCTCGAGAAACCGACCGCGAGTAGAGAAAAAACCAGAGCGAATGCGGGACGCATGTGCTCCGTGCCGCTAAGCATAAAGTTTTCGGGCTGCTCACCGTTGCTCATGAACGTCAGGATCAGCGTGTAGGCGCCGACCCCGAAGAGCAGGAGCAAGCTGTATCTGGCCAGGTTTGGCAATTGGTAGATGCAGCCGAACAGGCCAATGCCCAGCAGTATCGCCGCGATCGATGCATCGGGTAGCAAGACCACTTGGGCGGCGCTGGACATTGGCAGAATCAAAAAACTCGCCAAACTGATACAGCCGACGGCCAGGATCGAGCAGGCCAGGATATGCAGGAAGGCCTGATAAATCATGTGACGGGTTCTGATATCCATCCGTGAATCCTGTGATCTATAGAGGATGCCGCGCTACCACACAGCGGGTCACGGGGTTACCTGCGGATCATCGAGATCTTCGAGTAATACCGCCCCGTCGTCATCGCGGCTTACCCGGGTCAGGCCTGGATGTTCGGCTTCCAGGCGAAGCAATTCCTGCTGTTGGCGCTCGATGGCGCTTTGTTGCCGACGGATTTGTGCCACTAGACGCTGGTTTTCATCGCGCAACAGGTACATGTCGATGGCGCCACGCACCGCGTTTTCTATTTCCAGATCCTCCCAGGGCTTGGAGATAAAGCGATAAACCTCGGCCTGGTTGATCGCCTGCATCATCGATTGCCGGTCGAAATGCCCAGTCAGCAGGATGCGCACGGCATTGGGTTGGCGCTGTTTGGCGAATTGCAGGTAGGTCACGCCATCCAGATGGGGCATTTTCAGATCGGAAATGATCACCGCGTAGGTGTGCGCGGTCAGTGCTGTCAGCGCCTCCTGCACGTCGGTGAAGGCATGCACCTCCCAATTATGGGGACGGAGCATCCGTTGCAGGGTTTTGAGAATCTGTGGTTCGTCGTCCAGCAATTGGATTTTGATCATGGCGCTTTCTCCGTGGCGAGGGTGGAGTCCTCGGCGGTGCGGACAAACAGGGTGTAATGACCATTTTCACTGGCTTCGAAGGCGATCAATTTATCGATGAGAAGGGCGTTCAGCGGCTTACCCTCGTTGAGCAGGAGCATGCCGTTATCGGCATACAGGTTGCGGGCGAGCACCATGCCTGGCTCCAGGCGGCGGGTATCCAGTGCGAGAATGCTCGGGTCGGCGAGGATGACGTCGGGTGCCAGTTCGGTGCACAGTGCGATGAATTTCTCGCAGAGTGCCGGGTCGTAGAGGCGCCCACTGTATTTGTTGATCAGCAATAGCGCCTCGTCGCGGGTCAGCTTGCGTTCGAGAATGATCCCGCGTTGCAGCTCGATGAAGTCCACCGCCAGCTTCAACAGTCGCGAGCCCAGCGGCGTGGCCTCGCCCTTGAGACGATCGGGAAAACCGCTACCGTCCCAGCGCTCTTGATGGTGGCGGATCAGTCGAGCGGCGTCCTGTAGCGGCTCCAGGGTCATCAGCAGGCTCTCGCCTTGCACCGGGTATTGGCGGTAACGCTCGCGCTCTTCCTTGTACAGCAGGTCGGAAGGGCGGTTGAGCAATTGGTCGTCCCAGGTCAACTTGCCGACGTTGTAAAGCGCGGCGGCCATGGTCAGGTCGCGGCTCAGGCCTGTGCCGAAGGCGTGCTGTTCTGAATAGGCGCGGACCAGGGCGATGACCTGGGTGTTGGTCTGCTTCTCCCGTGGAATACGCTGGTTGACCAGGCTGGAAAATACTTCGGTAGCGGTGACGTAGCTGCGCTTGAGTTCCTCGTAGGCCAGGTCGAGCATGTCGGCGGTCTGCTCGAGCTCCGCGGTGCGCGCCATGACCCGTTGTTCGAGGGTTGCGTTGAGCTCTTGCAAACGCTGGTTCTGTTCCTGCGCCAAGGCCTCCAGGCGAATTCTTTCACGCTCGGAGTGCTGGTAGGCGAGGGCCTGTTGGATGGTCAGGCGCAGTTCGTCATCGACCCAGGGCTTGCTGATGTAGCGATAAATCTGCCCCTGGTTGATGGCGCGGATGGTGGTGCTGATATCGGCATAGCCGGTAAGCAGAATGCGCATGGTCTTCGGCCAGTGCTTCTGCACTTCGGCGAGCAGGGTGGCGCCGTCCATGCCGGGCATGCGGGCGTCGGAAATCACCAGGTCGACCGGCTGCTTGCGCAGTATTTCCAATGCTTGTTCGCCGCCGTTGGCAATCTGCACGCTATAAGGCTGGCCCCTCAGCACACGGCGCAGGCTGCTGAGAATATTTTCTTCGTCGTCCACCAACAGCACGCTGGCGACGGCCGCAGTAGTCGATTCATTCATAGTGACCGGTGTCTTCCATAATGAGTGGCTCGGCGGGTTGTAGAACTGGCAGCCAGACACGGAAGCGTGTGCCTTCGCCAGGTGTGCTGAATACTTCGATGCGGCCGTTGTGTTTGCGGATGATGTTGTAGGAGAGCGACAAACCGAGGCCGGTGCCTTTACCTACCGGCTTGGTGGTGAAGAAGGGTTCGTAGATACGATTGAGCAGATGCGGCGCAATGCCCTGGCCGGTGTCTTCGACTTCGATCCAGACCCAGTCGCCTTCATGGCCGCTGCGCAGGGTGATGCGGCCGAACTGTTCGATGGCATGAGCGGCGTTGATCAGAAGATTCATCACCACCTGGTTGATCTGCGACGGCATGCATTCCACTTCCGGCAATTCTCCGTACTCCTTGATTACCTCGGCTTTGTACTTGAGTTCGTTATTGACCACATTGAGTGTGGTGTCGAGGCCGCGATGCAGATCGGCTTGGCGAAATTCGTCCTCTTCGATATGAGAAAAATCCTTGAGCGAGGTGATTATTTTCTTCACGCGCTCAATGCCATCCTCGGACTCGCCGATCAAGGCTTCGACATCGTTGCGGATGTAGTCGTATTCCATGCTGCGCTTGAGTTGGCGCAGTTCGTCGAGGTCGGCAGCGCCATCCACGGCATCGATGATTCGCAACAGGTCGTGAACGTAACCGGCGAGGGTTTTCAGGTTGGAAAACACATAGCCGATCGGGTTGTTGATCTCATGGGCAACCCCCGCGGCAAGCTGGCCGATGGCGGCGAGCTTTTCCGATTGCAGCAGCTGGGCATTGGCCTTTTCCAGCTTCTTGATTAGCTGATCCTGCTCGATTTGCTTGCCACTCAGGGCATTGAGCGCTGCATCCAGCTGTTCGTTGGAACGTGCCAGCTCCGTGGTGTCGTAGAGCAGCAAGCCGAAGCACAATTGTTCGTCGAGGCCGCGGAACGGGAACAATAAGGTACTTTGCAACATCAGCGGCATCGCCTGCCCGGAAGCATTGAATGGCAGATGAATGAGATAGGGATTTTCCCGCCACTGGGTATTGACGTGCTCGCCGTGATCGCGCGCACGCGCGAGCATCTTGCTCAGGTGCGGCGTATCGGCTTCAGGAAAGACGCTGGTCAACGGCTGTTGATGTGCCTGCTGCAGCGACTTGCCACTACACTGGCTGATGAAACGGTTCCAGTACTGAATGCGCAGGTCCGAGTCGAGAATGATTACGCCGATTTCAACGTGTTCAACTAGAGCACTGGCCAAATCAATTTGGCGGCTGTCCATGGCTAGCTCCATGTAATGTGTTGCCGTGATGTTTAATGTGAGAAGGGCCGCGTTTTACAATTTTGAGTATTGACTAGAACTTGGCGCCTGTATATTGGCGAGCGATCATTGGCTCGTCAGCATGCTTTACTGTCACCCTGTCCATCGTTCAGGTTAGCCCATGGATCATGATTCAGCGGATGATTCGGTCATCCAATACCATTTCGAGTTTGCCGATGGCCGTAACTGGCAGCATCGAGTCGATCTCGTCCCCGCGTCCGCAACCGAGCCGTTGGCCGAGCCCCTGCCAGAGTGGACCCGCCTAGGCTCGCAGCAATGCAGCCATTGTCCGTTACGCGAGGCCGATTCGCCCCATTGCCCATTTGCTGTGGCGCTGCTCGAACCGGTTAAGGTGCTGGCGCAATTGCCATCCTACGAGGCCGTTGCGGTACAGGTGCTATGGCGCGGGCGAGACATTCGTCAACGCACCACGTTGCAGCGTGCCTTTGGCTCCTTGCTCGGGGTCATAGGAGCGAGTTCAGGCTGTCCGCATACGCGTCTGCTCAAGCCGATGGCGTGGTTCCACTTGCCTTTCAGCAGCAGCGACGAAAGCCTCTATCGGGTGTTCGGTACTTACTTGCTCGGCCAATACCTGCGTCAGCAGAGAGGACTGGAGCCGGATTGGACTTTGACTGAGCTGCGTGCGCTCTATCGCAACCTGCGCCAGGTCAATCAGGGGATGACCAAGCGCTTGCGCGGCGCGGCTCTGGAGGATTCCGGGCCGAACGGCATGATCCTGCTCGACTTGCTGGCCGCGGACACGCTGTATTCGCTCGACCAGTACGATGGCGAGCTGGACCGGTTCTTCGAGGCGTTTTTCCACCAATAGCCGATTGCCAGCGTCGTTCATCTGCGCGATGGTTTGCTGCAACCGCCTGCCGGGCGCTCGCCCGCCTGTAACCTGTGGCGCATAGCCTCAGCGCCGTCAAAGAGCTATTTCCAGAGTCGATACCGGATTGCCCTATGGATTGGCCGTATAGCGATAAGGATTACTCATGATCGAAGTCACCTGGATCGCCTTTGCTTTCATTATGGGGCTCGGGGCTCGTTTTATCGGCCTGCCGCCTTTGGTGGGGTATCTGGGAGCAGGTTTCGCGCTGGCCGGGTTTGGTGACCTGCTTGGCGTCGGTCCGCACGACAGCGCGGCCCTGGGGCATATTGCCCATGTCGGTGTGCTGCTCTTGCTGTTCACCGTGGGTTTGAAATTGAAGGTCGGCAATCTGCTGCGCCGCGAGGTGATTGGCGGCGGCCTGCTGCATTTCGCCATTTCCAGCCTGTTTTTTCTGCCGGTGATCGGCTGGCTGTTCGATCTGCCCTGGCGCCAGGCGTTGCTGATCGCCATCGCGCTCTCGTTCTCCAGCACCGTGTTGGCGGCCAAGGTGCTGGAAAGCAAACGCGAATTGCGGGCGTTTCACGGACGGGTCGCGATAGGTGTGCTGATTATTCAGGACTTGCTGGCGCTGGTGGTCATGAGCCTGACGGCGGGTGAGTTGCCGTCGCCCTGGGCGTTGGCGTTGTTCGCGCTGCCGCTGCTGCGCCCAGTGCTGTTTCGCCTGCTCGATGCCAGCGGTCATGAAGAGTTGTTGGTGCTTCTGGGACTGTTGCTCGCGCTGGTGGCCGGTGGCTATGGCTTCGAGCAGCTCGGCCTCAGTTCGGAGTTGGGCGCGCTGGCTTTCGGCGCCATGTTGGCCAAGCACAAGCGCGCTGTCGAGCTGGCCAATTCCCTCTGGGGAATCAAGGAGGTGTTTCTCGTCGGCTTCTTCCTGCAGATCGGAATTGGTGGGCTACCGGATGCCCGCACACTGGCTTTCGCCGTCGCGATGGCGGCGTTGCTACCGTTGAAGGGGACATTGTTCTTCTTCCTGTTTCTGCTGTTTCGCCTGCGTGCGCGTAGTGCTTTTCTTACTGGCGTGAGCCTGGCCAACTATAGTGAGTTCGGCCTGATCATGGTCAGCGTGGTGCTGCCGCAATGGATGATTCCATTGGCGATCACCGTGGCGCTTTCCTTCGTCATTTCGGCACCGCTCAACCGAATCGCCCATCCCTTGTACGAGCGTCTGGCCAGGCGCCTGATTGCCATGGAGCGGGATATCCGGCACCCGGATGAGCAGCCAGTGTCGATAGGCGATGCGACGGTTTTGGTCATGGGGATGGGGCGTACGGGCCGTGCCGCCTATGATCACCTGGCGGCAAAGGGGGTGAAGGTGGTTGGCCTCGACTCGGACCCGGTGGTGATCGAATTTAGCAAGAGTGCCGGGCGTCGGGTGCTGTTCGCCGACGGCGAAGACCAGGTGTTCTGGCAGCATCTGGATATGCCCAAAGCCGAAGCGGTGATCCTGGCGCTCAACGACGCCGAGGCGAAGATCATCGCCACTCGTAAACTGCGCGAACGCGGATTCACCGGTTTGCTGGTGTCTCACTCGCTGTACGAAGACGTCGCCGAGCGTATTCGGGAGGCTGGCGTCGATCACACTTACCTGACGATGAGCGAGGCCGGCAACAGCCTGGCCGAGCATGTGTGCAGGAAAATACAGCGCGCCGGGTAGCGGGGCGCGTTATTGATCGTCGAGGGCGAAGGCGGTGAGGGTGAACACGGGGATGCCGGCATCCTGCAATTTTTGCGAGCCGCCCAGCTCCGGCAGGTCGATCATCGCCGCGGCTTCGTGCACGCCGGCGCCCAGGCGCCGGACCAGTTGCGCGGCGGCCAGGAGCGTGCCGCCGCTGGCGATCAGGTCATCGAACAGCAGGACGCTATCGCCCTCACACAGGCTGTCGGCCTGGACTTCGAGTGAATTGCTGGCGGGCGCCGGCCCCAGGCGCTCGGCAATCACATCGCCGGGCAGGGTGCCTTGTTTGCGGAACAGGATCAGCGGCTTGTTCAGCTCATACGCGATGATCGAGCCGACCAGGAAGCCGCGTGCCTCGATGACCCCGACATGGCTGAATTCGGTCTCGACATAACGCTGGATAAAGCTGTCGGCAACCATGCGCAGTGCGCGAGGCGACTGCAGCAGCGGGCTGATATCGCGAAAGATCATGCCCGGCTCGGGAAAGTCCAAAATCGGGCGAATCAGGGTCTTGATGCTGAACTCGTCAAAAATCATCGCGCAGGTCCTGGATTGGCAGGCCGACAAACACACAGGATACGCCGGTGAAATCAGCCTTCGAGGTTACCGCCGGCCAGAGCGCACAACTCGATGGGGTCGAGGATATGCACTTCCTTGCCTTCGGCTTCGAGTAGCTTGTTTTGCTGGAAACGGGTGAACACCCGGGACACGGTTTCAACCGCAAGGCCCAGGTAGTTGCCGATTTCGTTGCGCGACATGGACAGGCGGAACTGATTGGCGGAGAAGCCGCGTGCCCGGAAACGTGCCGATAGGTTGACCAGGAAGGTGGCGATACGTTCGTCCGCGGTTTTTTTCGACAGCAGCATCATCATCTGTTGATCGTCGCGAATTTCTCGGCTCATGATGCGCATCAACTGGCGTCGCAACTGCGGCAGTTGCACCGAAAGATCATCCAGGCGATCGAAGGGGATTTCACAGACCGAGGTGGTTTCCAGGGCGATTGCGGAAACCGGATAGGCTTCGCTGTCCATGCCGGAAAGACCGACCAGCTCGCTGGGTAGATGAAAACCGGTGATCTGTTCTTCGCCGGTATCGCTCAGGCTGAAGGTTTTCAACGCCCCGGAGCGCACCGCGAATACCGAAGCGAAAGCATCGCCCTGACGGAACAGGTACTCGCCTTTCTTCAAGGGGCGACCACGTTTGACGATATCGTCCAGAGCGTCCATGTCTTCCATGTTCAACGACAGCGGCAGGCACAGGCTGGACAGGCTGCAGTCGTTGCAATGGATCTGATGCGGGCTATGCACCTTGATGCTTTCGGACATCTTCTTGATTCCCGGAAATGAACTCTGAATGCTCGCTAGATTACAGCAGGGTAGCGGCCTCAGCCAGTCAAGGCGTGGGCTAACCTGCCGGCGAAATGTATCCCAATGGTTACTGCCAATGGGCATACGTTATTGTTCGAAGCCTATTACCGATGGGGGCGGTGTCAAGCTGTTCATGCGCGCGGAGTGCCGCCGGGAGCAGCATTCGCGCATTTAAATGACGCGGGAAAATAGTCGGTCGTTCTGCTCGCTCAGGTAACGGTCGAACAGCATGCACACCGAGCGTACCAGCAGACGTCCGGGCGGTTGCACGTCGATGCCCTGGATATCGAGGCGGATCAGGCCATCCTGGGCCATTTTCTGCAGCTGCGGCCAGATATCGGCGAAATAATCGCGGAAGACAATGCCGTGGGCTTTTTCGATTTCGGTGAAATCCAGGCGGAAATTACACAGCAACTGTTGTATGACCGCACGTCGCAGCAGATCGTCCGCGCTGCAGCGCAGGCCGCGCTCGGTCGCCAGCTGTTGGGTATTCAGGGCTTGCTGATAGTGATTCAGATCGATGGCGTTCTGGCAGTACAGGTCGCCGATCTGGCTGATCGCCGATACGCCGAGACCGAGCAGATCGCAATGACCGTGAGTGGTATAGCCCTGAAAATTACGTTGCAGGCGGCCATCTTCCTGGGCGCTGGCCAGTTCGTCGTCGGGCAGGGCGAAGTGATCCATGCCGATGTAGCGGTAACCCGCCGCGTTGAGTTGAGCGATGCTGTTTTGCAGGATCATTAATTTATCCGTAGCGCAGGGCAATTCGCTCTCATCGATGCGGCGTTGGGCGATAAAGCGTTCGGGCAGGTGCACGTAGTTGAATAGCGACAAACGGTCGGGTTGCAGTGCAATGATCTCGTCGAGGGTCTGGGCAAAACTGGCCGGGGTTTGCTTGGGCAGGCCGTAGATCAAGTCGATATTCAACGAGCGGAACTGCAGCGTGTGCGCGGCATCGACGATGGAGCGGGTCTCTTCCAGGGTTTGCAGGCGATTGACCGCACGTTGCACGGCCGGGTCGAGGTCCTGCACACCGATGCTGATGCCATTGAAGCCCAGTTCGCGAAGCAAGCCCATGGTTGACCAGTCGGTTTCGCGCGGGTCTATTTCGATGCTGTAGTCGCCGGAATCGTCATCTAAAAGGTGGAAATGCTCGCGCAGCTTAGCCATCAACTGGCGCAGTTCGTCATGGCTGAGAAAGGTTGGCGTGCCGCCGCCCAGGTGCAGTTGCTCGACGGTCTGGCGTCGATCGAGCTGGCGCCCGAGCATGGTCATCTCATGTTCCAGCGCATGCAAATAGGGCTGGGCGCGCCCGCGGTCCTTGGTGATCACCTTGTTGCAGACGCAGTAATAGCAGGCATGCGCGCAGAACGGCAGATGCACGTATAGCGACAGCGGGCGTAGCGCCTTGCGGCTATCGCGCAGCGCATGCAGCAGGTCGAGCGGGCCTATCCCGGGATGGAACTGCAGGGCTGTGGGGTAGGAGGTATAGCGCGGACCGACCTGATCGTAACGGTGGATCAGGTCGCTATCCCAATGGGTGGCATCGAACATGCGGGCGTTCCCGGATTGACTGTCAATGCCAAGAGTCTAAGAGCGCGCCGTCGGGCTTGTTTTGACCTGGGTCATGGCTCCGCAGGCTGCACCCAGGCGAGAGGCACCGGGGCTTGTAGCCTGCCGCTATCGGCTTGCGGCCCGTGATCGCCTCAATGTCCCATCAGCCAATGCCGATGGGGGCCGGGCAGGGTCCAGAGGCCGAAGAGAATCACCAGAATACCGCCGGCCATGCGCACCCCACGTTCGCGCAGCAATCTCGCAATGCGTTCAGCGGCCAGGCCGGTGGCGAGCAATACCGGTAGGGTGCCAATGCCGAACGCCAGCATCAGCGCCGCACTGTCGAGGGCGTCGCCCTGGCTGGAAGCCCAAAGCAAGGTGCTGTATACCAGGCCGCATGGCAGCCAGCCCCACAGGCCTCCGAGCATCAACGCCCGCGGGATGCTGGTGACCGGCATAAAGCGGTGCGTCAATGGCTGGATATAGCGCCACAGCCCGCGGCCAAGCGCTTCGATGCGGGTGAGCCCACTCCACCAGCCCGCGAGATAGAGACCCATGGCGATCAGCAGCAGCGCCGCGACTATCCGCAGCAGCATTGCCGCCGGGCTGTTGGTGACGGCCCAGCCGGCCAGGCCAAGCAGCAGTCCGGCGAGGCTGTAGCTGCCGATACGCCCCAGGTTGTAGGCCAGCAACAGTTTGAAGCGTCGCCCGCGTTGTTCGGCGGGAATGGCCAGGGTCAGCGCGCTCATCAAGCCGCCACACATACCCAGGCAATGACCGCCGCCGAGCAGGCCGAGGATCAGCGCGGACAATAGCAGGGGCGCCAGTTCAAGCATCGGTTTTGCGCTCGTTGCCCGCGTCCGCCTGCGGCTGATTGTTTTTGCTGGTGCCGGCGACATGCATCGGGTCTTCGTCGTCGAACAGAATGCTGTGGGCCGGGCCGTCGAGATCGTCGTACTGACCGCTGTCAACCGCCCAGAAGAACAACCAGATGGCGAAGGCGACCAGAACGATCGCCACGGGAATCAGAATATAGAGTGCGGGCATGGGGTCTCCTGGCGGCTGCTCGAGGGACGATCTGTGCGGTCCGGCGGGGTATGGATACTCACGTCGGAGCGTTCGACGTACGGACACGGGTTAGGCGCAAGGCATTGAGCACCACCAGCAGCGAGCTGAGTGACATGCCCAGTGCCGCCCAGATCGGTGTGACCCAGCCGAGCGCGGCGAACGGCAGAACCAGGCCATTGTACAGGCTGGCCCAAGCCAGGTTTTCGATGATGATCCGCCGGGTCCGCCGCGCCACCGCGAAAGCCTGTATCAGGCTGCTCAGGCGATTGGACAGCAAGACCGCGTCGGCACTGGTTTTCGCCAGATCGGTGGCGCTGCCCATGGCCACGCTGATGTCGGCTGCCGCCAATGTTGGCACATCGTTGACGCCGTCGCCGAGCATCAATACGCGATGGCCCTGAGCATGCAGCTTCTGCAGTTCGGCGAGCTTGGCGTCCGGTGTCAGGCCGCCCTGCGCCTGCTCGATCCCGAGTTGCTGGGCGATTTCACCGACCATCGGCGAGCTGTCGCCCGACAGCAGCAAAATCTGCCAGCCACGGGCGCGACAGGCATCGATCAGCGCGGGCGCATCCTCGCGCAGGCGGTCGTCAAGCACCAGCCAGGCCAGCGGCCCGCGATCATCGCCGAGGAGCAACCATTGGCCGTGTGTCCCGGGAATCGTCGGTGTCGACTGGCCACTGAGCTGGCTAACGAATGCCGGCTGGCCGATGCGCAAGCGCTGGCCGGCGACCTGGCCCTGCAAGCCGAGGCCCGCCACGTTTTCGACATTGTCGGCGGCTTGCGCGGCGCGACCAAAAGCGCGCGCAATCGGGTGTTCGGAACGGTTCTCCAGGGCGGCGGCCAGCGCCAGGCAGCTGTCGCTGTCGAGTTGCCCCACCGGGATGATCGATCTCAGGGTCAGGCGACCCTCGGTCAGGGTGCCGGTCTTGTCGACGATGACCGTGTCGATCTGGTTCAACCCTTCCAGCACATGGCCGCGGGTCAATAGTAGGCCGAGCTTGTGCAGACTGCCCGTGGCCGCGGTCAGGGCTGTCGGTGTGGCCAGGGCCAGGGCGCAGGGGCAGGTGGCGACCAGCAGGGCGAGGACGATCCAGAAGGCCCGCGCCGGATCCAGTTGCCACCAGATCAGGCCAACCAGTGCGGCGGCGGCCAGTACGACCAGCAGAAACCACTGCGCCACCCGGTCGGCCACTTCCGCCAGGCGCGGTTTTTCGTTCTGCGCCCGCTCGAGTAGACGCACTATGGCGGAGAGCCGGGTGGCGTCGCCGAGGGCCAGCACTTCTATCGTCAGCGGCCCCTCGACGTTCAGCGTGCCGGCGGTAACGCCATCGCCGATCGTGCGCGGCAGGGGCAGGTATTCGCCGGTCAGCAGGGATTCGTCGACGCTCGATTGGCCGTCGACGATGCGTCCGTCCGCAGGCAGCAGGGCGCCGGGCGGCACCAGGACGCGATCGCCGACCTGCAGTTCGCTGAGCAAGATGCGCTGGCTCTGGCCGTCATCAAGCAGGCGCAGGCAGGAGGCCGGTAGCAGGTTGACCAATTGCGCCGTAGCTGCAGCCGTGCGTTCGCGTGCGCGGCGTTCCAGATAGCGCCCGGCGAGGAGAAACAGGGCAAACATGCCGACCGCATCGAAGTACAGCTCGCCCTGGCCGGTCACTGTTGACCAGATGCCGGCGATATAGGCGCCGCCGATAGCCAGCGATACCGATACGTCCATGGTCAGGTGACGGGTGCGCAGGTCGCGCAGCGCGCCGCGGAAAAACTGCCCGCAGCAATAGAACACGATGGGCGTGGCGAGAAACAGGCTGACCCAGCGCAGAATGATGTCCAGCTCGGGGGAGAGGTCGATGTTGAACTCCGGCCAGGTGGCCATGCTCGCCATCATCACCTGCATCCAGAGCATGCCGGCCACTCCCAGCTCGCGCATCGCCCGGCGGTTTTCGCGCTGCAGCTGTTCGGCGGCGGCATCGGCCTGCCAGGGGTGGCCGACATAACCGATCTTGCGTAGCTCCTTGAGCAATTGGCTGAGCGCCAGCTGGCTATCGGCCCAGCGTACATGCAGGCGCTGGTTGGACAGATTCAGCTGCGCCTCGGCGACGCCGGGCAGGTTGCGCAGGTGCTTTTCGATCAGCCAGCCACAGGCGGCGCAACTGATGCCTTCGATCAGCAGGCGCGTCTCACTCAACTCACCGTGCTGTTCGACGAAGGGCGCGCGGACCTCTTCGCGGTCGTACAGCGCCAGTTCGTCGGGTAGCGCCTGCGGTAGGTTCTGCGGGTTGGCGGCATTTTCACTGCGATGCTTGTAATAGTGCTCAAGGCCGCCGGCGACTATGGATTCGGCGACCGCCTGGCAGCCGGGGCAGCACAGCTCGCGCTGCTCGCCGAGCACCTCGGCCTGGAAGCGGCTGCCGGCGGGCACCGGCAAGCCGCAGTGGTAGCAGGGGATCGGATTAGCCATTGCGACGCAATCTATCGCCTGTTGTCACTGCTGGTGGCCGATGAAGATGGGCTTGCCGGCCTCCAGGGTGCGCTCTTCGAACAGGCGCCAGTCCTTGCCGCCTTCCTGGCCGATCAGCTCGACGAAGCGCCGGCCCTCGACCACATCCTGCATTTGTCCTCGGTAGAGCCCCTCGCCCTGGGGCTGCAGGATGATCCGACGGTCTCGCTCGGGTTGGGTCGGCGAAAGCAGGTTGAGAACCAGCTGCGCGGGGCCGCTGAAACCCTGCAGGCGCAGCTCGGCGATACCGCGCTCCTGATCGAGGTCGATGGTGGCGCGCAGTTGCAGTTGCTTGGCCAGCTTTTCCCGCTCCAGCGACTGGTTGATGCCCTTGCCGACGTCGTAGTAGTCATCGGAGATCAGGCCGGGTGGGTTGAGCGTGGCGAATATCAGCATCGACCCGCCCTGGATCACCGACAGCCCCAGTAGGCCGATGATGAACCACGGCCAGAGTTGCTTGTACCAGGGTTTGACTACAGTTTGTTCGGGCATGCTGTGTGTTTCTCTTAGCGGACGCTGGGGCCGATAAAGCGGCTGTCGGCATCGTTATTGATGTTCGCGTCGTCTATAGCGCGGACACGGAACATGATTTCATTGGTGCTGGAAGGCAGTTTTTCCGGCTCGATCGACAACTCGATCGGTAGCGACAGCACTTCGCCGGCCTGGGCGGTGACTTCATGCTTGCCTTCGTATACCAGGCCATCCAGGCCACTGGCTTCGATAACGTAGGTGACGTCGCGCTGGGCCTTGTTCATGATTTTCAGGGTGTAGACGTTCTCGATCCGGCCCTCTTCGTTCTCGCGATAGAGCACGCGGTCCTTGATCACGTCGAGTTCGACCAGCGAACGCTCATGAACCGCCCAGGCGAACAGTCCCATCATCGCCGTCAGGGCCACGGCGTAGCCGATCAGGCGCGGACGGGCCAGGTGGGTCTTCTTGCCGGACAGATTGTGTTCGGTGGTGTAGCTGATCAGTCCCTTCGGATAGTCCATCTTCTCCATGATGCTGTCGCAGGCGTCGATACAGGCGGCGCAGCCGATGCACTCGATCTGCAGGCCGTCGCGAATATCGATGCCGGTCGGGCAGACCTGCACGCACATCTTGCAGTCGATGCAGTCGCCGAGGCCTTGGGCCTTGTAGTCGGCGTCCTTGCGCCGTGGCCCGCGCTGTTCGCCGCGACGCGGGTCGTAGGAAACGATCAGCGTGTCCTGGTCGAACATCACGCTCTGGAAGCGCGCGTACGGGCACATGTAGATGCACACCTGTTCGCGCAGCCAGCCGGCGTTGCCATAGGTGGCGAGGGTAAAGAAGGCGACCCAGAACAGTGCCCAGCCGCTGGATTCAAGGGTGAACAGCTCGACGATCAGCTCGCGAATCGGGGTGAAGTAGCCAACGAAGGTGATGGCGGTGATTAGCGATACGCCAATCCATATACCGTGCTTGGCCAGCTTGCGCAGGAACTTCTGGCCGGTCAGCGGCGCTTTGTCGAGTTTCATGCGCTGGTTGCGATCGCCTTCGGTGACCTTCTCCGCCCACATGAACACCCAGGTGAACACACTCTGCGGGCAGGTATAGCCACACCAGACCCGGCCGGCGAACACGGTAATGAAGAACAGGCCGAAGGCGCAGATGATCAGCAGCCAGGACAGCAGAACGAAGTCCTGTGGCCAGTAAGTCGAGCCGAAGATGTAGAACTTGCGCTCGGGCAGGTTCCACCAGACGGCCTGGCGACCATTCCAGGTGAGCCAGACGGTACCGAAATACAGGAGGAAGAGGGCGGCGCCACCGAGCATGCGCAGATTGCGGAAAATACCGGTGAAAGCGCGGGTGTAGATTTTTTCTCGATTGGCGTAAAGGTCGACGGATTCGACCTTGGCCGGGGCAGGCGTGACGTCTTTAACGGGAATCTGTGAGCTCATCATTCGTACCACAGCGGTTGGTTGGCCGCCTCGGCCGATATGTGCCGGCCGAGGTCAATTCACGGTATCGCTATGGTACGCCTGAGAGGTCCCGCTCGGGTGCGACAGGGGGTCGCGTCGGGCGGGACAGGAGAGGTTATTTCTCCGGGTTTTGTTGCGACAGGCTGTACACATAAGCGGCCAGCAGGTGCACCTTGTCGTTGCCGAGGTGGTCTGCCTGAGCCGGCATACGGCCATTACGGCCATAGCGCAGGGTTTGTTGTATCTGGGCGAAGCTGGAGCCGTACAGCCAGGTCTTGTCGGTCAGGTTGGCCGACCCCATGGCGTGTTGGCCTTTCGCATCAGCACCATGACAGACTGCACAATTGGTCTTGAAGATGTCTTGACCTGCGGCAATATCGGCGTTGATACCTTCAGGTGTCTTCAGGCCCGAGAGGCTGCGCACGTAAGCGGCGACGTTCTTGATGCCTTGCTCGCCAAGACTGTCTTTCCAGGCCGGCATGGCTGCCTGACGGCCGCCCATGATGGTGGTCTTGATGGTTTCGGCTTCGCCGCCGTACAGCCAGTCGTTATCGGTCAGGTTAGGGAAGCCGTAAGCGCCCTTGGCGTCGGAACCGTGGCATACCGAGCAGTTGGAGGCGAACAGACGACCACCCATTTTCAGGGCTTTCTCGTCCTGGGCAACCTGTTCGATCGGCATGGCTGCGAATTTGGCGAAGATCGGGCCATATTCGGCGTCGGCCTTGGCCATTTCCTTTTCCCACTGGTGCACACCAGTCCAGCCGGCGTTGCGTTCTTTGCCGTCGGCGATCTGTACGTTAGTGGCGAAAGGTGTTTCGGCCTTGTTGTCGAGATACTCGTAGCCCGGCAGCAAGCCCTTCCAGTTACCCAGGCCCGGGTAGAGCACCAGATAGCCGAGGGCGAAGACGATGGTGCTGACGAACAGCATGAACCACCATTTGGGCAGCGGGTTGTCGAACTCCTCGATGCCGTCGAACTCGTGGCCGACAGTCTCTTCGGTGGTTTCCTGGCGTTGCCCCTTACGGGTGCCGAAGATCAGCCAGGTCAGGGCGAAGATGGTGCCGAGGGAGAGGATTGTTACGTACCAACTCCAGAACGTGGTCATTGGTTATTGCTCCTGGAAGATTGCTCGTCACGTACGTTGGTTTTCGGTTCGTCGGCGAAGGGCAGGTTCGCAGCCTCGTCGAAGTTGGATTTGCGCTTGCTGCTGTAGGCCCAGAGCACTACGCCGATGAAGGCGATAAACACCACCACCGTGCCCAAGCCGCGAATAGTCCCGACGTCCGTGAGAAAGGAAGGCATCGTGCGTTACCGTTTGTTGGCGATCGAGGTGCCGAGGACCTGCAGGTACGCAACCAGCGCGTCCATTTCGGTCTTGCCCTTCACTGCGTCCTGGGCACCGGCGATATCTTCGTCGGTGTAAGGGATGCCGAAGCCGCGCATCACTTCAATCTTCTTCGCGGTGTCCTTGCCGTCGAGCTTGTGCTCGACCAGCCATGGATAGGCCGGCATCTTCGATTCCGGTACCACGTTGCGCGGGTTGTACAGGTGGGCACGATGCCATTCGTCCGAGTAGCGACCGCCGACCCGGGCCAGGTCCGGACCGGTACGCTTCGAGCCCCAGAGGAACGGGTGGTCGTAAACGCTTTCACCGGCGACCGAGTAGTGGCCATAGCGTTCGGTTTCGGCGCGGAACGGACGGATCATCTGCGAGTGGCAGCCGACGCAACCGTTCTTGATATAGACGTCACGGCCTTCCAGTTGCAGCGCGGTGTAAGGCTTGAGGCCTTCCACCGGTTCGTTGGTGACATCCTGGAAAAACAGCGGAACGATCTGCGTCAGGCCGCCAATGCTGACGGCAAAAACCATCAGCAGCGCCATCAGGCCGATATTCTTCTCGATGATTTCGTGTTTCATCAGTGTGCTACTCCGGCAGGAATCTGTGCGGCCGCGTCATATTCAGACGCCTTGGCGGCACGCACGGTGCGGAAAGTGTTGTAGGCCATCAACAGCATGCCGGTGACGAAGAAAGCGCCGCCGATCATACGTACCAGGTAGCCGGGGTGGCTGGCTTCCAGGGCTTCGACGAAGGAATAGGTGAGGGTGCCGTCTTCGTTGACCGCACGCCACATCAGACCCTGGGTGATGCCGTTGACCCACATCGAGGCGATGTAGAGCACGGTGCCGATGGTGGCGAGCCAGAAGTGCGCGTTGATCAGGCCGACGCTGTGCATCTGCTGACGACCATAGACTTTCGGGATCAGGTGATAGAGCGAGCCGATGGAGATCATCGCCACCCAGCCGAGTGCGCCGGCATGTACGTGACCAATGGTCCAGTCGGTGTAGTGGGACAGGGCGTTGACGGTCTTGATCGCCATCATCGGACCTTCGAAGGTCGACATGCCGTAGAACGCCAGGGAAACCACCAGGAAGCGCAGGATCGGGTCGGTGCGCAGCTTATGCCAGGCGCCGGACAGGCTCATCATGCCGTTGATCATGCCGCCCCAGCTCGGTGCCAGAAGAATCAGCGACATCGCCATGCCCAGGCTCTGCGCCCAGTCCGGCAGTGCGGTGTAGTGCAGGTGGTGCGGGCCGGCCCAGATGTACAGGGTGATCAGCGCCCAGAAGTGCACGATCGACAGGCGATAGGAGTAGATCGGACGTTCGGCCTGCTTCGGCACGAAGTAATACATCATCCCCAGGAAGCCGGTGGTCAGGAAGAAGCCCACCGCGTTGTGGCCGTACCACCACTGGATCATCGCGTCGGTCGCACCCGAGTACATCGAGTAGGACTTGAACATCGACACCGGCATTTCCATGCTGTTGACGATGTGCAGCAGGGCAGTCACCAGGATGAAGGCACCGAAGAACCAGTTGCCCACATATATATGCTTGGTCTTGCGCTTGACGATGGTGCCGAAGAACACCAACGCATAGCTGACCCAGACGATGCCCAGGAGGATATCGATAGGCCACTCGAGCTCAGCGTATTCCTTGCTGCTGGTGTAACCCAGCGGCAGGGTGATGACTGCCAGCACGATCACCGCTTGCCAACCCCAGAAGGTGAAGGCTGCGAGACCGTCGGAAATCAGGCGTGCCTGACTGGTCCGCTGGACCACATAGAAGGACGTGGCCATCAGGGCGCAGCCGCCAAAGGCGAAGATCACCGCGTTGGTGTGCAAGGGACGGAGACGACCGAAGCTGGTCCATTCCAGGCCTAGGTTGAGTTCCGGCCACACCAGTTGCGCGGCGATGAACACACCTAGCGCCATGCCAATGACCCCCCAAATCACCGTCATCACGGCGAATTGGCGGACCACCTTGTAGTTATAAGCAGTCTGACTGATTGCTGAGCTCATGCTGGGTTCCACGGTTAATGGAGTTTCTAGGGACAAAAATCGGCGGCAAGTATGGAGAAAGCAGATAGCCAATGCAACGACACGGGTCGATACAAACGGGCTTGCAAAAGGCGTTGATTTCCTGCTTCGCCAGGCGATTCGAGCCGGCTGTCGAGCGTTCCCTGTGCCTGAAGGCACTGCGCGAAGGGAGGATCGCCCGGCCTGCTGGCGGGTGCGACCCGACCACTAGATTAGCTCAGTTTGGGCAATAGCAAGGGTATTGCCCGGAGGGGGTGCGACCTTGGGTCGCAGACTGCTGCGCATGCTTTGGGACTGACGGCAGCTGGTTGCTGCCGTCAGCTGAACGGTTACTGATCGGCGGTTTTCCCCTGGCTGAGGCTCAGCACATAAGCCGCCAGCAGGTGCACCTTGTCGTTACCCAGGTACTGTTCCTGCGCAGGCATCTTCCCATTGCGACCGTAGCGGATGGTCTGCTGCAGCTGCGCCAGGTTGGAGCCATAGATCCAGCCGCCGGGTTGCGTCAGGTTGGGCGCGCCCATCATCGGGGTGCCCTGACCGGTTGCGCCGTGACATGCCTGGCAGTTATTGCTGAAGATCTGTGCGCCCTGTTGCAGGTCGAACGACTCGTCAGCAGGCAACGGCAGGCCGGCCAGACCATTGCGTACGTAGGCCGCGACCTGCTTGACGCCGTCCTCACCGAGAATCTGACCCCAGGCCGGCATGGCACCCATGCGTCCATTGAGAATGGTGGTCTTGATCACGTCGGGCTCGCCGCCCCAGCGCCAGTGGTTGTCGGTAAGGTTGGGAAAGCCCACCGCGCCCTTGGCATCCGAGCCATGGCAGACCGCGCAATAGGTGGCGAACATGCGGCCACCCATTTTCAGTGCCTGTTCATCCTTGGCGACATCGGCCAGCGGCATAGCCGCATATTTGGCGAAGATCGGCCCATACAGCTCATCTGCCTGCTGCATTTCCTGACGCCACTGGGCAACCTGGGTCCAGCCGCCTTCATAGGTCGGATGCATGCCCTTGAAGTTACCCAGGCCGGGGTACATCAGCAGATAGAGCACGGCGAAGATCAGCGTGCCGATAAACAGCATGAACCACCATTTGGGCAACGGATTGTCATATTCCTCAATGCCGTCGAAGGCGTGACCCATGGTCTGGTCGGTTTCGTTCTTGTGGACTTCGCTCTTGCGGGTGGCGAATACCAGCCAGAACAGGGCGATTAGGGTGCCGATGGTCAGCAGGGATACATACCAGCTCCAGAAGGTGCTCATGGGGTGTCGCTCCTCAATGCAGCGGACTTGATTTCGTCGGCAAAAGGCAGCTGGGCCGCCTCGTTGAACGCCACGCGGCGCTTGCTGCTGTACGCCCAGAGCGTCACGCAGACGAAGGACAGCAGGACCAGTGCGGTGCCTATGCCGCGCAGGGTGCCGATATTGATGATGTCGAATGCCATGGTCTTACCTCTTGTTCTTCAAGGCAGTGCCGAGGACTTGCAGGTAGGCGACCAGTGCATCCATTTCGCTCTTACCCTTGACCGCTGCGCCGGCTTCGGTAATGTCCGCATCGCTGTAAGGCACGCCGACGAAGCGCAGTGCATCCATCTTTTTCGCGGTATCGGCGCCGTCCAGAACGTTCTCCACCAGCCACGGATAGCCCGGCATCTTCGATTCCGGCACGACGTTGCGCGGGTTGTACAAGTGGGCACGGTGCCATTCGTCCGAGTAGCGGCCGCCGACCCGGGCCAGGTCCGGACCGGTACGCTTGGAGCCCCAGAGGAACGGGTGGTCGTAGACGCTTTCGCCAGCGACCGAGTAGTGACCGTAGCGCTCGGTTTCGGCGCGGAACGGACGGATCATCTGCGAGTGGCAACCGACACAGCCTTCGCGGATATAGATGTCGCGACCTTCCAGTTGCAGCGCGGTGTAGGGCTTGAGGCCTTCCACCGGTTCATTGGTGACATCCTGGAAGAACAGCGGAACGATCTGGGTCAGGCCGCCGATACTCACCGCCAGCACCATCATCAGGGCCATCAGGCCAATGTTCTTTTCGAGAATTTCGTGTTTCATCAGTGCGCTCCTTCCAAGGAAAAGCGTGCTGCAGCCTGCACGTCGGCCGGCTTGCTGGCGCGCACGGTCTGCCAGACGTTCCAGGCCATGAACAGCATGCCGCTGAAGAAAATCGCCCCGCCGATCATCCGCACCACATAGCCCGGGTGGCTGGCTTCAAGCGCTTCGACGAAGGAGTAGGTGAGGGTGCCGTCCTCGTTGACCGCACGCCACATCAGGCCCTGGGTGATGCCGTTGACCCACATCGAGGCGATGTAGAGCACGGTGCCGATGGTGGCGAGCCAGAAGTGCGCGTTGATCAGGCCGACGCTGTGCATCTGCTGACGACCATAGACTTTCGGGATCAGGTGATAGAGCGAGCCGATGGAGATCATCGCCACCCAGCCGAGTGCGCCGGCATGTACGTGACCAATGGTCCAGTCGGTGTAGTGGGACAGGGCGTTGACGGTCTTGATCGCCATCATCGGACCTTCGAAGGTCGACATGCCGTAGAACGCCAGGGAAACAACGAGGAAGCGCAGGATCGGGTCGGTGCGCAACTTATGCCAGGCGCCCGACAGCGTCATCATGCCGTTGATCATGCCGCCCCAGCTCGGTGCCAGCAGTACCAGCGACATCACCATGCCGAGGCTTTGCGCCCAATCCGGCAGTGCGGTGTAGTGCAGGTGATGCGGGCCGGCCCAGATGTACACGGCGATCAGTGCCCAGAAGTGCACGATCGACAGGCGATAGGAGTAAACCGGGCGCCCGGCCTGCTTCGGCACGAAGTAGTACATCATCCCGAGAAAGCCCGCAGTGAGGAAAAAGCCCACGGCGTTATGCCCGTACCACCACTGGATCATCGCGTCGGTGGCGCCGGCATAGGCCGAATAGGACTTGGTCAGGGTGACCGGGATTTCCAGGTTATTGACCAGGTGCAGGATGGCCACGGTGAGGATGAAACCGCCGAAGAACCAGTTGCCCACATAGATGTGGCTGACCCTGCGTTTCATCACGGTGCCGAAGAACACGATGGCGTAGCTGACCCAGACCACGGTGATCAGCAGGTCGATCGGCCATTCCAGCTCGGCGTACTCCTTGCTGCTGGTCCAGCCCATGGGCAGGGAGATCGCCGCGAGCAGAATCACCAGCTGCCAGCCCCAGAAGGTGAAGGCCGCAAGCTTGGGTGCGAACAATGTTGTTTGCGAAGTGCGCTGCACCGCGTAATAGCTGGTGGCGAACAGCGCGCAGCCGCCGAAGGCGAAAATAACCGCGTTGGTGTGCAGCGGGCGCAGGCGCCCGAAGCTGATCCAGGGGAGGTTGAAGTTGAGCTCGGGCCAGGATAGCTGCGCGGCGATAAACACGCCTACAGCCATCCCGACTATGCCCCACACCACCGTCATGATGGCGAATTGGCGAACCACCTTATAGTTATAGGCGGCACTGCTGGTTGTGTTCCCGGTCGTGTTCATTTACGGGGTTTCCATCCGGTTATTGGCAGGTCTTTTGTCAAGCAGTGGCAGCGGGCCTGTACCATCGGCGCCACGAACCAACAGACTCTGTAAGCGAGGCAAGCATGAGCAAAGGGCAAAGTGCCGGTATTGACCGGGATCAATGCTCGAAGGGGCAGGGGGATGAGGTTCTGCTATGGGACAGGCCCGCTGGCGAGGCGCGCGCGACCCTGATTCTGGCCCACGGCGCGGGCGCGCCTATGGATAGCGAGTTCATGCAGAAAATGGCGCAATGCCTTGTGGTACGGGGCATTGCGGTGGTGCGCTTCGAGTTCGCCTATATGGCCGCAAGGCGCCTGGATGGCAAGAAACGCCCCCCTAACCCCCAGGCCAGGTTGCTGGAACAGTGGCGCGAGGTGCATGCCCTGGTGCGCCAACAGGTCGCAGGACCATTGGCGATCGGCGGCAAATCCATGGGCGGGCGCATGGCCAGCCTGTTGGCCGACGAACTGGGCGCCGACGCCCTGGTATGCCTGGGCTATCCGTTCTATGCCATCGGCAAGGCCGACAAACCGCGGATCGCCCATCTCGCCGACCTGCAGACGCCGACCCTGATCGTCCAGGGTGAACGCGACGCCCTCGGCGACCGCGCTACGGTGGCGGCTTACCCGCTGTCCCCAGCGATCAGGGTGGATTGGTTAACGGCCGCCGACCACGACCTCAAACCACTGAAAAGCTCGGGCTTCAGCCATGAACAGCACCTGCAGACGGCCGCCGATGCCATAGCCGCGTTTTTATCGAAGTGAGTGGCTTGCTCGGTAGCCCGGATGCAATCCGGGAACGGTGTCTGACGCAAGATATTTCCCGGATTTCATTCGGGGTACGAGGCTGGGGCAGTTGGGTAGGGTGGATGACGCCTTTTTCATCCACCATCGCGGCGTGCTAGTGGTGGATGGATAAAGCGCCATCCACCCTACGAACCCCGCAGGTGGATGCGTGGCACGACCCTGTAGAAGCGGCCTTGGCCGCGATGACTATTACCATACGAATGCAGCCTCAGCCCGCCAACCGCTCCAGGGAAAAGGCCAGGTTGTCCTGGGCCTGGCGCTCGAGCTTCTGCTGCAAAGCCGCTGTGCTGTAGATGGGGCGGCGCGCGATGAATTCTTCGAGCACCGCACCGCGTTTTTGCCGGAAGAATATCTCGGGCACCCAGCTGTATTCTTCGGCGATCTGCCGCTCGTACTCGACAAAGCGCGCTCGCGGGCTGCCAAGAATCGACAGGTCGACGTCGACCAGCAATTGTTGGTCGCGGCCCTGTGGCAACGCGCTGTGGCAGGTCGCCATGATCAGTTGCACCACTCCGTCGATATGCGCCTGGGCGACGCCCGCTTCAGCCAGTGATCGCGATGCCCAGTCCGCGCTTTTCTGTTCGTTATCGCTTGCCTTGACGTCATACACCGCATCGTGAAACCACAGCGCCATCTCGACCTCGCCGGGCTGCTCGGCCAACTCAAGGTGCTCCTGCAACATGGCCAGGCATTCCGTCAGGTGTTGCAGTGTGTGGTATTTGCGCTGCGGCTCCTGGTAAGCGGCGAGCAGTTGCCGCATCAACGCTGCGCCGTCGCTTTCGGCGTCCAGCGCGTGCCAGCATCTGCTCCAGGATGTGCTCAGCATCTTCATTAGTGCCGGGGGCAGGTCATTCATGCGTTTGTCGACTCCGAGCGCTTCAGCGCCGCATGCTCGGCCAGCTCCGCTTCGATAAAGGCCGCGATCATCGCGCGATAGACCTGTTCGGTTACCGCCGGGTTGGCCCCGCATTGCTCCGCTAGCATGCGCACCTTGGCGATCACCTGTTCCACGCGCTGCGGCGCTCTGACGTTGTCGGTGGTCTTCTTGAACCTCGCCGCCTGGGAGACGAAACGCCCGCGTTCGGCCAACAGGCCGACAAGCGCGCGATCGATACGGTCAATATTCGCGCGTACCTCATCGAGTGAGCTGCATTGAATGTCGTTCATCTCAGGCCTCCTCATCTGGAATCAGCGCGAGAAGATCGGTCACGCCGATATCCGCACCGGCTTGAAACAACAGGGTGCTGGCCTGGCCGCGATGATGGGTTTGATGGTTGAAAAAATGCGTGATCAGGCTGGAGAACCGTTTGGCCATGGCCTCGCCTTTAACATTCCGGTAGCGCAGGGTTTCCAGCAGGTCGGCCTCGGTCAGTTGGGCGGCCCATTGTTTGATCGTCTGATCGAGCATCTGGCGCTGGCTGAACAGCGCATCGATATCGGCGAACAGCACTGTATCGAGTGCTGGTGGTGCCGCCAGTCGGCGAACCGGCTCGAGGGAGCTGTACCCGGCCGGGTGCGTGGCGAAACGCTGCAGCCAAATGGTGTCGGCAACGAGGATATGGTTGAGGGTGCCGATAATCGAGCCGAAAAACGCCTGGCGGTCGGCCGCTAGCGCTTCCGCCGGCAAGGTGCGGGCCGCTGCATACAGCTTGTTGTTCATCCACTCGTTGTAATTCGCCAGCAAGGCGATATGGCTGCCTGTCGTCATGCTCTATTCATCCTGAATTGCCTGTTAGCGGCTGGCCGAAGCCAGTGCCGCGCCGAAGCCGACAAAGGTGACGCCGGCGGTTCTATTGACGATGCGCCCGCCCCGGGGCGAGGTCAGCCAGGACTTTGCCCGCCGCGCGAACAGCGCATAGGTGCAATGAATGCAGATGACCAGCGTGCTGTACGTCAGCACCAGGGTGGCGAATTGCAGCGCATAGTCGCGTGCCGGGTCGATGAATTGCGGGAAGATCGACAGAAAGAAAAACACCGCCTTGGGGTTGGTCAGCTGCAGCGACAGCCCCTCGGCAAAGCGCCTTGGGAAGTTCGCGCTGTGCGCCTTTTGCGTGGAGAAATCGAACGGCGGCGCCCGCCACAGGCGAATGCCCAGATAAACCAGATAGGCCGCGCCGATAAACTTGAGCAGGGTAAAGGCCTGCGCCGAAGTCGCGAGCAGCACGCCCAGGCTGGTGGCCGAAATCGCCGCGACCACCAGGGCGCCGAAGGCGATTCCGAGAATCCCGGCAAAAGTGCCGCGCAAGCCATAGCGCAACGCATTACTCAGGGTCATCACCACGCCGGGACCGGGGCTGGCCACGGTGGCGGCGGCCATCAGCAGAAAGAGCAGATAGAGTTGCATCCTTGACTCCTTGTCTTCAGCGTTGGGCTCGATTGCCATTCATCAGGGGTAGCTGCGGCACGATGGCCGCTTAGACTACAGGCCGGCGCAGGGCTAATAGCGCTGCGCCGAACGAAATAAATACCGCGCCCATCGCGCGGTTCAGCCATTTGGCGAAAGTAGCCTGCAGCAGAAATTTTTTCGCCCGTGCAGCAACCATCGCATAAGCGATCAGGGTGGCAAAAGAGAGCACCATGAAAATACCCGTGAGCACAAAAAATTGCGTCAATAAGGGCTCATTGGCATCGATGAACTGGGGGAACAACGCGGTAAAGAACAGGATGGGTTTAGGGTTGAACGCGGCCATGAGAAAAGCTTCGCGATACAGCGCCAACGAACTGGGTCGCGCGCCGTGGGGCGCATGTTCCGCCGCACCCTTCAACGCTGGGCTGCGGACAAGCAGGTGCCGAACGCCGATATAAAACAGATACAGCGCGCCGAGGATTTTCACTGCGGCGAACAACAGCGCCGAGGACATCAACAACAGGCCTAGCCCCAACATTGCTGCGGCGGATAGGCAGAACAGCCCACTGATATTGCCCAGCGAGGAGCAAACGACCGCACCTAGCCCCAGGGTGGCACCATTACGCAGTGCGAGCAAAACAGCTGGGCCAGGGCTGAGAATGGCAATACCAGCAACTGCGGAAAAGCTGAGGAGGGTGTGAGTATCCATAGACTATCTATCCCTCTTGGGCATCTCGATTGCTCAGGTATAGCCTCAAATACAGACCACCCAAAAGCGCTTCGGTGAAGACGGCAAGCAGTATGCCGACGCCTGCGAAGCCTCTGATCAATTCGGCGGTGCCGAGTACCACCAGCGCGAGCATGGCAACCGTGAGGCCGATGCACAAGGCTTGTCGGGACGCCGAGTGCGGTGCATCGCGTCCCACCCAGGCCACCACGGCGATACCCAGAAATAGCATGGCGGCCCTGCGGGCGATAAAGAATGCGGATTGATTTTCTTCGATTGCAAACAGGCTGAAGGCTATCTCGGGTACGAATAACAGGACGATAAACAGCAGGCTGGCAATGACAGCGGTAAGCGTACTTACCAAACGGAAGCTGGGCATAGATTTGCTGTTCGACCTCGTTACAGGGAAATGGGCGCGTGATCGCGCGCGGATAACACCAGTTTCAGCCCGAGCGCGAACATGACACCACCTGCGGCACGATCGATCCACGTCTGATAACGAAGGTAGGCGTGACGGGGACGTTGCGCGGAAAGTGCAACAGCCACCAGCGCATACCAACCCGATTCAATCGCAAAGACCAATGCAGTTACGCCCAGGCTGAAGGTCAGGGTGGGAGCTGACGGAAGGAAGGCGGCGAATACACTTGCATAAACGATGGCAGTCTTCGGGTTGCTGATTTGCGTGCTGAGGCCCAGCACGAAGGCGCGTTTCGCGTAACGGGCAGCAGGTTTGAGTTCAGCCAGATTGTGCGCTTGGCTGGCCCCGCGCCACAGGCGGATGCCCAGGTAGACGAGGTAGAGACCGCCGGCCACCTTCAGCGCCAGGTACAGCGACGGAATCGCCAGCAACAAACCTTGCAAGCCCAGCAAGGCGAGGCCGGCGAAAAGGAGGGCGCCGACCCCCATGCCAAGGGCCGCAAATAGCCCATCGTTGCGCGATGAGGCAATTGCCGTGCGTGCAACCATGACGAAGCTTGGCCCTGGGCTCGCCGCACCAAGCGCGAGCGCGGTGGCAATCCCGAAGAGGGCGGTCATTTCCTGCATATGCTGCTCCTATGTCGCTCCCCGATGGTTGATGCCTTAGGGGCTGGCGCGGTCGCAATGAAACGGTAACAGACCCTAGCGCCCCGGTTGCCATTCCGGGTATGCCGCAACCCCCTCGTATTCGAGCCAGGGCACGTCATGGGACGTCCAGATATGTTGCTGAGGTCGCACGCCTGGGTCTTCATCGAGGGTGGCGATGCGCACTATGACGTGGGCTTGCTGCGGGCGCTCGGCGATCAGCTGCGAGCCGCATACCGAGCAGAAATGGCGCAACTTGCCTGGCGAGGATTCGAAGGTCGACAGGCGCTCCTGACCTTTAATCCAGCGAAAGTGCTCGCGCTTGACCCCTGCGGTGGTGGCGAACGCCGCGGCGTGGGCTTTTCTGCAACTGCCGCAGTGACAATGGCTGATGGGCATATCGAGGCCCTCGATGGTGTATTCGATGGCGCCACATAAACAGCTGCCTTTCATCTCTTCTTCCTGCCATGGGTGAGTATGCGCATTGATTCGGGGGGCTAACTATAGGCCGCATAAGTGGGGCTCATGAAATAGGCCAGCCAGCCGGATAAATAGGGCAGCAGAGCCAGGATCAAAAATGCCATGAATATAAATATCCCTCGCCAACCCCGGGTATGAATCAGGTAGGCGGGCAGCACCAATGGCCAGGTAAAAAAGATAAAGGCGCCGAACTCATAAGGACGGTGAAAATTAACCTGTTTGGCATCGTCCAGGCACCAGAGCGCGAGCATCAGCGCAAAGGCCCAAGCCATCAAGGTTTCGAATTCGGGGGTGGGGTCGTAGCCGTAATAACCCATGACCGAATAATGGAGGGTCGAAATAGCGACGACGATCGCGAGTGCGCTGGCCTTGCTCATAACGTCCTTGTGCGTGCCTGATTGAGCGAACTCTCTTCGGGGGAAATGCCGGGCGTTCCCACCCGGTTCCGTTCGGTAGTGTGGAACTCTACCGGTGCCAGTGAATTGTGCAATCCCTGTAACCCAGCGGGTTGTTATAAATCAGTGCGATGCGGCCTGGGAGGCGGGAACGAAGCGCAGGCGCAAGGTCACCGGCACTTCGCTGGCGATGCTCTTCAGGCCCGCCAGCTCCATCAGTTTGAGCAAGCCGTTCTGCATGCCGAACTCATGGGCATTGATGATCAACGGCTGCGAGCTGGACACCTCCACCACATCGGGGCGCAGCTGCAGCACATAGAGTTCGGCGCGCACGACCCTGCTCTGCCCGTGCAGATCCAGGCGCACGTTCATCGAGCGGGTGAAGCTTTCGCCGACCTTTAATTGCTCGAACAGTTTGGCGGGCAAGCTCAGGCTGGCGATGGCTTCGGGGTATTGGGCGACTTCGAACAGATGCTCGCGGATGCGTTCGTTGCGCTTGTCGATATTCGATTCGACGCTGGCCAGGCCGACCCGCAGCCAGGCCTTGCCGTCTTCGTCGACCGCGCCGGTGAGCTTGCTGAAACCGTGGTGGTCGCTGATGCTGGCGTCCTTGGTGGTGATAAAACTGAGCAGCGAGTGTTGTGGGTCGAGCGTCCAGTTCTGGGCCGTGGCCATGGAGCTGACAACAAGTAGAAGCAAGGCGAAATAGCGCATGGAGTTCTCCTGCGGCTTGTTATTGTTTGGTTTGGCCGCAGGCTGCAACTGCTGCGCCCTCGACTGCCGTATTACTCTGCGAGCAGTCGGCAACGAGGAAAATGCGACCAAAGTTGCTGGGGCGCCGCGGTTTGCGGCGCCGTAATAGCCTGTTACCCCAGTTGCACGCAGAGCCCTCTGTAACGAACCGGTCCGGTGGGTTGGTCGAGTGCGGCGGACTGCGCTTCTTCGGTGACGATCAGCGAGCGCGCGCCTCTGATCAACAGCCATTGCCGTTCGCTCAGGGGACGTTGTTGTTTGGCGTCATTGCCGATCGCACCCAGCGAATGGATCTCGCCGGTTTCGGCGGAAACCGCCCAAAGATGCAGGGTCCTGTCGCTGGCCAGAGGCGGCGTCTTGACCAGTTCCAACGTCAGCTCCCAGGGCGCCTTGCGAGCACTGGCAACGATGCTCGCGACGGACTCATCGCCGGCCATCACGGCCAGATAGTCCACTGGCCGTACCTCTTGCGTGCGCAACAGGAGCAGCGCCATCACCAGTACCGCTGCGCTGGTGATGGCGCTGAGGCCACGCCACAGAGTCAGGCTGCTCAGCCATGCTGATTTTTGCGCGCGGCGCGGCGCCGTATGGCCGAGACGCTCGGCCAAGGCGAGCCAGACCGTGCGCGGCGGTGTAAGTGGTGGCACGTCATCGGCCAGCGGCTGCAGGCGCTGCTGCCAATCCCGGACCTGGGCTTGCAAGCCGGCATCGGCATGCAGCAGGCGCTGGAAGCGCCGCCGCACTGTGGCGCTCATGGTGCCGAGCACGTACTCCCGGGCGAGACGCTCCTGCACCTGCGAGTCCCGATATCTCATTGATCCAGGCATTGTTTGAGTTTCTCCAGGCCGCGACGCACCCACACCTTGACGGTACCCAGCGGGGTTTCGAGTGTGTCGGCGAGTTGCTGATAGGTCACGCCGTCCCAATAAATCATCGCGATGCACTGCCGGTGCCGATCGCGCAGCTGCCCCATGCAGATGTCCAAACGCCCGGCCGCATCGCAATGCAGGGCCTCGCTCTGCGGGTCGCTGCCAGGGGCAGTGAGTTCGAGCTCGGCGTAATCCGCGTCCCGGTCGAGCAGGCGTTCATGGCGACCGTGGGCGGCCAGCATATCCAGCGCCTGATTGCGCAGGATGGAGGTCATCCAGGTCATCGGGTTGCCCAGATCGGGCCGATAACTGCCGGCCCGATACCAGATTTTGCTGAATGCCTCTTGCAGCGCATCGTCCGCCTGCGGCCGCTGTTTGAGCAGGCGCATGGCGATGCCATACAGCTTGGGCGAGACCAGCTCATAGAGGCGAGCGAAGGCGCCGCGGTCTCCCAGGGCGCAACGACTCAACAGGTCACTCAATGGCTCGTTCATGCAATCCCTTGGGTAGCGAGGCGGGTATCAATTATCGGCAAGCGCTTGTTGCGCGGCGATGGCCTGCTTCAGTTCGCTGTATTCCTCGCAACCGAAGGTGCAGACCTGATCCAGCACAGCGAGGCGCTCCTGGGCCTTTTCCAGTTCGCCGGTTTCCAGATACAGGTGGCCGAGGTAGTTGTTGGCACCGCGATGCTCGGGCTGCAAGGCCAATGCCTTTTGGTAGTAACCCAGGGCCAGCTCGTAGCGCTTCAGCTTGCGATTACTGTAGCCCAGCAAGTTCTGCACATCGGCATTGTTCGGGTCCTTGGCCGCTTCGGTCTTGAGCAGGGCGATGGCTTTTTCGTATTCCCATTTGTCGATGGCCTGGCGCGCCGCGCCTATCCCCGAGGTTTCGACCGTCTTGGCGGTTTTGGCCGGGGCCGCATAGTCGGCCGCGTACAGGGTGCCGGCAAAGGCGAAAACCACGGCGCCGATCAAGCTCTTGAATTGTTGGGTTGTGCTGGACATGGATACCTTCCTTCAGTGGGTTTGAGTAACGACACTGATAGATACGGCGGGGAAGGCTGTTTGGTTACACCAGTTGAAAATTAATTTCGGAAATACGCCACTCGGCCCGGGAGCGCAGCACTGCCGTTTCATGCCTGAGCGTTACCGCTTTATGCCTGAGCGCTATGGACCGGGCTCAGGCAAATGCCTGGACCAGCGAGCCGGCGAGAAAACAGAGCAAGCCGATCGCCGATCCCGCGGCGGGAATGCGAAACCAATATTTCCTCGACAGCACCAGGTAAACCAGAGCGACCAGGGGTGAAACCGTCAGCAGGAAGAGCGAGCTTTGCAAAAAGGCGATATGCAGCACTGCGAAGTAGAGGAGGCTGACGGCGAAAAACAGCACACCGACGCCGTGGCTGATATTGAACCCGACCCACGCACGCCACATGTCGGTTTCCTTGGTCAACGCGAGCGTGGAATCTTTCATCAAACCCATGACGCCTGGTTCGTAGGGCACGATTCTTTTAGGGCTGTAGATGTCCGCAATCGTATAGACGGTATGCAGCAGGCCCAGGATCAGAAACGGGATGCAGCCGGCGATGTACAGGGATTGGGTGAGCACGGGTAACTCCTTGTCAGATTCCGCTCCATCAGCGTAGTCGCAGCCTTGCTGCATCACTCGATGAATTTACCCAGATGACGCTCAAGCATGCGGTGCCGATGGTTGAAGAACGCCCGCACGATTCGATAGGACAACCAACCGGCGAGCCTGGGTTCGAAGGTCAATTCGTCGGTCAGCACGCAGCCGCCTGCCGTGGGCGTCAGGTGGCGCACATGCCGCCAACTACGCATGCTGCCCATGGGCGAATGCTCGACGAAGCCCACTCCCTCTTCGAGGCTCAGCAGAGTGAGGTCCGAATAGTCGAAGGGAATCAGGCCAAAGAGGCGGATCCAGCTGCGAAACATCGGCTTGCCGGGCTGGAACTCGACCGAGCGGAGATTGCCGACACCCGGCGGCGCGGACATCTGCAGATAAGGCGCCATTTCCTTGGAAATGCCCTCGAAAGAAGTCATCCAAGCCCAGACGGTGGAGGGTGGTGCGCTAAGGTGCGTCGAGAATTTCAGGCTGTAGGGCATGGTCGCATCTTCATTGCGGTGAAAATAATTGCCGCGGGCTTTCGCCCTCAGCGCCTGCTGAGGTAGCGCACGATCTGGGCAAGCGGTGCAACTGACGGCATTGCTGCCTCGACCGCCATGGCCGAGGACCATGGATACTCGAGTTCAGCCATCCATCGATAAGTGGGCTCGAGCGATTCGGGCGGCAGCACCAGCATCGCCTCGATACTGATGACCAGGTTTGTCGCCAAACCCGCTGCGTCTGGTGCGAACGTCCAGTCGTACCGACCGCATCCCACCCGCACGTTCTTGCTGTTTTTTTCGGACATGACGACGAGCCAATCGCAGGTAAATGTCTGCGTGTCCGATGCTGGCCGCGCCATGTAAAAGGAATAAACGTTTTCATAGGTCTGGCCGAAGGTGCGGACCAGAACATCGGCGATTGCCGCACGGCCCTCGGTGAATGCCGGGAAAGCGATTTCGCTGGCGCGGTTGTGCACCTCGAGCGTGGCGTCGGCGGAGAAAACACCGGCCAGTAGATGGGGGCGGTTTTCGTCCTTGGCCCGGAGGTAATTACGCAGAATGTCTTCGCGGCGGCTGGGGAGTGTGGTCGACATGCTATGTCCAGTGATGGCGTCGGCGCGTGGCGTCGGCAGTTCGCGGGCGGTAGGTCAGGCCTAGTCTTTGGAACCTGCTAATCGATCAAAGGCGCATAAGACGCCTCACCGATGCCGCCGGCTTCCTGGATGGCAAGGTTTTCCAGCAGCAGCTCGGTATCGCAGTAAATACGCACTGAAACACCTTTCCCCCAGACCAGACGGATCATGTGCACGCCGCAGTTCGAGCGCTTTTCGTCGTTCAACAGGGTATAGCTGTCGGTCCACTCGACTGCGACCAGGGTGTTCCATGGCCAGCCGCTCACGGCGATGTTGCGTATATCGAATTTTATATTGGGGAAGATCCTATACAGACGTTCATACCAGGCTCTGGTAGTCGGCATGCTGGTGCGCAAACCGGATAACGCGTGGGTGCCGACAAACCAGTGCTCGAACCTGGGCGCAAGCCCCGCCAGGATCGGTTCATAGTCGCCTTGGTTAAGTGCACGAAATAGGTTTTTTACGATGACGCGAATAACGGCGTGGTACATGAAACGCTCCCTGTAAAGACAGTGCCCGGGCCGCAGCGGTTATATCCAGTGCTGGTCATCTGTGGCGACGGTCAAATCGCTCTCGGTGGTGCCGGTATGTCGCGTCGCCTTGGGCTCGAACATCATCACGTGGGCTTCTTCTGCGGCTTCAGGCTTGTGCTCGACTCCTTTGGGCACGATGAAGCATTCGCCCTCATGCAGCGTGATGCGTTTGTCCCGCAGGTGAATAACGATAGTGCCCTTGATCACCTGAAAGAACTCGTCTTCATCGGCATGGGCGTGCCAAACCATTTCGCCTTTGAATTTCGCCAGCTTTACGTATTGGCCATTGAGTTCGCCGACGATCTTCGGTGACCAGTAACCGTCGACTAACTCGAACTTCTCTCGCAGGTTGATCTTGTTCATAGCGAACTCCTCAAGTCGTAGCGTTAGAAGGCGATCGATGGCTTGGCGTCACCTCTGGCTGGCGGCGAGATTTACCCCGAGGCCGGCAAAGGCCGCGGCGAAACCGCGACGCAGCCAGGTTTGCACCTGGGGCGACTCGATCACGGCCTTGCGAAACGCATGGGCGAGGAAGCCATAGGCGACGAACACGACGAAGGTCATCGCCATAAAGACCGAACTCAGCAACAGAAGCTGTACCAGTGGTTCGGCAGTGCCGGGGCGAATGAATTGCGGCAGGAACGCGAGAAAAAACAGAGTCAGCTTGGGATTGAGGATATTGAGCAGCAGCGCCTTGATCACCAGTCTGGAGGCGCTATTTCTGGCTGAACCGCTGTCGACGGCAAAAGCGGATTTGTCGCGCCAGGTGGCGTAAGCGATGTAGAGCAGGTAAGCGGCACCAGCGTACTTCAGCGCCTGAAAGGCGACCGCGCTGCTGTGCAGGAGTGCGGCCAGGCCGAGAACCGTGGCCAGCAGGTGCGGCACAATGCCCGCGGTGCAGCCGAGCGCGGCGAATACGCTGGCCTTGCGCCCTTGAACCAGACCAGTGGAGACCGTGTAAATGACCCCGGTTCCCGGAATCAGCACCACGATTAACGAGGTGATGAGGAATTCTAGGCTGATCATGGCGGTGCTCCTTGCAAGGTGGCTGATTCGTTTCGAATGACCGCTCGTTCCTGGCGATATCTATCTATAGCAGGCCTGCATTCGCTGCCTTTTGCAGCATCGATTTGGTGATGAAACGGTGAAAAGGCGTGATCACCAACATATAAAACTTGCCAAGTTTATTGTGGATTTCCACCGCTGTTGACAACGTGAGGACTTGAACATCGTTTGCCGATGATCTGTAGATGGAAATTCTGAAGTTCAGGTGTTTATCGTCGTCGCCCACTATCAACTCGTTGGGCTCGATCGATTGGACGGAAAATATTCCCGCGCGTTGCCCAACCCGATACTGCATGCCCTGATCCTGCACCAAGACGGAATCTTGTACATGTTTCAGTCCAAGGACGAAAGCCACTAGGCCGCGTATTCGCATAAGGCCCTTGACCCAGCCCGGGGGATGGGCAAATACCGCCGCATAGGCGTCCTGCACACTGAGGTTCGGCTTAGAGAGCGGTGTTTGATAGGCATCGCAAAAATAGATGCTCTGGAATCCGTCGAGGAGTGAACAGTCGTGCGGTATGGGGACCTCTATCACTTGGGGCATGGCATTGGCACCTGGCGTTTGAGTTAAGAGGCGTACTGACCCCCCGACAAGTCCATAAGGCCCGCGAAGAGGCAGACCAAGGCGAACAACTGGGACCGCTACGGTACGCTCGAAAGATGTCTATCAAGAAGTGGCGCAATGTCACAGGCGAAGGTATTGCCTAGGTTGTGATCCCCGCCAGGGAAGACATGCAACTGCGCACAGGGCAGCAGCGCCGCCAGACGCCGACCCACCGCGACCGGGCTGATCGGGTCGGCATCGCCCCACAATAACAACGTGGGGATACGCAGCGTGGCGAGCTTGGGCGTCAGGTCTTCGTGGTAAGCGGCGAACCAGCGCGGTAGTGCCGGGTTGGCATCGAAGAACGCCGGGCGCCAATCTTCTGCACCGAAGCCCGCCATATCCATGCCGCCAGAGGTGACCGTAAGCACCAGGTGAGTGACCAGTTGCGGTTTTTCCAGGGCGGCCAATACCGCGATGACCCCGCCCATGGACTGCGCGATCAGCGCGGTCGGCGTCTGGATCCGCGCCAATACCAGCGCCAGCAGGTCATCGAAACCTTGAACCTTCGTATCCGCCGGGGTGGAACCGAACCCCGGCCAGCCGATATGGATTTTCTCGGCGGGGTGAGCGAGTCGTTGCGCCACCGGCAGCCAGAACTGCGTATTGCCGGAGGCGCCGGGGAGGAATAGCAGCTTGGATGGCATGAATGACCTGAGCTGGCAGAACGCCGAGAGGAGTGTAGTGCTGCGCTAACGCATGGCTGAAACGGTGGGCGCGCCGCGAATGGGCGCGCCCGCCGTCGTTTAACGATTGAAGCGTTCGACCAAGGCGTACTGGCCTTTGGCGGTGGCGGTGAGGTCTTTGCTGAGTTCGGCGCTGCTGTGCGCTTCGTCCGAGGTTTTTTCCGCCAGTTGGGCGATGCTGGTGATATTGCGATTGATTTCGTCGGCTACCGAGCTCTGTTCCTCCGCAGCAGCAGCGATCTGATCGGCCATGTTGGAGATATTCGCCACCGCATCGCTGATCCCGGCCAGGGCCTGATCGGCTTGTTGCACGCGCTCGACGCCGTCGTCGGCTTGCTTGCGACCGATTTCCATGGCCATCACCGCTTCTTCGGCGGTGCGTTGCAGTTTGGCGATCAATTGGTGGATCTGCCCGGTGGATTCGGTGGTGCGTTGTGCCAGCGAGCGCACTTCGTCGGCCACTACGGCGAAACCGCGGCCCATTTCGCCGGCGCGGGCGGCTTCGATCGCGGCGTTCAACGCAAGCAGGTTGGTTTGATCGGCAATGCCTTTGATCACATCGACCACGCCGCCGATTTCATTGCTGTCCTGGGCCAGGCGGGTGACGGTTTCGCCGGTGTCGCCGACCGACAGCGACAAACGTTGAATGGCTTCGCGGGTTTCCGCGGCGATGCTGCGACCTTGGCTGGTCAGGCGGTTGGCTTCCTGGGTGGCGATGGCGGTGCGGGCGACATTGCTGGCCACTTCCAGGGTGGTGGCGGCCATTTCGTTGACGGCGGTGGCGACCTGCTCGGTTTCCTGGCGCTGACGATCCAGGCCGGCCGAGCTGCTGTGGGCCAGGGCATCGGCCTTCTGCGCCTGCTTGGCGAGGTTTTCGGCGGTGTCCTGCAGGCGTGTGAGGCAGGTTTTCAAACGCGCCTCCTGGCTGAGCATGGCCAGTTCCAGGCGCGCCTGGTCGCCGCTGCTATCGGTGTACATCTGCGCGATAAGCGGGTCCGAAGTGCTTTGTTCAGCCAGTGTCAGCAGGCGCTTCATGCCGCGGTTCTGCCAGGCCAGGCCGGCCAGGCCGAGGGGGATGGAGAGGGCGGCGGCGAGAATGAAACCCCAGTGGCTATCGAGCCAGGCGCCGACCAGAAAGCCGATCTGGCTGACCAGAATGAACGGTAGCCAGTTCTGCAGTACCGGCAACCAGCGTTCGCTGCTCGGTACGGCGGACCTGCCGGCGTTGATCCGTCGATACAAGGCTTCGGCACGCCGCACTTGTTCGGTGCTGGGTTTGGTGCGTACCGACTCGTAGCCGACCAACTGGTTGTTTTCCAGCACCGGGGTGGCGTAGGCGTTGACCCAGTAATGGTCGCCATTCTTGCAGCGGTTCTTGACGATGCCCATCCATGGCTTGCCCTTTTTCAGGGTCTCCCACATGTGCTGGAACACGGCTGGCGGTACATCCGGATGACGCACGATGTTATGGGGCGAGCCGATCAACTCGCTTTGGCCGTAGCCGCTGATCTCGACAAAGGCCTCGTTGCAGTAGGTGATCTGACCTTTGGTGTCGGTGGTGGAGATCAGGCGCTGCTGAGCCGGAAAGGTTCTTTCGCGTTGGGTGATCGGCTGATTATTGCGCATGTGGGATATATCCTATGGTCGATGTCAGGTAATCGACCGTTTAAGCTCGAAGTTGAGTCGCGAAAGCTGCTCTGTACTGTAGACGATTCTGTGGCGTGTGGGCCGTACTGCAACCGCCCTGCAACGGGCCGCTCAGCGACATCAAGACGCTTCGATCAACTGCCGCAGCACATAATGCAGAATGCCGCCGGCCTTGAAGTATTCCACTTCGTTGAGGGTATCGATGCGGCATAGCACCTCGATATTTTCCCGGCTGTCGTCTTCGCGGATTATTTCCAGCATCAACTTCATCTGCGGGTGCGGTTCGACGCCATCGAGGCCGTAGATGTTGATGCATTCCTTACCGGTCAGGTGCAGGGTTTTGCGGTTTTGCCCGGGATCGAACTGCAACGGCAGCACGCCCATGCCGACCAGGTTGGAGCGGTGGATACGTTCGAAGCTCTCGGCCAGCACCGCCTTGATGCCGAGCAGGTTGGTGCCCTTGGCCGCCCAGTCGCGGCTCGAACCGGTGCCATATTCCTTGCCGGCGATCACCACCAGGGGCGTGCCTTGTTCCTGGTAGCGCATGGCCGCGTCGTAGATCGACAGCTTTTCGCCGCTGGGTACGTGCAGGGTGATACCACCTTCCTCGCCGCCGAGCATTTCATTGCGAATGCGGATATTGGCGAAGGTGCCGCGCATCATCACATGATGGTTGCCGCGGCGCGCGCCGTAGGAATTGAAGTCCTGCTGGGCGACGCCCTGTTCGCGCAGGTAGCGGCCGGCCGGGCTGTCGGCCTTGATATTGCCGGCCGGCGAGATGTGGTCGGTGGTGACCGAATCGCCGAGCAGGGCGAGGATGCGCGCCTGATGGATATCGCCGATATGCGGCGGTGCCTCGGTGATCGCCTCGAAGAACGGCGGGTGCTGGATGTAGGTGGAGTCGCCCTGCCAGGCATAGGTGTCGGTGTGCGGCACATGAATCGCCTGCCAGTGTTCGTCGCCTGCGAACACTTCGGCATATTCCTTGTGGAACATCGCGGTATCGACCCGTTGGATCGCCTCGGCGATTTCTGCCTGGGTCGGCCAGATATCGCGCAGGTACACCTGCTCGCCGTCCTTGCCGACGCCCAGCGGGTCTTTGCTCAGGTCCAGGCGTACGCTGCCGGCCAGGGCATAGGCCACCACCAGGGGCGGCGAGGCCAGCCAGTTGGTTTTCACCAGCGGGTGTACGCGGCCCTCGAAGTTGCGGTTGCCGGAGAGCACCGAGGCCACCGTCAGGTCGTGCTGCTGGATCGCTTGCTCGATGGGCTTGAGCAGCGGTCCGGAGTTGCCAATGCAGGTGGTGCAGCCATAACCGACCAGGTCGAAACCCAATTGGTCGAGGTATTGGGTCAGGTCCGCGGCTTTGAAGTAATCGGTCACCACCTTGGAACCCGGCGCCAGGGAACTCTTGACCCAGGGTTTGCGTTGCAGGCCTTTCTCGCAGGCCTTCTTCGCCAGCAAGCCGGCCGCCATCATCACGCTCGGGTTGGAAGTGTTGGTGCAGGATGTGATTGCAGCGATCACCACCGCGCCGTTTCTCAAATGATAGGTCTGGCCCTGGTATTCGTACTCGCCACACAGCTCGTCGCTGCCGATGGCGGTGCCGCCACCGCCTTCGCTGAGCATGCGGCCTTCTTCCTTGGCGGTCGGTTTAAGGTGCAGGCCGACGAAGTCGTCGAAAGTCTGTTTGACCTGGGGCAGGGCGACGCGGTCCTGGGGGCGTTTCGGCCCGGCGAGGGAAGCTTCGACGCTGCTCATGTCCAGGGTCAGCTGGTCGCTGAACGAGGGTTCCTGACCCTCCTCGCGCCAGAGCCCCTGGGCCTTGCAGTAGGCTTCGACCAGTTTCACCGTCGACTCCGGCCGACCGGACAGGCGCAGATAACCGAGGGTGATGGTATCGACCGGGAAGAAACCGCAGGTGGCGCCGTATTCCGGGGCCATATTGGCGATGGTCGCGCGGTCGGCCAGGGGCAGGTCGGCGAGGCCGTCGCCATAGAATTCGACGAACTTGCCGACCACGCCCTTGCCGCGCAGCATCTGCGTGACGGTCAGCACCAGATCGGTGGCGGTAATGCCTTCGCGCAGCTTGCCGGTGAGCTTGAAGCCAACCACCTCGGGAATCAGCATCGACACCGGCTGGCCGAGCATCGCCGCTTCCGCTTCGATGCCGCCGACGCCCCAGCCGAGCACACCGAGGCCGTTGATCATGGTGGTGTGCGAATCGGTACCGACCAGGGTGTCGGGGAAGGCATAGGTGAGCCCGTCTTCTTCCTTGGACCAAACCGTGCGGCCGAGGTATTCCAGGTTGACCTGGTGGCAGATGCCGGTGCCCGGCGGCACCACCCTGAAGTTGTCGAAGGCCTGCTGGCCCCAGCGCAGAAAGGCATAGCGCTCGCCGTTGCGTTGGACTTCCAGGGCGACGTTTTCCGCGAATGCCGCGGTGCTGGCGTATTTGTCGACCATCACCGAGTGGTCGATCACCAGGTCGACCGGCGATAGCGGGTTGATCTGCTGCGGGTCGCCGCCGGCCTTGGCCACGGCATCGCGCATGGCGGCCAAGTCGACCACCGCGGGCACGCCGGTAAAATCCTGCATCAGCACGCGGGCCGGGCGGTATTGGATCTCGCGCTCGGAGCTGCGCGTGTGCAGCCAATCGGCCATGGCTTGCAGGTCGGTGCCGGTGACGGTTTTGCCGTCCTCCCAGCGCAGCAGGTTTTCCAGCAGCACTTTCAACGACATCGGTAAGCGATCGAGATCGCCGAGCGATTTGGCGGCTTCGGGCAGGCTGAAGTAGTGGTAGGTCTGGCCGTCTATATCGAGGCTGCGGCGGCATTTCAGGCTGTCTAAGGAAGGCATTGCGCATCTCCTAGGGCTTGCCGGCAGGTAAACCGGATTAATGACTGCGGACCCTTAACCCTAGCCCCGCTTGGCGTGGCTCGCCATTCAGCGGCAGGCGCCAGGTCGGGTTCTATCGGCGGTTCGAGGCGACGTGGCGCCGCGGAAAAGCGGCGCACGGCGCAAGCAGAGGGTCTTTAAACTGGACAGGTCCCTGGCGCTTAGGGTTCCCGACTCGGCTATGATGCGCGCCTTGAGGAGAGCCCCTGATGAATACCTTATTGCTGCACTGCCGCCCCGGTTTCGAGAACGAGGTCTGTGCGGAGATCGCCGAGCACGCCGCGCGTCTGGCTGTCGCCGGCTACGCCAAGAGCAAGCCCGCCAGCGCCTGCGCCGAATTTGTCTGCACTGAGGCGGACGGCGCCGAACGGCTGATGCGCGGCTTGCGCTTCAGCCAGTTGATCTTCCCCCGGCAGTGGGCCCGCGGGATGTTTATCGAGTTGCCGGAACAGGATCGTATCAGCGTGTTGCTGGGCCACCTGGCGGACTCGCCGGTATTCGGCGGCCTGTGGTTGGAGGTGCTGGACACCAATGACGGCAAGGAACTGTCGAATTTCTGCAAGAAGTTCGAAGCGCCGCTGCGCAAGGCACTGAGCAAGGCCGGCAAACTGGTCGAGGATGGGCAGAAGCCGCGCCTGCTGCTGACCTTCAAAAGCGGCCGCGAAGTTTTCCTCGGCATGGCCGAAGCGCACAATTGCGCGCTCTGGCCCATGGGTATTCCGCGTTTGAAGTTCCCCCGCGAGGCGCCGAGCCGTTCGACCCTCAAGCTGGAAGAGGCCTGGCACACCTTTATCCCGCGCGAGCAATGGGATGAGCGCCTGTCGGACGAGATGACCGGTGTCGATCTGGGCGCCGCGCCGGGCGGCTGGACCTATCAGTTGGTCAAGCGCGGCATGCTGGTCACCGCCATCGACAACGGCCCGATGGCCGAAAGCCTGATGGATACCGGCCTGGTGCAGCACCTGATGGTCGACGGCTTTACCTGGAAGCCCAAGCAGCCGGTGGATTGGATGGTCTGCGACATCGTCGAAAAGCCCGCGCGCAACGCCGCCCTGCTGGAAACCTGGATCGGCGAGGGCCTGTGCCGCGAGGCCGTGGTCAACCTGAAACTGCCGATGAAACAGCGCTACGCCGAAGTGCGCCGCCTGCTGCAGCGCCTGGAAGACGGCTTTGCCGCGCGCAAAATCAAGGTCTCGATCGCCTGCAAACAGCTCTATCACGACCGCGAAGAAGTGACCTGCCATCTGCGTAGGCTAAGCAAGTAGCCCATGGCCGCTTGGTAGCCCGGATGCAATCCGGGGAAAGGTAGCGTCGCCCAGATCGCTCCCGGATTGCATCCGGGCTACGGGGCCGCAATGTGCGCATTGGTAGGGAGGACATGGCGAAGCCTTGTCCACCGTTGGCAGCGTGGGAACCCATCCCGGGGTGCCCCGCGTCCAGGCGACGCGGAGCGCCGCCAAATGCATTCCCACGCCAAAGGTGACCTTTACCCCGGCTTTGCGCGAGAATAGCCGCCTGTTTCTGGAGCCAGCCGATGTCTTTGCAATCCAACGCCATTCTCGACGACACCCTCGATGCCACTGGGCTGAACTGCCCCGAGCCGGTGATGATGCTGCATAACAAGGTACGCGACCTGCCGGCCGGTGGGCTGCTCAAGGTCATCGCCACCGACCCCTCGACCCGTCGCGATATTCCCAAGTTCTGCGTATTTCTCGGCCATGAACTGGTCGAACAGGTGGAAGACAACGGCACCTATCTGTACCTGATTCGCAAGAAGGCCGATTAACCCGATCGTAGGTTGGGTTAGCGGCGCTATACGGAATATACAAGCGCCACCATTGCCGAGCGCCGCGTAACCCAACACAACGCCGCTAGCTGCACGCCCTACTTCATTTATGCCGTCGTTTGCGAAAGGCCAGCGAGCCGTTGCCTCAACAGGCCAGGCTCTCTATCGTTCGCCCCTGACCGCCTCGCTGTCCCACCCCACCTGACCAGGCGCCAGGCCGCAGCTTTTCAGGGTGGTTTGCCAGACCCTTACGTGCCGCGCGGTGGCCTGCTGGAAATCAGCCCATAGCGACGACTCGGCACCGGCCAGGCTGCTCAGATAATCGCGCATCGCAGGCGGGACTCCCTCGGCCGTGGCGAGCTGACGCAGGCTGCGACTCCAGCGTTGTCCGCGTTGGTCAACCTCGGCCAGATAGGGTTGCAGGGCGCCAGCGTAATACTTGACGAAAATATTCTGCAGAATGCGCCCGCGCGGCGTCGCCTGTCCCAGCGGGCAAACCGGGCGTTGCCGCTGGCGGCTTTCCAGCAGCTCGCTGCCCTGGTTCAGGTTATGACTCAGGCTGGCCAGGCTGGCGATCAATTGGCCGCCTTGAGGGCTGGCATGCAGGGCGAAGAACAGCGGGTCGAGTTCGCCGGCCGGCGGCGGCAAGCGTTGCGGCAGGGCATGCGCCAGCTCGGCCAACTGCGCCAGGGCATCCAGGGCGGCGTTGTCCTCAGGCGCGTCGACCGGCACCGCCTGCTCGGCGAAACGCAGGTAGCGCTCAACCTCGGCGCTACCGTTCAGGGCATTCCAGAATACCTGCGGCAGTTGCCGGCGTTTTTCCAGCGCCAACTCGCCGAGGGTCGTGCGCAGCTGCTGGTCGCGCTCCGTGCTCAGGTGCGGCAGGCAAGCATCAATGCTGCGTAACAGATCGCCTTCGTAGGCCAGGCGGCGGCTGGGCACTAACTGCTTGCCGAGAATGCTGTTGCGTTGGCTGATCTGCTGTTGCAGTTCGGGACAGTGGCGCGCATCGATCAACAGATCGAGCAGGCCGATGCGGATCTCGGCGATCGCCTGCAGGCGCTCACGCCGCGGCGGCATGCGATAGCGCGTCAGCTCGGCCTTGTCGAACGCCTGGACCTCGACGCCTTCGAGCGCATCACCTTCTAGCGCCCGGTCGAGGCGTTGCAGATAGTCCGCTTGCAGCGCCAGGCCGTCGTCGCTCGGCGTGCAGGCGCAGAGCGCCAGACAGGCGAGAAGGGCCAGGCAATGCGTGATCGTCACGATAAAACTCCCACAGCGGCAGGTGCTCTGATTTTTCTGTGGCGGCTGAGAAAAAACAGATATACCGCGAAAAACCCGAGGCTTCGAGCGCGTCGCCTATCTCGCTCAGGCCGTTTGCGCCGCCCGAATGCGTCGCCGCGCGCAGCCGGCAAGACGGATCGCCAGCATGACCGCGGCGCAGCTCAGCCCCACGATCAGCCCCTGCCAGAGCCCGCGCGGACCGCTGGGTTCGCCGAACAGGCTGGACAGTCCCAGGGCGTAACCCACCGGCAGGCCAACGCCCCAATAGGCGAACAGGGTCAGGATCATGGTCATCCGGGTGTCCTGGTAACCCCGTAACGCGCCGGCGGCTGTGACCTGCACCGCATCGGAGAATTGAAAGAACGCGGCCAGCACGATCAGGCTGGCGGCGATCGCGATTACCGTCGGGTCGGGGCTGTAGATCTGCGCGATCTGCTCGCGCAGCAGCAACATTGCGCTGGCCGACAGGCAGGCATAAGCGAGCGCCGCGCCCATGCTCACGCCAGCGGCGAAACGTGCCTGGCGCGGCTGGCCACGGCCGAGGGCCTGACCGACCCTTACGGTGGCAGCCATACCGAGGGAGTAGGGAATCATGAATACCATGGAGGTGAAGTTCAGGGCGATCTGGTGGCCGGCGACCACGCTGGCGCCAAGGCCGCCGATTAGCAGGGCGATCACCGAGAAAATACTCACCTCGGCGAACACCGCGATGCCCATGGGCACGCCGATCTCCAGCAGACGGCGAATCGCCTGCCAGTGCGGCCACTCGAAGCGGCTGAACAGCTGGCTCGGTTTATAGAAAGGCGCCCATTTCACCCACCACAACATGCCCAGCAGCATGAATACCATCACCAGCGCCGTGGCCCAGCCGCAGCCGACCCCGCCCATGGCCGGCAGGCCGAACTTGCCGTAGATAAATACGTAATTGGCCGGAATGTTCAGCAGCAAACCGAGCAGCCCCAGCACCATGCTCGGTCGGGTATGGCTGAGGCCATCGCTGAAACAGCGCAGCACGTGGTACAGCGCCACCGCCGGAAAGCCACAGGCGACCGCCTGCAGATAACCCATGGTGGGCATCACAAGCGCCGGCTCGACATCCATCAGACGCAGCACGATCTCGGCGTTCCACAGCAGCGCCGCCGCGGCAAGACCGACCGCCAGAGCCAGCCACAACGCCTGGCGCACCAGCGGGCCGATCTCGGCTTGGCGGCCGGCGCCGAAGTGTTGCGCGACCTTCGGCGTGGTGGCCAGGAGCACGCCGGTCATCAGCAGAAACACCGGCACCCAGATCGAGTTGCCCAGTGCCACTGCCGCCAGGTCCCGCGGGCTGACGCGGCCGGCCATTACGGTATCGACGAAGCCCATGGCGGTGTGGGCCAGTTGCGCGACCATGATCGGCATGGCCAGCAATAGCAGGCCGCGCAGTTCGGTCCAGATGCGCTTTGGGCGGGTTTCGGCAGACATGACGGGCATTCGCTGGGCGTATTGGCAGGGCCGCGCAGTCTACGCGCTGACGCCTTGGTCAGGAAAGGGCTGCTGCGTTCAGTTGTGAGGGGACGTGGAAGCGTCTGCTGGTTAGAATAGCGCGCTGAATTGTGGAGCCTGATATGCGCATAGTCGCCGACGAGAACATCCCCCTGCTCGATGAGTTTTTCGCCGGTTTCGGCGAGATTCGCCGCTTGCCCGGTCGTGCCATCGACCGCGCGGCAGTGGCCGATGCCGATATCCTGCTGGTGCGCTCGGTAACCCGAGTCGACCGTGCGCTGTTGCATGAGTCGCCGGTCAAGTTTGTCGGCACCTGCACCATCGGCACCGACCACCTCGATCTCGATTACTTCCAGCAGGCCACGATCGCCTGGTCCAGCGCCCCCGGCTGCAATGCCCGCGGGGTGGTCGACTATGTGCTGGGCAGCCTGCTGGTGCTGGCCGAGGAGCAGGGCGTCGATCTGCAGTCGCGCACCTACGGCATCGTCGGCGCCGGCCAGGTCGGCGGGCGTTTGCTCGAAGTGCTGCGTGGCCTGGGCTGGCGTGTGCTGGTCTGCGATCCGCCGCGCCAGGCGGCCGAGGGTGGTGACTTCGTCGGTCTGGAACAGCTGATCGCCGAATGCGATGTGATCAGCCTGCATACGCCGCTCGGCCGCGATGGCGCCCATCCGACCCATCATCTGTTCGATGCCGCGCGCCTGGCGCAACTGCAAACCGGCGCCTGGTTGATCAACGCCAGTCGCGGCGCGGTGGTAGCCAACGCGGCGCTGGTCGAGCTACTTGGACGACGCACGGATTTGCGCGTGGTGCTGGATGTCTGGGAAGGCGAGCCGCAGGTCGATGTCGCATTGGCTGCTTTGTGCCGCATCGCCACCCCGCATATCGCCGGCTACAGCCTCGACGGCAAGCTGCGCGGCACCGCGCAGATCTACCAGGCGCTGTGCCGGCACCTGGGTTGCGCCGAGACCCAGACCCTGGAAGCCTTGATGCCCGCGCCCTGGCTCGGCGAGTTGAGCATTAGCGGTTCTGCCGACCCGGCCTGGGCCTTGGCCACGCTGTGCCGCGCGGTATACGACCCGCGCCGCGACGATGCGGATTTCCGCCGCAGCCTGCGGGGCGACGAAGCGAGCCGTCGCCTGGCCTTCGACGCCCTGCGCAAGCATTACCCGATGCGTCGGGAAATCGACGGGTTGCGCGTGGCCGTGCAAGGCGAAGCGGCGCCAGCGTTATTGCGGGTTATTCAGGCTGTGGGGGCAACGCTGCAGAGGCGCGATCCGTAGCCCGGATGCAATCCGGGAAGATTTATCAGACGGCGAATTCCCCGGATTGCATCCGGGCTACAAGTCGGCACGCCTAGCGTAGGAGCGGCCTTGGCCGCGATTGGCAGCAAAGTTTGCAGGCAAGAAAAAGCCCGGGCGTTTAGTACGGCCCGGGCTTGCAATAGCGCCAGGTTCAACCGTGCTTGGCGAGGTTGCTGCGGCTATTTTCCAGTTCGCGGCAGGCATTCTGGATCATTTGCTCGGTAATCGGAATTTCGCGGCCGTGCTCGTCGATAACCGCACCGCCGACCGCACGGTGGGCGTGCATCGGGATGACGCGAGGTTCACGGGTTTGCTCATGCAGGCTCATGGTCGCTCTCCTGATCGGTTGGTTTGCGTAGCTTATGGGCATTAGATGAAAAGGCTGTGACAGGCATAGACGACGGAAATGCACCGGAAAGTACGTTCGTCGGCTACGCGAAGCGCAACGATAATGAGGTGGTTATGTCGCGGTTTCACCTGGGGTTGATCGTCAACCCCTTGGCCGGCCTGGGTGGCCCGGCCGGTTTCAAAGGTAGCGACGGCGTCGCGCAGCAGGCGCTGGCCCTGGGTATCGAGCCGCAGGCCGCCGCCCGTACGCGCACGGCGCTGGAGTGCCTGTTGCCGATCAGGGACGGGCTGCATTTTCTGACCTTCCCCGGCCCCATGGGCGCGGATCTGTTGGCCGACATGGGCTTCGCCCATCAGGTGCTCGGCCATTTGCATGAGGGCCTCAGTAGCGCTGCGGATACCCGCGAAGCGGTCGAGTCGCTGCAAGAGGCCGGCGTCGCCCTGATTCTGTTCGCCGGTGGCGACGGCACTGCGCGGGACATCTGCAGCGCGGTGCGTGAGGGTCAGCCGGTGTTGGGCATTCCCGCGGGGGTGAAGATTCAGTCCGGGGTTTATGCGATCAACCCGCGTGCGGCCGGCGAACTGACCCGGCGCCTGATCGAGGGCGGTTTGGTGCGTCTGGCCAGCGGCGAGGTGCGCGATATCGACGAGGCCGCGCTGCGCGAGGGCAAGGTGACGGCGCGCTGGTATGGCGAACTGACCGTGCCGGAAGAGGGCGGTTACCTGCAGCAGGTCAAGCAGGGCGGGGTGGAGTCCGAAGAGCTGGTGCTGGCCGACCTCGCCGCCTGGCTGGAGAGCAACTGGGAAGAGGATGTGCGCTACGTCTTTGGCCCAGGTTCGACCTTGCACGGGCTGGCGGAAAATCTCGGGCTGAAGACCACCTTGCTGGGCGTCGATGTGATCGAGAACGGCCAGGTCATCGCCCATGACGTCAGCGAGGCGCAGCTATTCGACCTGGTCGACGGCCACCCGGCACGCCTGCTGGTCACCGCCATCGGCGGCCAGGGGCATATCATCGGCCGCGGCAACCAGCAGATCAGCCCGCGGGTGTTGCGTGCCATCGGCCTCGGCAACCTGCGGGTAGTGGCCACCAAGCGCAAGCTCGCCACCCTGGAGGGTCGACCCTTGTTGGTCGATAGCGGCGATGTGGGTTTGGACGACGCCTTCCCCGATGTGGTGCGGGTGTGGGCGGGCTATAAGGAAGAACTGCTGTATCCCGTGGGCAAGTAGCTGTCCTCCGTACCGGCTTCGAGGCAAGTCCGAGCTGCGCCCGGGGTGGAACTGTAGGGCGGACATGCCGAAGGCTGGTCCGCCAAACGAATCGCAGCGGTGTACAAGGCTTCGCCATGTACCCCTACAACAGCGTCAAAGGAGCGACTCTATGCGCGTATGGCTGGGTGTGATTCTAGGCTGGCTATTGGCCTTCGACGCCAGCGCGCTGCAACCCGAGGCATTGGTGCTGGCGGCCCGCGAACAGGTCGGGGTGACGCTGTCCTACGATCCGGCTTATCGTCGTTTGAGCTATCCGGGCGGCGATGTGCCGCTGAGCGGCGGCGTCTGCACCGATGTGTTGATCCGTGCGCTACGCCAACAGGGCCTGGACCTACAGGAAGCGGTGCACCGCGATATGCGTGCGCATTTCGATCTGTACCCGAAGCACTGGGGGTTGAGCCGCCCCGATAGCAATATCGACCACCGTCGTGTGCCCAACCTGATGACCTGGTTCAAGCGCCAGGGCTGGGCGTTGCCGCTCAGCCAGGACGCAGGCGCCTATCGTCCCGGCGATATCGTCACCTGGGATCTGGGGCGCGGCCTCACCCATATCGGCATCGTCAGCGACAGGCGCGCGGATAGCGGCGTGCCGCTGGTGCTGCACAATATCGGCCGCGGCACCCGGGAAGAGGACATCCTCTTCGGCTTCAGCATCACCGGCCATTACCGGCTTCCCGAGTCCTGAGGCTGACCGCTTGTCGCGCGTCCTGGGCCCGCATCGGCATATCGTCGGTTGAGGCGAACGCGCGGGACGCCGAGCAGAACGTCTCGCCGGTGGCCGAGTCTACCGATTTTCCAGGAATCCAAGGCGGCTGATCGGCGAGGCATCCGCGATGAAACTCAGCGAATTCATACGTTCGAGTATGGAGCCGATTCTCGACGAGTGGGCCGATTTTGCCCGCCAAGTTCCTGTAGCGCGCCATTTCGAACCGAATCAGTTGCGCGACCACGCGCGCGGCATTCTCGAAGTGATCGCCAGTGATATCGAACGGAAGCAGAGCGCCACTGAACAGCAGGAAAAGTCCTGGGGCAGGGGGCCGCGTCTGGTCGAGGACACCGAGGCCGAGCAGCATGGCTCGGTGCGTCTGGCCGAAGGCTTCAGTGTCAACGATGCGATGGCCGAGTTTCGTGCTCTGCGTGCCTCGGTGTTGCGCCTATGGAGCAAGCGCAAGGACCTCGAGCCCACTGCGCTCGATGAAATGACGCGTTTCAACGAAGCGATCGATCAGGCTCTGGCCGAATCGCTGAACCGTTATTCGGTGTTGCGCGATCGTCAGGCCCGGTTGTTCGACGCCTTGCTGTCGACCTCGCCCGATCTCAACCTGATTGTCGACGCGAACGGCGCCGTCCTGTATGCCAATCGGGCCGCGGCCGAGCGCTTCGGCAAGCGTGCGGGCGACATGAGCGACGCCAATCTCTATCAGCTGTGCGCGTCGTTCGTCCCGGAAATGGAACTGCATATACGCCGTGTATTCGACACCTGCATCAATGATCGTGGTGAGGTGTCGTTTGGCGGTGAGTTGGGCAAATCGCGCACCTATGAATACCTGCTGGTACCGGTGCTCGACCCGTGCGGCCAGTGCGAGGCGGTGGCCGGCACCGCGCGCGACATCAGCGAGCGCAAGGCGTCCGAGGAGCGTATCCGGCACAGCGCCAATTATGACCAGCTGACCGACCTGCCCAACCGCAGCCTGTTTCGCGAACGCCTGGCACTCGAACTGCGCCACTCTACGCGTACCGGCCTGCCGCTGGCGCTGCTGTTTATCGACCTGGATGGATTCAAGGAGGTCAACGACCGTCTCGGCCACGCGGCCGGCGATGAGTTGCTGCAGCGGGTCGGGCGGCGCATCAGCAGCTGCGTGCGTGACACCGATTTGGTGGCTCGCCTGGGCGGCGACGAATTCACGGTAATCCTTACCGATATCACCCAGCCGCCTTATGTCGAAACGCTGTGTCAGAAGATACTTGCGGAACTGGGTCGGTCATTTGCGCTGAAGGGTGGACTGGCTGAGATATCCGCCAGTATCGGAATAGCGCGCTATCCAAGCGGCGCCGCCACACTCGACGAACTGGTGAGAAACGCCGATACCGCCATGTACCAGGCCAAGAGCGCGGGTCGCAACCGCTTTTGTGAGTTCAGCCGCGCCAAGCCTCCAGCCTCGCGCTAAGTTTCCCCGGTCAATGTCGGCGACAGTCCCTGTCAGGAGCCTGGCTCTAGGGTTAACAGGTCGTTGAAGCGCAGCTCCCGACCTTTGTAACATCTGATGCCGTTCGGCTTGATCTGCGCCGAACAGCCCCCATCTAGCATGGGCGTGCCGGTTTTCCCTTCCAGAACCTAGGCGAGTCACCATGCTTTCGATCCTGTCTTCCCGCCAGCGCGGTGCCCTGCGCCTGGCCTGGCGCTTTATCGCGCCCTACCGCTGGCACATGATCGGCGCCCTGGTGGCGTTGACGTTCACCGCGGCCATCACCCTGTCCATGGGCCAGGGCATCAAGCTGCTGGTCGACCAGGGGCTGGCCACCCAATCGGCCGAGGCGCTGCAAAATTCTATCGGGCTGTTTTTCGTGTTGGTGCTGGCGTTGGCTGTTGGCACCTTCAGCCGCTTTTATCTGGTGTCCTGGCTTGGCGAACGGGTGGTGGCGGATATCCGCAGGCGTGTGTTCGATCATTTGATCGACCTGCATCCGGGTTTTTATGAAAGCAACCGCAGCTCGGAAATCCAGTCGCGCCTGACCGCCGATACCACGCTGTTGCAGTCGGTGATCGGCTCCTCGCTATCGATGGCCCTGCGCAATGTGATCATGCTGATCGGCGGCAGTGTACTGCTGGTGGTGACCAACCCCAAGCTCAGCGGCATCGTGCTGCTGGCGCTGCCATTGGTGGTCGCGCCGATCCTGATTTTCGGCCGACGGGTTCGCGCGCTGTCACGGCAGAGCCAGGACCGGGTCGCCGATGTCGGCAGCTATGTCGCCGAGGTGCTCGGGCAGATCAAGACGGTGCAGGCCTACAACCACCAGAACGAGGACAAACGCCGTTTCGGTCTGTCCGCCGAGGCGGCTTTCGATACCGCGCGCAAACGCATCGCTCAGCGCGCCTGGCTGATCACCGTGGTCATTGTGCTGGTGCTCGGCGCGGTCGGGGTGATGCTCTGGGTCGGCGGCATGGATGTGATCGCCGGACGGATTTCCGGCGGCGAGCTGGCGGCCTTCGTGTTCTATAGCCTGATCGTCGGCGGTTCGTTCGGCACCCTCAGCGAGGTGATCGGTGAGCTGCAACGCGCCGCCGGCGCCGCCGAGCGCATCGCCGAGCTGTTGCAGGCGCGCAACGAAATTACCCCGCCAGTAAACGATGGCCTGCAACTGGCGCAGCCGGTGCAGGGCCGCATCGAGCTGCAGGGGTTGCGTTTCGCCTACCCGTCGCGGCCCGGCAGTTTTGCCGTGGATGGTATCGATCTGCAGGTCGCGCCCGGCGAAACCCTGGCCTTGGTCGGACCATCCGGGGCGGGCAAGTCGACGCTGTTCGATCTGCTGCTGCGCTTTTTCGACCCGCAGGCCGGCAGCATCCTGATCGATGGCCAGGCCATCGAGCGTCTCGACCCGCTCGCGCTGCGCAGTTGTTTCGCCCTGGTGTCGCAGAACCCGGCGTTGTTCTTCGGCACGGTGGAAGACAATATCCGCTACGGCCGGACCGATGCCGGACATGCCGAGGTCGAAGCCGCCGCCAGGGCCGCCCATGCCCACGAATTCATCATGAAACTGCCCGAGGGCTACCAGACCCACCTTGGCGATGCCGGCCTGGGGTTGTCCGGTGGTCAGCGTCAGCGTTTGGCGATTGCCCGCGCGCTGCTGGTGGATGCGCCCATTCTGCTGCTCGACGAAGCCACCAGCGCCCTCGATGCCGAGAGCGAGCACTTGATCCAGCAGGCGCTGCCACGTTTGATGGCGGGGCGTACCACCCTGGTGATCGCCCACCGCCTGGCCACGGTGAAAAGCGCCGATCGCATCGCGGTAATCGAGCAGGGCAAGCTGGTGGCGATCGGCAAACACGCCGAGCTGGTCGCCAGCAGCCCGCTGTATGCGCGCCTCGCCGAGTTGCAGTTCAATACCGATAGCGTGGAAACCGCCTGAATAAGGAAGCGGCGCAGTGACGGATAAGGATTTCAAGGTCGTGGTGCTGGGCGGCTACGGTAATTTCGGTAGCGTTATCGTCAATCGTTTGTGCGGCATCGCCGGGATGCAGGTCTGGGTTGCCGGGCGCGATCTGGCCAAGGCCGAGCGCTTGGCGACCGAGGTCGGTTGCCAGGCCGTGCGCCTGGATGGCAATCAGGCGGATCTGGCCGAGCGGCTGAGCGAACTGGGCACCGATTTGCTGATTTCCACCGCCGGCCCTTTTCAGGGCCAGGACTATCGTGTGGCGCAGGCGGCTATCACCGCGGGCGCGCACTACCTGGATCTGGCCGATGCCCGCGAATTCGCCTGTGGCATCGGCGCACTCGACCAGGCCGCGCGCCAGGCCGGTGTGCTGCTGAGCAGCGGCGCCAGTTCGGTGCCGGCCTTGAGCGCCGCGGTGATCGATCAACTGCTGCCGCGCTTCAGTCGTCTGGATAGCATCTGGCACGGCATCAGCTCCTCGGAGAAAATCCCGGGCGTATCGACCCTGGCCGCGGTGCTCAACTATTGCGGAAAACCGTTCCGCCAATGGCGCGATGGCCAGTGGCGCGCGGTTTACGGCTGGCAGGATCTGGCGGCCCACGACTTCCCTGCACCGCTGGGCCGGCGCTGGCTGGGCAACTGCGATATTCCCGATCTCGAGCTGTTCCCCGCCCGTTATCCGGGGGTACGTGACGTGCGTTTCTCGGCCGGCGTGGGCTTGCGCATGACCCAGTTCGGCACCTGGCTGCTGTCCTGGTTGGTACGCGGCGGTCTGTTGCGCAGCGGCGTGCCGTTGGCTGCGCTGCTACATCGCGGCGCGGTGCTGGTGGAACCCTTTGGCGACCGGCTCAGTGGCATGTTCGTCAAGCTGCGGGGGCAGGGCGTCGATGGTCGACCCTTGAGCCTGTGTTGGGAGCTGATCGCCCGGGACAACCACGGGCCGAATATCCCCTGCATGGCGGCGGTGGCGCTGGCGCGCAAACTGGCTGCCGGCAACTTCGAGCAGCGTGGCGCCATGCCTTGCATGGGCTTGCTCAGCGTCGACGAATACCTGGCCGAACTCGAGGGCTTGCAGATCGAAGTGGGGCTGCGCCCATGCTCTTTCTGAGCCTCAAGTGGCTGCATATCCTCAGCGCCACCATTTTGGTCGGCGTGGGTTTCGGCACGGCTTTCTACAAATGGATGATCGACCGTAGCGGCGATGTCGGGGCCATTGCCTATACCAGCCGCCTGGTGGTGTTGGCCGATTGGCTGTTCACCACGCCGGCGATCATTCTGCAACCGCTGACCGGTTTATGGATGCTGCATCTCGCCGGCTATTCGCTGAGCAGCACCTGGATCGCCTGGACCTTGCTGCTGTATGCCTTGGCCGGAGTTTGCTGGCTACCGGTGGTCTGGTTGCAGTACCGCATGCGCGCCCTGGCAGCCATCGCGCTGGCCACCGATCAGGCGCTGCCAGCGAGCTACCGGCGATATGCACGCATCTGGTTCTGGCTCGGCATCCCGGCATTCTTGGCCATGTTGGCGATCTATGCGCTGATGGTGTTCAAGCCGATTTAATCCGCAACGCCCGGCGCAAATCCTGGTTGGTAAACCGATCTGTCCGTCGCCCGATTCCTATCGGGTCTTGGCAAATCATCCCCCATGGTCTTTTCTTCAAGCGATAGCGGCGCGTTGCGCTTGCCTCGGCAACTCGCCATTGCCGTCCGGCATGGCCTTCTGCCTCGCGTACCGCGTGATCTCGAATCGGCAGATCAGCGCCGAACGTGACAGACGCTCGGGTAATCCTTGGTTCTTGCAATAAGAGCCTGGCCCTTAGGGAAACTAACCATGAAACCGTTGCTGATAGGGATGTTCTGCACCAGTTTGGGTTGTGTGGGCGCTGCAGCCGAGCCGCTGCCACTGGCGCTCGATATCAAGGGCACCAGCCTTGCCGAGCTGATGACCCTGAAAATCACCTCCTTGTCGCGCAAGTCGGAGTCCCTTAACCGCGCGCCCGCTGCGGTTTATGTGATTACCCAGGACGAGATCAGGCGCATGGGCGTGACCCACATCGCCGAGGCGCTGCGTTATGTGCCGGGGGTTGAGGTGGCCCGCATGGAGGCCGACAAGTGGGCGATCAGCATTCGCGGCTTCAATTCGCGCACGGCGAATAAGCTGCTGGTCATGATCGACGGACGCAGCATCTACAGCCCATTGTTCTCCGGGGTGCTCTGGGAAGAGAAGGACGTGGTGCTGGAAGACGTCGAGCGCATCGAGGTGATTCGTGGCCCCGGCGGCACCACCTGGGGCGCCAACGCGGTGAACGGGGTGATCAATATCATCACCAAGGACAGCCGCGACACCCTGGGCGGTCAGATCAAGCTGGGCGCGGGCCTGGAGGAGCGTGGTCTGGCACAGGCGCGCTATGGCTGGCAGGTCGACGAGCAGACCACAGCGAGGGTCTACGGCAAGTTCACCGAGCGTGATGACAGCGGCAGCGGGCCGACTTCCCAGGCCTTTCGCGACGACGGCGCGCGTATGCGCCAATCGGGTTTCCGCCTCGATCGCGACTCGCCGACGCAGGGCCACCTGACGCTGCAAGGGGATCTCTATCAAGGCGATCTAGGGCCCAAGGATCACGGCCTTGGGGAACTTGGCCAAGCGCAGGATGGCGGCAACCTCAAGCTGGACTGGGCGTACTCGCCGAGCACCACGCGCAGCCACGAGCTGCAGCTCTATTACGACGACACCACCCTGGAAACCCACGGCCTGATCGACAAGCGCCAGGTCTGGAGCTTCGACTACCAGGTGTTGCAGCGCTGGCGCAATCATGAGCTGGTCACTGGCGTCGGCTACCGACAGATCGACGATGAGATCGAAACCAGTCCGGCTGGCTTGTTGCTTCCCGTGCGGCGTAGCGACGAACTGATGAGCGCCTTTATCCAGGACGACATGGCATTTCTCGACGACCGCCTGCACCTGATTCTCGGCACCAAGTACGAGCGCAACGACTATTCCAACGAGGAATGGCAACCCAGCGTGCGCGCCTCCTATGCCTTCGACGATGCACTGATCTGGGCCGCCTGGTCGAAGGCGGTGCGCACCCCGACCCGGCTGGAACACGATATTTTCGCGCCGCCGACCCTGGTGGCCGGGCAGAATCTCAAGCCGGAATACGCCAGCGTCTATGAGCTGGGCTGGCGTCAGCAATGGCAGGAGCGTTGGCAGCTGGATGTCGCCGCCTACTGGTCCGAATACGATGATCTGCTGACGCTCGAACCGCCCACTCTGGGCAATGAAATGGGCGGCACGGTCAAGGGTATCGAAACCTCCCTGAGCTACCAGGCCCGGAGCGATTGGCTGCTTCGCCTGAACTACAGCCATGCCGAGATGGATCTGTCGCTATCGCGCAGCAGTGCTGGCGTGACCGACCCCAGGGTGGTCGAGGGCAGCATGCCGAAGGATATGCTGCAGCTGATCTCGCTTTGGGACATCAACCCGCGCTGGCAGTTGAACACCTACCTGCGTTATGTCGATGCGCTGCCCGGGCAGCGGGTTTCCAGTTACTGGGCGGGCGACCTCAGCCTGGCTTGGCGTGCGGCGCAGAAAACCCAGTTGCAACTGGTCGCGCGCCATCTCGGGCATTCCGAGCATTTCGAATGGGGTGCCAACGCGGCCAATGCGGTGGAGCCGGATCTGGCCCTCTACCTGACCCAGGAGTTCTAGTCCATGGGCTCATGGTTTCGGTGGTGTTCGAGCGGCTTGCGTTGCTTGCTGTTGGGCGCGGGCTTGAGCTGCACGCCGTCGTTGCTGGCCCAGGCGGCGGACATCGCGTACCAGATCAAGGCCTCCTATATCTATAACTTCCTGCAGTTCGTGCGCTTCCCCGAAACGGCCTTGCGGGGGGAGGGCTTATTGAATGTCTGCGTGCTCGGCGAGGATCGCTTCGGTTCGGCGCTGGACGCCATCGATGGCTCTACGACGCCGCAAGGTCGGGTCAAGGTCGTGCGTCTTGGTCGCTTTACGGGCGCTTCCGACCTCGGGCGCTGCAATGTGCTCTATCTGATCGACTCGGAACGCCAGGGTATGGACGCGATCCTGGCGAAAGTCGACGAGGCCCAGGTGCTGACCATCGGAGAGTTCTCGCCCTTTATCCGCCATGGCGGGCTGATTGAGTTGTTCGAAGAGAACGACACCATCCGCTTTCGCATCAACGAAAAATTGCTGAGCAAGATCGACTTCAAGATAGACGCTCAGCTCATCCAGTTGGGGGTCAAGTAAATGTCCGAGCCTGTCCATGATCGGCGGCCCTGGTGGCGCAGAACCTCACTGCGACAGAAGTTACAGTTCACCATCGTCGGCTACGCGCTGCTGGTTTTGCTGATATGCGCGGTGTCCCTGACCTGGTTCGCCAACAGCTATTTCCATCAGAAAACCCAGCGGGATCTGGAGGTACTGGCCACGGTATTGGCCGATAACAGCCGCGCCGCCGTGACCTTCGACGATGCCGAGGCGGCGAAGAACGTCCTCGCGGCGGCAAAGGGCAACGGCCACATCAAGATGGCGCTGATCAAGAAGGATGGAAAAGTCTTCGCCGCCTATCCCGACACCGTCGGTGCCGATGCCCTGGTGAATCTGCGAGACGCCGAACGCCTGTGGTTGGAGGACGACCACTACTACGCCTCGGTGCCCATCGTCGTTGCAGATGAGGTCAAGGGACTCCTATTTCTGCAGACCGATCTGGAGGAGTGGACAGAGGTCAAAGGCAACCTTTACCGGGTGTTTTTCGGTTTGCTGGGCGGCTTGTTGCTGCTGACGGCGTTGGTCTCCTACTGGCTCAATACTCATATCACCCGGCCGCTCAGTGCCTTGTCGAGCTGGGCGACCCAGGTGTCCCGGGCCAAGGATTTCAACGCCAGGGCGGTCAAGCACAATGATGACGAAGTCGGCACCCTGGTCGACAGCCTCAACGCCATGTTGGCGGAATTATCCAAGCAGGAATCCATCCGCTCGTGGAACGAGATATTGGAAACCGAGATCCGCGAGCGCAAGGAGGTCGAGCGCGATCTTATCGCCATGCGCAACCGCGCCGAGGCCGCGAACAAGGCCAAGAGCCAGTTCCTCGCCAATATGAGCCATGAGCTGCGCACGCCGTTGAACGCGATCATCGGTTACAGCGAAATGCTTCAGGACGAAATGACCGACGTGGAGCTGGACCGGGTGGAGGTGGCGGGCGATGTCGACAAGATCCGTTCAGCAGGCAAGCACCTGCTCAGCCTGATCAATGACATTCTCGATTTGTCCAAGATCGAGGCCGGCAAAATGGACCTGAACATCGAGGCATTCAATGCCGATGAGCTGATTCAGGATGTGCTCGGCACCATCATGCCGTTGGCCGAGTCGCGCGGAAACCAGCTGCGCATCAACGTCGAGGGCGAACTCGGGATCGTCCAGGGCGATGTGACCAAGATCCGCCAGATCCTGTTCAACCTGCTCAGCAACGCGGTCAAGTTCACTTATCAGGGGCAGGTGGAACTGACCTGCTGCCGCCTGCACGAAGCCGCCGGCGAACAGGTCGAATTCAGCGTGCATGACAATGGTATCGGCATCAGTCCCGAGAGCCTGGAGGGGTTGTTCAAACCCTTCAGCCAGGCTGACGCCTCGACCACCCGCAAGTACGGCGGAACTGGATTGGGCCTGGCGATCAGCCGCTCGTACGCGAAGATGCTGGGCGGTGACATAGCGGTGCGCAGCGAGGTGGGCAATGGCTCGACTTTCACCGTGAGATTCCCCGCGCATCTGGAAAGCACCGGGGGAATATTGCTCGAGAGCGAAAGCCCGGTGTTGAAACCTGTAGGTTCGACGGCCAGCAGCGAGCCCGGGGAGCAGACGGAGTTGTTGCTGATCGACGACGATGAGGCGGTGCACAACATCTTGCGCCATCAGCTGTCTCGCCACGGCTATCGGATAAGTTCTGCGAAGTCTGGCGAGGAGGGGTTGAAACGGGCGTTGGAGGGGCACTTCGATGTGGTGGTGCTGGATATTCTGATGCCGGAAATGGACGGTTGGCAGGTGCTGCAGAAGCTGAAGTCCGAAGCCAGGACCATGTCCATTCCCGTGGTGCTTTATACGATAGTCGCCGACAAGGAGAAGGGCTATGCGCTGGGCGCGGACGATTACCTGGTGAAGCCGATCAGCAAGAGCAAACTGCTGGATACCCTGAAGAGCTACCGCAGGGCCTCCAGCAACAAGGTGCTATTGATAGATGATGACCTGCATACGCGCAATCTGATGGATGCCTATCTGGCCGATATGGATTATCAGCTGATCAAGGCCGAGAACGGGCGCGAAGGCCTGGATGCGTTAGCACGCGAGGAGGACACGATGATCATCCTGCTCGACCTGATCATGCCGGTAATGAACGGTTTCGAGTTTATCGATGAAGTGCGCAAGCGCCCCGAGTTCGCCAAGATTCCGATCATCGTGATCTCCGCCCACGACCTCTCGCACAAGGAGCGTAGCTTGCTGCTGCAGCACACCCGCCTGATCATCAAGAAAGGCGATTACAGCCGACAGGAGTTGATCGATAACATCGAGACCATCCTGGATAACCAGAGGGATGCTCGCAAACGCTCGGGGGGTTAGACCGTGGCACTGCTACTGGTGGTTGAAGACAATGAGATGAATGCCGACATGTTGTTGCGTCGGCTTAAGCGCCAGGGCTTTACAACCGCCTGGGCAGTCAACGGCGTGCACGCTCTGGACATGCTTGAGAGCTTGCGGCCCAACCTGATACTGATGGACCTGAGCCTGCCGGAGATGGACGGCTACCAGGCCACGCGAATCATCAAGGGCGGCCCGCTGCGGCATATCCCGGTGATCGCCCTGACCGCCCACGCCTTGCTCGAGGATCAGCAAAAGGCCTTGGCCGCGGGGTGTGACGACTATGAGACCAAACCGATAGATTTTCCGCGTTTGCTGAGCAAGATTCACAACCACCTGGGGGAGGCCTATGACGACCCAGAGTGAGGGGGCGACAATTCTGGTTGTCGACGACAACCCGATCAACCGCCAGTTGTTGGTCAGGCGCCTGAGCCGGTTGGGCTATCGCTGCAGCGAGGCGTCAAGTGGTAAGCAGGCGCTGCAGATGGTGGCCCAGCAGGCCCCTGACATCATGCTGCTGGACATGATGATGCCGGAGATGGACGGTCTGGAAGTGTTGGCGGTGCTACGCCAGAGCCATGACTCCATCAGCCTGCCGGTGTTGATGGTGACCGCGCGAAGCGAGGGTGAGGATGTGGTGTCGGCGTTTGCCGCCGGCGCCAACGACTATATCGAGAAGCCGGTCGATTTCCCGGTGCTGGTTGCGCGCTTACAGCACCACCTGGCGCACAAGCATCTGGACGATGAAGTGAAAACCAGCCGGGCACGTCTCGAAGAGCAAAATCGCAAATTGGAAGTCGGTAACCAGTACAAAGACAATTTTCTTTCCGCCATGTCCCATGAGCTGCGCACGCCGCTGAATGCCGTACTCGGTTTCTCCGAAGTGTTGCTGGACGAAATGCTCGGCCCGTTGAACGACAAGCAGAAGCAATACTGCCGCGAAATCTACAACAGCGGTTCCTACTTGCTGCTGATCATCAATGACTTGCTCGATCTTTCCAAAATCGAAGCCGGCAAGTTGGAGTTGGAGTTGCAATACAGCGAAGTACGGCCCCTGATCGATGGCGTTCTGCGGCTGATGGAAGAAAAGGCGCAACGCCGTGGCGTCACCCTGGTTTGCCAGTTCGACGAACGACTGGATCGAGTGGAATGGGACCCGCTGCGGGTCAAACAGATGCTGATCAATCTGCTCGGTAACGCCCTCAAATTCACCGAATCCGGTAAGCGTGTGACCCTTAGCGCCGGCCTGGCTGACAATGATGAAGTGATGTTGAGTGTGGCGGATGAGGGCTGCGGTATCTGCGCCGAGGACCTGGCGCGCATTTTTCAGCCGTTCGAGCAGGCCGCTTCGCCGATGAGGAAGACCCATGTCGAAGGCACCGGCCTCGGTTTGGCCCTGGTCAGCCGTCTCGCTGCCCTGCACGGTGGGCGGGTGGCGGTGGAGAGCGAGGTTGCTGTCGGCAGCCGTTTTACCCTGTACCTGCCCCGTAATCGCGATAAGAGCCAGGTCGAGGCATAACCTATGGCTGCGGACAAAGTCCCTATCCTCGTTATCGAGGACGACACCGCTACCCAGACGTTGGTCCAGGACGTGTTGCTATGTAGCGGTTATGCCTGCACCACCGTGGCCAGCGCCGAAGAAGGCATGCGCCTGCTCGAAACGTTCACCCCGGCGCTTATCCTGCTGGATATCAACCTGCCGGGAATGGACGGCGTGACCACCGCACGGCAACTCAAAGGCTCGCCGCAAACGCGCTCGATCAAGCTGATCGGCATGTCGGCACATGCCTTGGTTAGTGAGCTATCGCAAATTGAAACCGCCGATTTCGACGATTTCATCACCAAGCCGTTCAGCTACAAGGTATTGCTGCAGCTGATCGAGTCGCAACTTGCCAAACCGTGATCGGCTCAGGGTGTTTTTTGACGCCAGGCAGGCTAGCGGTCACGGAACCGGCTCGCCACTGCGTCGATTTCGGCGAGAAATGTCTTGTAGCTGATTGGCTTGCCCAGGCATCCATCGAACCCTGCCTCGCGTAGGGTTTTACCTTCCCCCGCACTGATCGAGGCGGTAAGGGCAATGACTGGAATGGCGCAGGTGTTCGGGTCGGCCTTGAGGATTTGCGTCGCCGCGGTGCCGTCCATGTCGGGTAAATGGATATCCATGAGGATGACATCCGGATGCTCGCGTCGGGCTATTGCGATGCCTTCAGATGCGGTCGGTGCCTCGAGGGCCCTGTGGCCCGCGAATGTCAGGATTTCGACCGCCAGCAGCATGTTGGTGGGAGAGTCTTCGACTACCAGGATTCGCCACATGCAGTTCTCCAGATGTTCGAGGCCTGTCCCCTACAGCTAAGCTGGCGCAACGGGAACGTCAACTCCCTTCTGTTTACCCTTGGGCTTGATGGTCGCTGCCGCGCCAGCCGAGGCGAGAATGATCGCGCTGATCGCCAGCCATTGGCTCAGGGTCAGGCGTTCGTTCAGGAACAGCAGGCCGGAAAGCGCGGCGATAGCCGGCTCCATGCTCATCAGGATGCTGAACGTCCGTGCGGGCAAGCGGGTCAGGGCGATCATTTCCAGGCTGTAGGGCAGGGCCGAGGAGAGCACTGCCACGCCCAGAGCGATCGGCAGGAAATTCACCGAGAACATGCCGCTTCCCGCATGCCACAGGCCGATAGGGAAAACCAGCATGGCCGCGACTATGGTACCCAGTGCCACGGTCTGGCGGCCGTGTTCGGCACCGGCTTTCTGACCGAAGACGATATACAGCGCCCAGCACAGGCCGGCGCCCAATGCCAGTGCCATCCCCATGGGGTCGAGCTGCACATCGGCCTGAGCGTTGGGCAGTAGCAGCCAAAGTCCGAAGGCTGCCAGGACGATCCAGGCGAAATCCAGCAGGCGTCTTGAGGACAGCAGGGCGAGGCCTAGCGGGCCGGTGAATTCGAGAGCGACGGCGATGCCCAGAGGAATGGTCTGCAGCGAGAGGTAGAACAGCAGGTTCATGCCACCCAGGGCGAGGCCGTATGCCACCAGCGAGCGACAGCTGGCCAAGCTCAGGCGCGCCCGCCAGGGGCGCATCAGCAGGCTCAGGATCAGCGCTCCCAAACCCAGCCGCAGAGCCGTTGTGCCCGTCGCGCCTACCAGCGGGAACAAGCCCTTGGCCAATGACGCACCGCTCTGGATCGAGATCATTGCGACCAGCAGCAAGATGATCGGCAAAACTACCAGGGAAAAGTGTGAGGAACGTTGCATGGGGCTATTCCTGGCGGTTGATCGAGCAGCCTGCGCGCCGCTTGCTGTTTCGCACCGCTAAATAAAAAAACCGGCCAGCTCGGCATGAGCTGGCCGGTTCTGTTGTTGCGCTAGCTTAGCGGTATTCGCACAGGTAGGCGGTGTCCACGGCGACCTTGAGCTGGAATTTGCTATTGCCCGGCACGGTGAACTGGCTGCCGCTGGCAAAGGTTTCCCAGCTGTCGCTGCCCGGTAATTTGACGGTCAGCGCACCTGCAACGACGTGCATCACTTCCAGCTGGCTGGTGCCGAACTCGTATTCGCCGGGTGCCATCACGCCAACGGTGGCAGGGCCTTCGGCCATGGCGAAGGCGATGGAGGTGACGGTTCCGTCGAAGTATTCATTGACCTTGAACATCTGTAATTCCTCAAAGGGCTGAAAGTTTGCCGGGAGCCATTTTTGACGTCGTGCAGTGACCGCCCGTCAGGCGGCCGTCATGGATGGCAAGTCATAAAACGGGCGCCAGTATGCCGAAGGCTTTTGAAGGCGTCATCCGCTTTACATGGGAAGTACCAGAGGTAGCAGGCGAGCGGTGTTGCGTGCATCGGTCAGGGCCCGGTGCTGCTCGCCGTTGAAGTGCATGCCGGCCAGTTGCAGCGCGGCATTCAGGCCGATCGAGCGCGGCAGGTGACGCGCTTCGGCAAAGCGGCGCTTGAGGTTAAGGTGGGGAATTTGGCTCAAGCAGCTGCTCAGTTGATGTTGTTGCCAGTCTTGCTCGAATTGCCTGCGGTCGTACTCGCCCCAGCTGGCCCAGCCGACCAGGCGCGGTTGGTGGGACTGCAGCCAGCGTTCGAATTGCGACCAGACCTGTACCAGCGGCGCTGCGCTATCGACATTGGTCTGGTCGATATGGGTGAGTTGTCGGCAGAAGTTAGTCAGTAATGGCCTGCGCAGCGGTTTTACAAAACGCTGGAAATGGTCCACCTCATGGCCGTCGGCGCGCACCAGGCTAGCGCCAATTTCGATGATTTCCATGTCCTGTAAAGGCCAGCCGCCTTCGTCTGTGGTCGCTTCCAAATCGATGACTAACCAGTGTCCCATAGGCCCTCCGTTGCGCGATCAGCAGTATGCAAGCCCGCTTCGGGCGAGGTAAAGCCCCATGTGAAGTCGCTCGCCGGCAGGCTGCGTTTTCGGCTCAGGCATCGATACGTTTGGGGCTACTTGTGGGGGGTTCCGAGGGGCTGTGCAGCGTGCTCTGCAAAACCCTGTGTTCGACGGGCGGTGCCGGCAGTCGGCAGCGTCCGCCCGGCGCCTCCCTCAGGCTGCCAATCCCTGTCGATGCCGGGTAATATCGCCGCCCGATGAGGTCGCTGAACGGCGATCTGCTGCTTTTGATTGTCAATTGTTGAGGTGTTCAGCGCATGGACTGTCGTGCTGGCTGTGGCGCTTGCTGCATTGCGCCATCGATCAGTTCGCCGATTCCCGGTATGCCTCTGGGCAAAGCGGCCGGCGAACGTTGTGTGCAGCTTTCCGCGGATAACTACTGTGGGCTGTTCGGCAAGCCCGAGCGGCCGGCGGTATGCTCGGCGTTTCGCGCCGACGCAGAGGTCTGTGGGACCAGCCGTGAGGAGGCGCTTCGCCTGCTTGGCTGGCTGGAGCAGAGCACCTCGCGTGTGGGCTAGGGTCTGTTGCCGTTTCAGCGCAAGCCGCGTTGAAACGGCAACAGACCCTAGGGCTGTCTGCTGGGAATAATCGCAATGGAGAGCGAATGATGAATCTATCCCCGCGCATTCTTTTGCCCGGGCTGTTGCTGTTGCTCGCCGGTGGCTGGGCTCATGGCGAGACCTGGCGTCTGGTCAAGGACCAGGACGGTATTCAGGTGTATCTGCATAAGGTGGCTGGTTCCGACTACGAGGCCTACCGCGGCGTAGTCACTCTCGACAGTGACATATCGACGGTACTGAGCCTGCAGGATGATGTGCGCGCCTCCTGTGAATGGATCTACCGTTGCCGCGAGCAGAAGTTTATCGCCCACGATCAGACCTACGCCTGGATCTACAGTCGCTTCGATGCGCCCTGGCCGGTTGCCCCGCGCGACTCGGTGGTGCGTGTGGCGACCAAACGGGCCGCCGACGGCAGCGTCGTCCGTCTGCTGCACGGGGCCGCTGATCGTGTGCCGAAGCAGGACGGTTTCATTCGGGTCAGCAAGCTCGAAGGTTTCTGGCGCTTTACCCCGAAAGAGCCAGGGCGGGTCGAGGTGACCTATCAGGTGCACACCGAGCCGGGCGGTAGTGTGCCGTCCTGGTTGGCCAATAGCTTTGTGGTGGATGCGCCCTACGAAACCTTGAGTGCGCTGCGCGACCGTGCGCAACAGCCTTAGTCGGACGTTCTGCGTTTCAACAATCGGTTAGAGAGGGAATACAAAAAAGGCTGCCCGAAGGCAGCCTTTTTTGCTATGACGCAGTTTGACGCTTACTTCTTGATGTCGCGCTGCGTATAGCCGGTATAAAGCTGGCGCGGGCGGCCAATCTTGTACGGGCTGGAGAGCATTTCCTTCCAGTGCGAGATCCAGCCGACGGTCCGTGCCAGAGCGAAGATCACGGTGAACATACTGGTCGGGATACCGATGGCCTTGAGGATGATGCCCGAGTAGAAGTCGACGTTCGGGTACAGCGAGCGCTCGATGAAGTACGGGTCGGTCAGGGCGATCTCTTCCAGGCGCATGGCCAGTTCCAGCTGCGGATCGTTGGTGATGCCCAGTTCGGCCAGCACTTCGTCGCAGGTCTGCTTCATCACAGTGGCGCGCGGATCGCGGTTCTTGTAGACCCGGTGACCGAAGCCCATCAGCTTGAACGGGTCGTTCTTGTCCTTGGCCCTGGCGATGAAGGTGTCGATGTTCGAGACATCGCCGATTTCGTCGAGCATGCTCAGCACCGCTTCGTTGGCGCCGCCGTGGGCAGGGCCCCAGAGTGCGGCGATACCAGCGGCGATACAGGCGAACGGGTTGGCGCCCGACGAGCCGGCCAGACGAACGGTGGAAGTGGAGGCATTCTGCTCATGATCGGCGTGCAGGATAAAGATCTTATCCATGGCCTTGGCCAGTACCGGGCTGATCGGTTTGATCTCGCACGGGGTGTTGAACATCATGTGCAGGAAGTTTTCCGCGTAGTTCAGGTCGTTACGCGGGTACATCATCGGCTGACCCATGGAGTACTTGTAGGTCATGGCGGCGATGGTCGGCATCTTCGCGATCAGGCGCATGGCCGATACTTCGCGGTGATGCGGGTTATTGATGTCCAGCGAGTCGTGGTAGAAGGCGGAAAGGGCTCCGACCACGCCGCACATGATGGCCATTGGATGGGCATCGCGGCGGAAACCGTTGAAGAAGGTCTTCAACTGCTCGTGAACCATGGTGTGGTTCTTGATGGTGCTGACGAACTTGGCCTTTTCCTCTGCGTTCGGCAACTCGCCGTTGAGCAGCAGGTAACAGGTTTCCAGGTAGTCGGACTGATCGGCCAACTGCTCGATGGGGTAGCCGCGATGCAGCAAAATGCCCTGATCACCATCGATATAGGTGATCTTCGACTCGCATGAGGCGGTGGACATAAAGCCAGGATCAAAGGTGAAACGGCCCGTGGCGGTTAAGCCCCGCACGTCAATTACATCGGGACCAACGGTGCCGGATAAAACGGGCAGCTCGACGGGGGCATTGCCCTCGATGATCAACTGCGCTTTTTTGTCAGCCATGTGTGGCCTCCTAATTATGCTTGGACTCATCTGACAGCCCCCCACGCAGGGCCCGCACCACTATAGAGGGATAAATTCTAAAGTCAATTTGCGAAAACCCAGGCGGTAGAAGGGTTTGCGGGTGGTTATCCGCATAAAAAGGACGCCCTTTACGTCATTTATATAAGGTGCGCAATCCGCTTTTAGGTAGGGGGCTCTGCATTGTCATTAGTAACCTAACTGTCTATACTCTGCGCCCGACCGCCAGGGGTTTTCGCCTGAAATTCTGGGGGTCGTCACTTCTTGGGTGATGGGTACCTGACCAGTGCACTTCCCGACAACTTTGCCCTGATAGTTAGGGGCTCTCAGTGTGATAAAAGCCGTGAATAGCCAACGACCTGTAAACCTAGATCTTAGGACTATCAAACTCCCAATCACCGCTTACACGTCCATTCTTCACCGTATATCCGGTGTCATCCTTTTCGTCGGTATTGCCGTGCTGCTATTCGGGCTCGACAAGTCGCTGGCTTCCGAGGAAGGCTTCGCGCAGGTGAAAGAATGTCTGACCAGTCCGCTGGCCAAGTTCGTGATTTGGGGATTGCTGTCCGCTCTTCTCTACCACCTGGTGGCCGGTGTACGCCACTTGATCATGGACGCGGGTATCGGCGAGACGCTGGAAGGCGGCAAGCTGGGCTCCAAAATCGTCATCGTGATTTCGGTGATCCTGATCGTATTGGTGGGGGTATGGATATGGTAACCAACGTCACGAACCTTTCGCGTTCCGGTCTGTACGACTGGATGGCGCAGCGTGTATCCGCTGTCATTCTCGCGGCTTATGTGGTGTTTTTGCTCGGCTATGTGGTGCTGCACCCGAATATGGGGTACGCCGAGTGGCATGGTCTGTTCTCCAATAATGCGATGCGTATCTTCAGTCTGCTGACTCTGGTTGCGCTCAGCGCTCACGCCTGGGTTGGCATGTGGACGATTTCCACCGACTACCTGACGCCGATGGCGCTGGGCAAGTACGCAACCGTAGTGCGTTTTCTGTTCCAGGCTGCGTGTGGCATCGCCATGTTCACGTTCTTCGCCTGGGGCGTGCAGATTCTTTGGGGTATCTGATCCATGACTATTCGTACGCTTTCTTATGACGCCATCATCATCGGTGGTGGCGGCGCCGGCATGCGTGCCGCGCTGCAACTGGCTCAGGGCGGCCACAAGACCGCTGTAGTCACCAAGGTCTTCCCGACCCGCTCGCACACTGTCTCCGCCCAGGGCGGCATCACCTGCGCCATCGCATCGGCCGATCCGAACGACGATTGGCGCTGGCACATGTACGACACCGTCAAGGGCTCCGACTACATCGGTGACCAGGACGCCATCGAATATATGTGCTCCGTGGGGCCGGAAGCCGTGTTCGAGCTCGAACACATGGGCCTGCCGTTCTCCCGTACCGAACAGGGTCGCATCTATCAGCGTCCGTTCGGCGGTCAGTCCAAGGGGCCGGATAATCCGACTCAGGCGGCCCGTACCTGCGCCGCAGCCGACCGTACCGGTCACGCGCTGCTGCACACCCTGTACCAGGCCAACCTGAAAAGCGGTACTTCGTTCCTCAACGAGTGGTATGCGGTCGATCTGGTGAAGAACCAGGACGGCGCCATCGTCGGTGTGATCGCGATCTGCATCGAAACCGGCGAAACCGTCTATATCCGCGCTAAGGCCACTGTACTGGCCACTGGCGGTGCGGGCCGTATCTATGCGTCCACCACCAACGCCCTGATCAACACCGGCGACGGTGTGGGCATGGCCCTGCGTGCCGGTGTGCCGGTGCAGGACATCGAAATGTGGCAGTTCCACCCGACCGGTATCGCCGGCGCTGGCGTCCTTGTGACCGAAGGCTGCCGCGGTGAGGGTGGCTACCTGATCAACAAGCATGGCGAGCGTTTCATGGAGCGCTATGCGCCGAACGCCAAAGACCTCGCCGGTCGCGACGTGGTTGCGCGCTCCATGGTCAAGGAAATCATCGCCGGCAACGGCTGTGGTCCGGATGGCGACCACGTGATGCTCAAGCTCGATCACCTCGGTGAGGAAGTGCTGCACAGCCGCCTGCCGGGCATCTGTGAGCTGTCGAAAACCTTCGCCCATGTCGACCCGGTAGTTGCACCGGTTCCGGTGGTTCCGACTTGCCACTACATGATGGGTGGCGTGGCCACCAACATTCATGGCCAGGCGATCACTCAGGATGCCAGCGGCAACGACAAGATCATCGAAGGTCTCTTCGCCGTGGGCGAAGTGGCCTGCGTGTCGGTGCATGGCGCCAACCGCTTGGGCGGCAACTCGCTGCTCGACCTGGTGGTGTTCGGTCGCGCTGCCGGTCTGCATCTGGAGAAGGCGCTGAAAGAGGGCGTCGAATACCGCAATGCCTCCGGGACCGATCTGGATCAGTCGCTCGCGCGTCTGGCCGGGGTCAACGAGCGCACCACGGGTGAAGATGTCGCGCCGCTGCGTAAAGAGCTGCAAACCTGCATGCAGAACTACTTCGGGGTATTCCGTACCGGCGAGTACATGCAGAAGGGGATCGAGCAACTGGCCGGCCTGCGCGAGCGTATCGCCACCGTCAAGATCGCGGACAAGAGCCAGGCGTTCAACACTGCCCGTATCGAGGCGCTGGAGCTGCAAAACCTGCTTGAAGTGGCCGAAGCGACCGCGATTGCCGCCGAGACGCGCAAAGAGTCCCGTGGCGCCCATGCCCGCGAAGACTACGAAGATCGCGATGACGAGAACTGGCTGTGCCACTCCCTGTACTTCCCGGGAGAAAAACGTGTAACCAAGCGTGGCGTCAATTTCTCGCCGAAGACAGTTCCTGCGTTCGAACCCAAGGTTCGGACTTACTAAGGGTGATTGATATGTCGCAAGCCAATCTTTTGCATGTCAGCGTTTATCGTTACAACCCGGAGCAGGATGCTGCGCCGTTTATGCAGGACTTCCAGGTCGATACCGGCGGCAAGGACATCATGGTCCTGGACGTGCTGGCACTGATCAAGGAACAAGCCGAAGGTTTCTCCTACCGTCGTTCCTGCCGCGAAGGCGTGTGCGGTTCCGACGGCATGAACATCAACGGCAAGAACGGTCTGGCCTGCATCACGCCGATTTCGGCCGCCGGCCTGAAGGGCGGCAAGCTGGTGATTCGGCCGTTGCCAGGATTACCGGTTATTCGTGACTTGGTAGTCGATATGAGCATCTTCTACAAGCAATACGAAAAAGTTCAGCCGTTCTTGCAGAACGACACGCCGGCTCCGGCCATCGAGCGTCTGCAAACTCCGGAAGAGCGCGCGAAACTGGACGGTCTTTACGAGTGCATTCTGTGCGCCTGTTGCTCGACCAGTTGCCCGTCCTTCTGGTGGAACCCGGACAAGTTCCTCGGTCCTGCTGCGCTGCTGCAAGCCTATCGTTTCCTGGCCGACAGCCGCGACACCAAGACTGCCGAGCGTCTGGCCTCGTTGGACGATCCGTTCAGCGTGTTCCGTTGCCGCGGCATCATGAACTGCGTGAACGTTTGCCCGAAAGGTCTCAACCCGACCAAGGCGATCGGCCACGTACGCAATATGCTGTTGCAAAGCGGTACCTGATGCACTGTTTGCTTGATCTGTAATACCAACCGCTACGGCGCTGGCCTCAACTCTGGCGCCGTTGTTTTAGCAAGAACCGCAGCTCACAAAGCCGCGGTTTAATTCGAAAAATTTGACGACCAGCAGGGGCATTCGGGCTGGTGCCCGGACTATCTGCGGGAGCCAAAGTGGCTTGGCCGAGTCGCTGCTCCATGACTCTGTCGACCCATGCGGTTTCTTCGCCGGTGGTGTCCCCTTACCGAGGGTGACCAAGCATGCAAGAAAGCGTGATGCAGCGCATGTGGGACAGTGCCCACCTATCCGGTGGTAACGCTGCCTATGTGGAAGAGCTCTATGAGCTCTACCTGCACGATCCCAACGCTGTGCCAGAAGAGTGGCGCACATACTTCCAGAAGCTACCGGCAGACGGCAGCGCCACCACAGACGTATCGCATTCGACGATTCGCGATCATTTCGTTCTGCTTGCCAAAAATCAGCGTCGCGCTCAACCGGTGTCCGCCGGCAGCGTGAGCAGTGAGCACGAAAAGAAACAGGTCGAAGTACTGCGTTTGATTCAGGCCTATCGCATGCGTGGCCATCAGGCCGCTCAGCTCGATCCGCTGGGTCTCTGGCAGCGTCCCGCACCGGCGGATCTGGCCATCAATCACTATGGTCTGACCGAAGCCGACCTGGACACTACCTTCCGTACCGGTGGTCTGTTCATTGGCAAGGAAGAAGCTACTTTGCGCGAAATTCACGGCGCATTGCAGCAGACATATTGCCGCACCATCGGTGCCGAGTTCACCCATATCGTCGATTCCGAGCAACGCAGCTGGTTCCAGCAGCGTCTGGAAAGCGTGCGTGGCCGTCCGCAATTCTCCCCTGAAGCACAAAGTCACCTGCTCGAGCGACTGACTGCCGCCGAAGGTCTGGAGAAGTATCTGGGTACCAAGTACCCGGGCACCAAGCGTTTCGGTCTGGAAGGTGGCGAAAGTCTGATTCCGCTGCTCGACGAGGTGATCCAGCGTTCCGGATCCTACGGCACCAAGGAAATCGTCATCGGCATGGCCCACCGTGGCCGCCTCAACGTACTGGTCAATACCTTCGGCAAGAACCCGCGCGATCTGTTCGATGAGTTCGAAGGCAAGAAGACCGACGGGCTGTCCTCCGGCGACGTCAAGTACCACCAGGGTTTCTCCTCCAACGTGATGACCCCGGGTGGTGAAGTGCACCTGGCCATGGCGTTCAACCCCTCGCACCTTGAGATCGTTTCGCCAGTGGTCGAAGGGTCGGTGCGTGCGCGTCAGGATCGCCGTCGCGATACCAGTGGCGAAAAGGTTCTGCCGGTTTCCCTGCACGGTGACGCGGCTTTTGCCGGTCAGGGCGTGGTCATGGAAACCTTCCAGATGTCGCAGACTCGCGGCTTCAAGACCGGCGGCACGATTCATATCGTGATCAACAACCAGGTCGGCTTCACCATCAGCAATCCGTTGGACTCGCGTTCCACCGAATATTGCACCGATGTGGCGAAGATGATTCAGGCGCCGATCCTGCACGTCAACGGCGACGATCCGGAAGCGGTGCTGTTCGTTACCCAGCTGGCGGTCGACTACCGCATGCAGTACAAGCGCGACGTGGTGATCGACCTGGTCTGCTACCGTCGTCGTGGCCACAACGAGGCCGACGAGCCGAGCGGCACCCAGCCGATCATGTACCAGCAGATCGGCAAGCAGCGCACTACACGCGAGCTGTATGCCGAAGCGTTGACCACCGCGGTCAGTCATTCGGTGGATGACGTGCAGGCCAAGATCGACGACTACCGCACTGCGCTGGATAACGGTCAGCACGTGGTCAAGAGCCTGGTCAAGGAGCCGAACAAGGAACTGTTCGTCGACTGGCGCCCCTACCTGGGGCACGCCTGGACCGCACGCCACGACACCCGTTTCGATCTGAAGACCTTGCAGGAGTTGTCGAACAAGCTGCTGGAAATTCCGGAAGGCTTCGTCGTTCAGCGTCAGGTCGCGAAGATTCTCGAAGACCGCCAGAAGATGGGCGCCGGCGCGCTGCCGATCAACTGGGGCTATGCCGAGACCATGGCCTACGCCACGCTGTTGTTCGAAGGCCATCCGATCCGCATGACCGGTCAGGACATCGGCCGCGGCACCTTCTCGCACCGTCACGCGGTGCTGCACAACCAGAAGGACGCCGGTACCCACCTGCCGTTGCAGAACCTCTACCAGGGTCAACCGCGTTTCGATCTGTACGACTCCTTCCTCTCCGAAGAAGCGGTATTGGCCTTCGAATACGGCTATGCCACCACTCAGCCGCAGTCGCTGGTGATCTGGGAAGCCCAGTTCGGCGACTTCGCCAACGGCGCCCAGGTGGTGTTCGACCAGTTCATCTCCAGCGGCGAGCACAAGTGGGGTCGCCTCTGCGGCCTGACCATGTTGCTGCCGCACGGTTATGAAGGGCAGGGGCCTGAGCACAGCTCGGCGCGTCTGGAACGCTATCTGCAACTGTGTGCCGAGCACAACATGCAGGTCTGCGTACCGACCACCCCGGCACAGATCTACCATCTGCTGCGTCGTCAGGTGATCCGCCCGCTGCGCAAGCCATTGGTCGTATTGACGCCGAAGTCGCTGTTGCGCCACAAATTGGCGATCTCGACGCTGGAAGATCTGGCCGAAGGCTCCTTCCAGACGGTGATCCCGGAAATCGATGCGATCGACCCGAAAAAGGTGACGCGGATGATTCTGTGCAGCGGCAAGGTCTACTACGACTTGCTGGAAAAGCGCCGCAGCGAAGGCCGCGACGATATCGCCATCGTGCGTATCGAGCAGCTCTATCCGTTCCCGGAAGACGATCTGACCGAAGCCCTGGCACCGTACAAGAACCTCAAGCACATCGTCTGGTGTCAGGAAGAGCCGATGAACCAGGGGGCCTGGTATTGCAGCCAGCATCACATGCGTCGCGTGGCGACAGCGCACAAGAAAACGCTGTTCCTCGAATACGCCGGTCGTGATGCGTCTGCCGCACCAGCTTGCGGTTATGCCTCGATGCACGCCGAGCAGCAGGAAAAACTCCTGCAAGACGCCTTTACTGTTTAACGCCTTCGCGTAGTAGGCGGTCCATAAGGACCGCCTTGTAGAAGAAACCGAATTTTAAGGAACCACTGATAATGGCTATCGAGATCAAAGCCCCTACTTTCCCGGAATCGGTTGCCGACGGCACCGTGGCCACTTGGCACAAGAAGCCGGGTGATGCGGTCAAGCGCGACGAGCTGATCGTCGACATCGAAACCGACAAAGTAGTGATCGAAGTTCTGGCCGAGGCCGACGGCGTACTGGCACAAATCATCAAGAATGAAGGCGACACCGTGCTCAGCAACGAATTGCTTGGCACCCTGGGTGAGGGTGGCGCTGCTGCGCCTGCCCCGGCCGCTGCCGCTCAAGCCGCCGCGCCGGCCGCAGCTGCTGCCCCGGCAGTTGCCGCGGACGATCAGATCCTGTCGCCGGCTGCGCGCAAGATCGCCGAAGAAAATGGCATCGACCCCGGCAGCATCGTCGGTAGCGGTAAAGGCGGTCGCGTGACCAAGGAAGATGTGGTCGCTGCCGTCGAAGCGAAGAAAAACGCACCGGCTCCTGCGCCCGCTGCCAAGCCTGCTGCTCCAGCTGCTGCCGCTCCGATGTTCGCTGCCGGCGATCGCGTCGAGAAGCGCGTGCCGATGACCCGCCTGCGCGCCAAGGTGGCAGAGCGTCTGGTTGAAGCTCAGTCGAACATGGCGATGCTGACTACCTTCAACGAAGTCGACATGACCGAAGTCATGGCCCTGCGTTCGAAATACAAGGATCTGTTCGAGAAGACCCACAACGGCGTACGCCTGGGCTTCATGTCGTTCTTCGTCAAGGCCGCCACCGAAGCGCTGAAGCGCTTCCCCGCGGTCAACGCCTCGATCGATGGCTCCGACATCGTCTACCACGGCTACTCCGACATCGGTGTCGCCGTGTCCAGCGACCGGGGCCTGGTAGTGCCGGTGCTGCGCAATGCCGAACTGATGAGCCTGGCTGAAATCGAAAACGGCATCGCTACCTTCGGCAAGAAGGCCAAAGACGGCAAGCTGGCGATCGAAGACATGACCGGTGGCACCTTCACCATCACCAACGGTGGTACTTTCGGTTCGATGATGTCGACGCCGATCGTCAACCCGCCTCAGGCCGCTATTCTGGGTATGCACAATATTCTGCAACGCCCGATGGCCATCAACGGTCAGGTGGTTATTCGTCCGATGATGTACCTGGCGCTGTCCTACGATCACCGCCTGATCGATGGTAAGGAAGCCGTGACCTTCCTGGTGACCATCAAGAACTTGCTTGAAGATCCGGCTCGTCTGCTGCTGGATATCTAAAATCAGCGGCGAGCTGCGAGTTCCAAGCTGCACGTTGTTCAGCTTTGACTTGCGGCTTGCTGCTTGACGCTTACGGCTTTTAGGAGAAGTTTATGACCCAGAAATTCGACGTGGTAGTCATCGGTGCCGGCCCTGGCGGCTATGTAGCGGCCATCAAAGCGGCGCAGCTCGGCCTCAAGACCGCCTGCATCGAACGGTACCAGGACAAGGACGGCAAGATCGCCCTCGGCGGCACCTGCCTGAACGTCGGTTGCATTCCTTCCAAGGCGCTGCTGGATAGCTCCTGGAAATACCATGAAGCCAAAGAAGGGTTCGCCGTTCACGGCATCGAAGCCAAAGGCGTAAGTATCGACGTGCCGGCCATGGTCGCGCGCAAAAGCAACATCGTGAAGAACCTCACCGGCGGCGTCAGCACCCTGTTCAAGGCCAATGGCGTGACCCTGCTGGAAGGCCACGGCAAGCTGCTGGCGGGCAAGCAGGTTGAAGTCACCGCGCAGGACGGCAGCACCCAGGTGGTCGAGGCCGAACACGTGATCCTCGCTTCGGGCTCCAAACCGGTGGACATTCCGCCAGCTCCGGTCGATCAGGACGTGATCGTCGACTCCACCGGCGCCCTGGAATTCCAGAGCGTGCCGAAGAAGCTCGGTGTGATCGGCGCTGGCGTCATCGGTCTGGAATTGGGTTCGGTATGGTCGCGCCTGGGCGCCGAAGTGACTGTGATCGAAGCGCTGGACAAGTTCCTCCCGGCCGCCGACGAGCAGATCGCCAAGGAAGCCCTGAAGACCCTGACCAAGCAAGGCTTGAAGATCCGTCTGGGCGCCCGGGTAACCGGCTCCGAAGTGAAGAAGAAGCAAGTCACCGTCAACTTCACCGATGCCGACGGCGAGCAGCAACTGACTTTCGACAAACTGATCGTGGCCGTGGGCCGTCGTCCGGTGACCACCGACCTGTTGGCTGCCGACAGCGGCGTGGACCTGGATGAGCGCGGTTTCATCTTCGTCGATGACCAGTGCGCCACCAGCGTGCCGGGCGTCTACGCCATCGGCGACGTGGTACGCGGCGCGATGCTGGCACACAAGGCCTCGGAAGAGGGCGTCATGGTCGCCGAGCGCATCGCCGGCCACAAAGCCCAGATGAACTACGACCTGATTCCTTCGGTGATCTATACCCACCCGGAAATCGCATGGGTCGGTAAGACCGAGCAGCAGCTGAAGGCCGAAGGCGTGGCGATCAACGTCGGCACCTTCCCGTTCGCTGCCAGCGGCCGCGCCATGGCCGCCAACGACACCGGCGGTATGGTCAAGGTTATCGCCGATGCCAATAGCGACCGTGTCCTGGGTGTTCACGTGATTGGCCCAAGCGCTGCCGAACTGGTGCAGCAGGGCGCGATCGGTATGGAATTCGGTACCAGCGCGGAAGACCTGGGGATGATGGTGTTCTCCCATCCGACTCTGTCCGAAGCCCTGCACGAAGCCGCTTTGGCAGTGAACGGCCACGCCATTCACATCGCCAACCGCAAGAAGCGTTAATCAACAAGAAGCGCGACAAGCGTTCAGTGGCCGTCGTTTAACGACGGCCTAGTCGCCCGTCGGAATTGACCGTCCTGGGACGCTGTCAGCTCCGACTGGCTGCTAGGGTTAGGCACGAAGAAGAACCAAGGCCGATTGCCCGCGCACGACTCCGGTTGCGTGCGGAAGGTCAGCCGGATTGCTCGAGAAGCAATCACAGGTGGTGCGGCACCATAAGTGCAGCACCGTATGCGCAATACCTAAACGAAGACGGTAGATAAGCATGAATCTCCACGAGTATCAGGGTAAGCAGCTGTTCGCTGAATACGGCCTGCCCGTATCCAAGGGTTTTGCCGTAGACAGCCCGGAAGAAGCCGCAGCAGCTTGCGAAAAAATCGGTGGCACCGAATGGGTCGTCAAGGCTCAGGTCCACGCTGGTGGCCGCGGTAAGGCCGGTGGCGTGAAGCTGGTCAAGAACAAAGAAGACGCCAAAGCCTTCGCCGCCAACTGGCTGGGCAAGCGTCTGGTGACTTACCAGACTGATGCCAACGGTCAGCCGGTCACCAAGATCCTGGTTGAATCCTGCACCGACATCGCCAAAGAGCTGTACCTGGGCGCGGTAGTCGACCGTTCCAGCCGTCGCATCGTGTTCATGGCCTCCACCGAAGGCGGCGTGGACATCGAGAAAGTGGCGCACGATACCCCTGAGAAAATCCTCAAGGCGACCATCGATCCGCTGGTCGGCGCACAGCCGTTCCAGGGCCGTGAGCTGGCTTTCCAGCTGGGTCTGGAAGGCAAGCAGGTCGCTCAGTTCGCGAAGATCTTCGTTGGTCTGGCCAAGCTGTTCCAGGACCATGACCTGGCCCTGCTGGAAGTGAACCCGCTGGTGATCAAGGCCGACGGCGATCTGCATTGCCTCGATGCCAAGATCAACATCGACGCCAACGCCATGTACCGCCAGCCGAAGCTGAAGACCTTCCACGATCCGTCCCAGGACGATCCGCGCGAAGCGCACGCTGCCAAGTTCGAACTGAACTACGTAGCTCTGGAAGGCAACATCGGTTGCATGGTCAACGGCGCTGGCCTGGCCATGGGTACCATGGACATCGTCAACCTGCACGGCGGTCAGCCGGCCAACTTCCTCGACGTAGGCGGTGGTGCGACCAAAGAGCGTGTGACCGAAGCGTTCAAGATCATTCTCTCCGACGACAACGTCAAAGCTGTTCTGGTGAACATCTTCGGCGGCATCGTGCGTTGCGACATGATTGCCGAAGGCATCATCGGCGCGGTCAAAGAAGTCGGCGTGAAGATCCCCGTGGTCGTCCGTCTGGAAGGCAACAATGCCGAACTGGGCGCCAAAGTACTGGCTGACAGCGGCTTGAACATCATCGCGGCTACCAGCCTGACCGACGCTGCTCAGCAAGTCGTCAAAGCTGCGGAGGGCAAATAATGAGCGTCCTGATCAACAAAGACACCAAGGTTATCTGCCAGGGCATCACTGGTTCGCAGGGTAGCTTCCACACCCAGCAAGCGATCGAGTACGGCACTCAGATGGTCGGCGGCGTAACCCCGGGCAAAGGCGGCACCACGCACCTGGACCTGCCGGTGTTCAACACCGTGAAAGACGCTGTAGCCGCCACTGGCGCTACCGCCAGTGTGATCTACGTACCGGCTCCGTTCTGCAAGGACTCCATCCTTGAAGCGGCGTTCGGCGGCATCAAGCTGATCGTCTGCATCACCGAAGGCATCCCGACCCTCGACATGCTCGACGCCAAGGTCAAGTGCGACGAACTGGGTGTGACCCTGATCGGCCCGAACTGCCCAGGCGTTATCACCCCGGGCGAGTGCAAGATCGGCATCATGCCGGGTCACATCCACTTGCCAGGCAAAGTAGGCATCGTGTCGCGTTCCGGCACCCTGACTTACGAAGCCGTGAAGCAGACCACCGACGCCGGCTTCGGCCAGTCCACTTGCGTGGGCATCGGCGGTGACCCGATCCCGGGTTCCAACTTCATCGACATCCTGAAGCTGTTCCAGGAAGACCCGAAGACCGAGGCGATCGTGATGATCGGCGAGATCGGCGGCTCGGCTGAAGAAGAAGCGGCTGCGTTCATCAAGGCCAACGTGACCAAGCCGGTGGTGTCCTACATCGCTGGTGTGACCGCTCCGGCGGGCAAGCGTATGGGCCACGCCGGTGCCATCATCTCCGGTGGTAAAGGTACTGCGGACGAGAAGTTCGCTGCCCTGCAGGACGCCGGCGTGAAAACCGTGCGTTCCCTGGCTGATATCGGCAAGGCCCTGGCCGAGCTGACCGGTTGGGAAGTCAAGAACGCCTAAGCGTTCCTGAGTTGCAAAAAGCCACCCTCGGGTGGCTTTTTGTTTTTTGGAGGTTTGAACATCTCACTTCCTCCGCCAATCGCCAGGCCATTAGGGTGTTTTAGTGCATGCAGCACGCTATCGGGGACACAGCACTTTTGTGCGCCAACTGAAAGCCTGGGCCCGCTATACTCGCGGCTGATCGACAAGGAGCCCCTATGCCCATTGATAACTACTACTTGCCCCATCTGTTGGCTGTCGTGTGGTTCGTGATCTGTTGGGTTGGCTACACCCGTTATGCGCTCGCCAAAGGACGCACCACGCCTTGCCTGGCCAGTGTGCTGCATCTGTATCGGGAAGACTGGATGCGCCGTATGCTGCTGCGCGACAACCGCATCGCCGATGCCAATGTGATCGGTAGTCTGGAGCGCAACGCATCGTTTTTCGCCTCCAGTACGCTGATCATCCTGGCCGGCATCCTTACTGTCCTCGGTGCCTCGGATCGCGCGGTTTCCCTGCTTGCCGATCTGCCGTTCGTGCAGGCTGCCAGTCGCGGCATGTCAGAGGTCAAGCTGTTGGCGCTGGGGGTGGTGTTCGTCTATGCCTTCTTCACGTTCAGCTGGTGCATGCGCCAATACAACTTTGCCGCGGTGCTGGTCGGTTCGGCGCCGACGCTTGGCGAGCGCAACGTGACCGAGCAGGAGCGCAAGGCATTCGCCGAACGTACCGCGCGGGTCATCTCGATGGCTGCGAATCAGTTCAACCAGGGACTGCGGGCCTATTATTTCGGCATGGCGACCCTGGCCTGGTTTATCAATCCGTGGTTTTTCATGGTGGTCAGCGGGGGAGTGGTGCTGGTGTTGTACCACCGCGAGTTCCATTCCGATGTGCTGGAGGTAATGGTCTACACCCAGACCCCAACGCTCGAGCCAAGCAAGGAGAAAGCTGAATGAGTATTCCGTTCTGGTCGGTGTTTATCGCCGCATTGCTGATTTACATCGCCAAGATTCCGCTGGCCAAGGCCATGAATGATCAAGCCGGCGGCTACGACAATCATCACCCGCGTGCGCAGCAGGCGAAATTGACCGGGCTAGGCGCCCGCGCCCATGCGGCACACCTCAACAGCATCGAGATATTTCCGCTATTCGCGGCCGGTGTGTTGATGGCGCACACCACGGACATGTTCGGTTGGTGGATCGATCTGCTGGCGATCGTATTTATCGTGTCGCGCGTGTTGTATTTGCTGTTCTATTGGCGGGATCTGCACTGGCAGCGTTCGCTGGCCTGGGTGGTCGGCCTGGTTTGTTGCCTGTTACTGATGCTGAGCCCGGCATTGCGCTGGTCGGTGCTCAGCGTTTGAATCGATAAGGCCCGCATTGGCGGGCCTGATTGTGCTTTGCAAATTGGCGCTGAGTGCGCGAGTGCCGGAGCCGACTTTTAATGCGGTTGGCGCACCCGGCAGACACTGCTACCCAAGTATCAATGCAACAGCTAATGGAACATGGTTTTTCAAAAAGGCGTGTTACTGGCCTTTCAAGGCGTCCTTGGTTTCATCGGCCGAATCTTCGATCGCTTCTCCGGCTTCGTCCGCCGCTTCTCCCATCGATTCCATGGCTTCGGATGCGGACTCCTTGGCGGAATCCATCTTCTCTTCCGGGGTTTTTTCACAGGCGGCAAGCCCCAGGGTCAAGGCGATCAGCAAGGCATAAGTCAGTGGCTTTTTCACGGTTGAGTCTCCATGGTGAACAGATGCGAGCGCTTGGCTCATGGTTCGCGGGTTGGAGTTTCGGGGCTGAGGCGAAGTTCCAGGTGTCACCGACCATAGCGGGTCGAGTTGCCTGCGGTAATCCGCAGGCAGTCGCGCCGCTATTGGGTGGAGTCGCCAGGCGGAGGTGGCGTGGTGGAAGGGGTGGTGGTGGCCGGAGGAGTCATATTCCCGCGAGTCTCATCTGCACGGCGCTGTGCGGCTTCGGCCTCTTCGCGTCTCTGCTGTTCTGTACTGCCGTTATTCATCGTGTTCTGGTCGGTAGGCGTGGGTGTTTCGCTGCGCTCTTGCATCGCTTTGTCGTCGTTATTGTCGCAAGCGGCGAGCCCCAGGGTGGCGGCCAGCATTAGGGTATAGATGAGTTTATTCGGCATGGGGAGTTCTCCTGGCTAGGGGCACAGCTATTTCGAGGCGCCTGGGGATGCAGAAGTTCAGATTGATTTTGGGGCGATTTGGCGGCTCACGGCGGGTGGTGTAAGCCTGAGGTTCCTGTCGATGTTTGTCGGAATCATCGACTTCTCGATAGATTCGCTGCGCCATGGCCTTTATCGTTGCACCGGCTCTGTTGCAGGTCATCGCAGCGTGCTGACGACCACTGCCCGCTCTTGTCAATGGCGCGCAATCCGCAGATGGCTGCATTATTTACGTTTTACATAAGGAATACCGAATGAGTGCGCTGCTGATTCTCGGCGGTTTGCTATTGATTCTGGTCGCTCTGGTCTGGTTGGTGATGCGGGCTTTCGACACCAGTCTGCTCTGGGGCTGTGGCAGTTTGCTGCCGCCAGTGACCGTGCTGTTCACCCTGTGCCATTGGCAGCGGGCGCGCCACGCCATTGCGCTACTGGGGCTCGGCTTCGTGCCGCTGATCGTCGGGTTGACGCTGATGGCGAACCAGGACATGCAGCGTCTGCAAGCGATTGTCAGTCTGCAGTGGCTCAAGCCGGAGGTTCTGGCACCTGCCGAATTGGCTATCGAGCTGCATGGTGAGTTGAACGGCCAGGCGTTTACGCCGCAGCAAGGCGAATTGATCAACGGGCTGCTGAGCTTGCGCGAAGGTCAGGATTTCTTTGCTCGTCGCGAAGTGAGCATTCGCTTGCCGAGCCCAGCCGAAGGGCCTGTGCGTCTGGATGTCTTGCCCGATGACAGCGGTACCTTGCCGGAAGTCGAAGTGAGCTGGCTGCTGCCCGATCAGGATCTACCGGAAGCGCGCCGGTTCAGCCATGGCTATACCCTGCATCTCGATCTGCAGCCAGTACCGCCGAACAAGATGGCGGGCGAACTTCATCTGGTACTGCCGCCGCGTTACAAAACCACCCTCAGCGGCAAAGTCGAGCTGTTTACCGATGGTTTGCGCTATCGCGATGGCAAGGTCGATCGTCAGATCGACTCCACGGATACCCTGAGCTATGTCGTCAAGGACTATTTGCAACGTCGCTTCGCCACGCCCGCGGTACGTCTTGATCCGCTGCCGCCTGCCGTGTTTCCGGCCAATCGCTTGGAACTCGATGTGCAGGCGCAGATTGCAGGTGAGCGTCAGCAACTGCCGATTCTGCTGAAGAAGGATGAAGTACGTGGCTGGCAGGTCGACGCCGATCGTTTCGCGGCGCTGCCAACCCCGAATCCCGCGCCGCCAACGCCGCAAGCCGCCGCCGAAGCTCCGAAGGCCGAAAATGCCGAGCGCAGCACTCGTCCCGTTGACCGTCGGGTGCGTTTCAGCATGGAGGGGTTGCTGCGCAGTCCCAGTCGCTATCAAAACCTCACCATGCGTGCCTCGACGTTGCGCGGTAGCACTGCCGAGGGACGCTTTCAGGGCATCGATCAGGCCGGCCGCATCGTATTGCGCCAGCGCATGAGCGGGTCGGGCGAAGCCAGTTTCACCCTGTTGCCCGAGGAGGTGCAGCGGATCGAGTTGCTGGAACCCTGAGGTCCGAGACTTGAAATCCCTCGAGTGGCCCCCATCTAACATCGCATCCGCCGTGTTCCGGCTTAGTCAACAATGTGAATGTGGAGTTAGATGACATGAGTGTGGAAACTCAAAAAGAAACCCTGGGCTTCCAGACCGAGGTGAAGCAGCTGCTGCACCTGATGATCCATTCGCTGTATTCCAACAAGGAAATCTTCCTGCGCGAGCTGATTTCCAACGCTTCCGATGCCAGCGACAAGCTGCGCTTCGAGGCGCTGGCCAAGCCCGAGCTGTTGGAAGGCGGTGCGGATCTGAGAATTCGCGTCAGCTTCGACAAAGAAGCCAAGACCGTCACCCTCGACGACAACGGCATCGGCATGAGCCGCGAGGACGCCATCACCCACCTGGGCACCATTGCCAAGTCCGGCACCGCCGACTTCATGCAACACCTGACCGGCGACCAGAAGAAGGACTCGCACCTGATCGGTCAGTTCGGCGTGGGTTTCTACTCGGCGTTCATCGTCGCCGACAAGGTCGACGTCTTCAGCCGTCGCGCCGGCAGCCCCGCCAGCGAGGGCGTGCACTGGTCGTCGAAAGGCGAGGGCGATTTTGAAGTCGCTACCATCGACAAAGCCGAGCGCGGCACCCGTATCGTCCTGCACCTCAAGAGCGGCGAAGAAGAGTTCGCCGACGGCTGGCGCCTGCGCAATGTGATCAAGAAGTACTCCGACCATATCGCGCTGCCGATCGAATTGCCGAAAGAGTTCCATGGCGAAGAGAAAGACAAGCCGGCCGAGCTGGAGTGGGAAACGGTCAACCGCGCCAGTGCCCTGTGGACCCGTCCGCGCACCGAGATCAAGGATGAGGAATATCAGGAGTTCTACAAGCACGTCGGCCATGACTTCGAAAACCCGCTGAGCTGGAGCCATAACAAGGTCGAGGGCAAGCTGGAATACACCTCGCTGTTGTACGTGCCCGGCCGCGCGCCTTTCGATCTGTATCAGCGCGAAGCGCCGAAGGGCCTGAAGCTCTACGTGCAGCGCGTATTCATCATGGACCAGGCTGACGAGTTCCTGCCGTTGTACCTGCGCTTTATCAAAGGTGTGGTCGACTCCAACGACCTGTCGCTGAACGTCTCCCGCGAGATCCTGCAGAAAGATCCGGTGATCGACTCGATGAAGTCGGCGCTAACCAAGCGCGTATTGGACATGCTGGAAAAATTGGCGAAGAACGAGCCGGAACAATACAAGGCGTTCTGGAAGAACTTCGGCCAGGTGCTCAAGGAAGGTCCGGCGGAAGACTTCGCCAACAAGGAGAAAATCGCCGGCCTGCTGCGTTTCGCCTCGACCAACGGCGATGGGGACGAGCAAAGCGTTGGCTTGGCCGACTACATCGGGCGCATGAAAGAAGGCCAGGACAAGGTTTACTACCTGACGGGCGAATCCTATGCCCAGGTGAAGAATAGTCCGCACCTGGAGGTCTTCCGCAAGAAAGGCATCGAAGTGCTGCTGCTCACCGACCGCATCGACGAGTGGCTGATGAGCTACCTCACCGAGTTCGACGGCAAGCACTTCGTCGATGTCGCCCGTGGCGATCTCGACCTTGGCAAGCTGGATTCGGAAGAGGACAAGAAGGCCCAGGAAGAAGTGGCCAAGGCCAAAGAAGGCCTGGTCGAGCGTCTCAAGGGCGCATTGGGCGAGCAGGTCGCTGAAGTAAGGGTTTCCCACCGCCTGACCGATTCGCCGGCAATTCTGGCGATCGGTGAGCAGGATCTCGGCATGCAGATGCGGCAGATCCTCGAAGCCAGCGGGCAGAAAGTGCCGGATTCGAAACCGATCTTCGAATTCAACCCGGCCCATCCGCTGATCGAGAAGCTCGACGCCGAATCCGACGAAGACCGTTTCGCCGACCTCAGCCACATCCTTTTCGACCAGGCGGCCCTGGCAGCCGGCGACAACCTGAAAGACCCGGCGGCCTATGTGCAACGCCTGAATAAGTTGCTGGTCGAGCTTTCCGCCTGACATTTGCAGTAAAAAACTAAGCCCGCGAAAGCGGGCTTTTTTATGGCTATGTACCAGTTATGTGTTGAGTCGTCCCGAACAGCTATATGGCATGGCGCATGGAGCGCGGTAATACGTAGGGTGGGTTAGGCGCGAGCCGGGATCAGGAAAGCCCCATCGACTCTCAACGCGCCGTAACCCACCATTGCGGTCTACCGACAAACCGCAATGGTGGGTTACGCGGCGCTCGAATTGCGTGGACCCCTCTATAACCAGCCCCTAGCGCCGCTAACCCACCCTACAAAAGCGGCTGCAACACGCTATCGGGACAGAGCCTTTTTTATGCATCGGGCAAAATCCGGGACTACTGTTGCAGGGCGATTCAATCAACAGGACAGGCCGATGAAAAAATCCCTTATCCCCCTGACATTGGCCGGCTTGGTCGGCGTCGCCGAGGCCGCCGTCGTGGTCCAACCCGTTCCCTACGATATCGACGGCGAAGCCTTCGAGGGCATGTTGATCTACGACGATGCGGTGAAAACCCCGCGCCCGGGCTTACTCATGGTGCCCAACTGGCTCGGCGTTACCGAGGAATCGGCGAAAAAAGCCGTACACCTGGCCGGCGATACATACGTGGTATTCATGGCCGATATGTATGGCAAGGCCGTGCGTCCGGCGAACCCCGACGAGGCCAAAGCCGCCGCGGGCAAGGTTCGCGGCGACCGCGCGCTGATGCGCAAACGCGCGCAGGCGGCGGTCGAGGTGCTCAAGGCGCAAACTGCCGCGGTAGCCCTGGATACCGGCAAGCTCGGCGCCATCGGCTTTTGTTTCGGTGGCGGCACGGTGCTCGAACTGGCACGCTCGGGCGCCGATCTGAAAGGCTTCGTGTCCTTCCATGGCAACCTGGATACGCCGAATCCGGCGGATGCGAAAAACATCAAAGCCCCGATTCTGGTGCTGCATGGCGCCGATGATCCAACGGTTTCGCACGAGCAGCTCGACGGCTTCGTCGCCGAGATGAAGGCCGCGAAAACCGACTGGCAACTGGTCAGTTATGGCGGTGCCGTGCACTCGTTCACCAACCCCGCAGCCAACGATCCGGGGCGCAATCAATACAATCCGCGGGTGTCGGTACGGGCCTTCAAGGCAATGAACGACTTGTTCGCCGAGGTATTCGCCACCCCATAAGCAGGGGTGAGCATGCGGGGAGGCCGCTCAGGCCTTCTTGCTAGGTCGCAATGCTGGCAGCTCGATACGCGCGCTTTCGCCCGCTACGCTCGGCCAGTCGCCCGCGGCCCAGCGTCGGCGCGCCTGATCGATCAGCGTCTGATCGCTGGCGACGAAATTCCAGTTGATCCGCCGCGGTCCGATGGGCTCGCCGGCGAGCATGACCAGATGGCTTTGGGTGCAGGCGCTCAGTGTTGGCGTCCGCCCTTCCGGGATGACAAGCAAACCCCTCAGCGGCAACGCCTGTTCGTCCAGCGAGGCCTCGCCTTCGATCAGGTAGAGCGCTCGCTCGCGGTACTCCATCGGTATCTGCAAGGTGGCGCCAGCGGCCAGCTGCAATTCGGCATACAGCGTTGGCGAACGAACCGTTACCGGCGATTGCAGACAAAATCCGCTGCCGGCGATCAGGCGGATATCCACGCCCATGGCGGAACTGCGCGGCAGGCTGGCGGCGGGGTAGTGCGCGTAGCTCGGTTCGATCTGTTCGTCTACCGTCGGCAACGCCAGCCAGACCTGCAAGCCATGCAGCGTCGACCCGCTGTCGAACAAGGCCTGCGGCGTGCGCTCGACATGTGCCACGGCTTTTCCCGCGGTCATCCAGCTGACGTCCCCGGGGCCGACCAACTGATCGGAGCCCAGACTGTCCTTGTGCTGCAGCTGTCCCGCGAACAGGTAGGTGAGGGTCGAGAGGCCGATGTGCGGGTGCTGGTCGATGTTCATGCCACTGCCGGCCGGGTAGGACTTTTCCAGCATATGGTCGAAGAACACGAAAGGGCCGACGCTACGGCATTGCGCCGAGGGCAACGGGCGCAGGATCGGCTGGCCGGCTATGTCTTCCTGGCGCGGCCGCACCAGCAGGAAATCGCTCATTGCTGGTTACCGCTGAGGTGGGTACTGATCTGTACTTCACTGCTGGTCATCAGCTTGTGCACAGGGCACTTGTCGGCGATGCGCAGCAGTTGCTGGCGTTGGCCTTCATCCAGGTCGCCATGCAGGGTCAATTCAACTGCCAGGCGATAGACCCCTTGGCGCTCCTCGCCGTCGTCGCGCTTGATCGCGACATCCACGCCGGTCAGCGGCAGGCCCTTCTGCTTCGCGTAGAGCGCCAGCGTCAGCGCTTTGCAGGCCCCCAGCGAGGCATCGAAAAGATCATGTGGCTGTGGCGCCGCGCCTTCGCCGCCGAGCTCCACGGAAAGGTCGCTATGCAGCGTGTGCGGACCTATGGTGATGCGCTGCAACAAGGCCTTTTCGTTGCTGATATTGATCATCTGGTTCTCCTTGGACGAGCCTGTTCGCGAAAGCGTTTTATGTTCGCACGAAACCGCGACCAGGAGCCGCGGTGGCGCCGGCTGCTGAACTTGGTCGGAGTCTAGTGAGTCTAGTGAGTCTATTGGGTCCATGTCTTCATGAGGTTGTCGGGTTGAAGGGATTGAACTGGGGGCTGGCCATATCGGCGGCGTTGTTCAGTGGCTGGCTGATGGCGCGCGACTACCGCTTCAGCGACGCGCATGTGCATTACGTCGATTTCTTCCAGGAGAGTGCCGGCATGGACCAGCTGCTCGAACAGATGGCTGCGGCGGGTATCGAACATGTCATGCTGACCGGCATTCCGGTGGCGAAGACTTGGGATGAAAGTGAGCCCAAGCGCCCGCGCTACTATGCCGGGGACGATGCCAATGCCTATTGGTATAGCGCCACCGACGTGCTGGTCGCCGAGGCCTACAAGCGTGTGCCGGCCGATCAGCGTCGGCATCTGCATCCGTTTCTCTCGGGGTTCAACCCGAACGATAAAAATGCCGACGCCCATGTGCGCCGCATGCTCGAGCTCGATCCCGGTCTATGGCAGGGAATCGGCGAAATATTCACCCGGCATGACGACCTCACGGCACTCATTCACGGCGAGGCGCCGCGCGCGAACAACGAAGCGCTGGCACGGGTTTATCACCTGGCCGCCGAATACGACCTACCGGTGATGCTGCACTCCAACATCACCTCCAAGCGCGAACGCAATCCGCTGTATCTGGCGGAGATGGAGGAGCCGCTGCGCAACCACCCGCATGTGCGTTTTATCTGGGCCCATGCCGGCACCAGCATGGAAATCCACCGCCATCAGCGCAAGCTGGATTTTCTCTTGCCGATCCTCGAGCGCCTGCTCGAGCAGTATCCCAATCTATTCATCGATCTTTCCTGGACGGTGCTCAGGCCCTATCTCCTCGATCGCGACGGCCGGCCCGACCCTGCCTGGGTGAAATTGGTCACTGAGTATCCGACGCGATTCATGCTCGGCTCGGACGTGGTCGGCCAATTCGACAGCCTGGGCGAATATATGCATGGCTTCGAGCCGTTTCTCGACGCGCTGCCGGAAGCGGTTGCCCGCCAGGTGGCACGCGATAACTTCCTGGCGATATTGCCGCGCACAGTACGGCCAGAGCCCTCGCAGTAGCGCTGTCATCGCCCTGTCATGCGCATGTCATAGGCTGCCGCGATCCAAACCGAGGAGCGCTACATGCAATACATTCGTTTCAGCACAGTTGCCGCATTGCTCTCGATCAGTGCTCTGGCTCAGGCTGATGTGCATATCGAGGGGCCTGTGGAATATGGCGTCTTCGTCAGCGACTATCAGGGTTTTCAGGAAGGCGAGCGGGTGCTCAGCCAGCGTAGTCAGCGAATCGAACGCGGTGACAGGGTGCCGGCCAAACTTGGCACCAAGTTCGGCATGCGCTATCGCCTCGCCGGGAAGACCGCGGACGACTCGCCCCTGACGCTGCTCTACCTCACCCCGGGCGTGGTGACGCCCGATGGCCAACGGCATGACAAGTTCGTCGTGGTGCAGAAGCTGGTGCCCGAGGCGACCGAGGATGTGATGGCATTCGAGTTCACCGAGCGGCATGAAATAGTGCCCGGAGAATGGCGTTTCATGCTGTTTCAGAACGACCGCAAATTGGCTGAGCAGAGTTTTCAGGTGCGCTAACAGGCCGTTGAAAAACTACCTGCGTTGGCATACTGCGTTAGCTGGCGCTGTGCAGAAATGCAAAAACGGCACCCTGGGGTGCCGTTCTTGTATTACCCGTAGGACGTTACTGAGCGGTCCAGCGCTTCAGTACCAGGGTGGCGTTGGTGCCACCGAAGCCGAAGCTGTTGCTCATTACGGTATCGAGCTTGGCGTTTTCAACGGTGCTCCGTTGAATCGGCAGGTCGGCCATTTCCGGGTCGATTTCATCGATATTGACCGAGCCGGCGATGAAATTGCCTTCCATCATCAGCATGCAGTAGATCGCTTCCTGCACGCCGGCGGCGCCCAGGGAGTGACCGGAAAGGCTCTTGGTCGAGCTGATGGCCGGCGCCTTGTCGCCGAACACTTCACGTACCGCGCGGCCTTCCGCCACGTCGCCGACCGGGGTCGAGGTGCCATGGGTGTTCAGGTAGTCGATCGGCGTATCGACGGTGGCCAGGGCCTGCTGCATGCAGCGTACTGCGCCTTCGCCGCTCGGTGCGACCATGTCGTAGCCGTCGGACGTCGCGCCGTAGCCAACTACTTCGGCGTAGATCTTGGCGCCACGCTTGAGGGCGTGTTCCAGCTCTTCGACCACCACCATGCCACCGCCGCCGGCGATGACGAAACCGTCACGCTTGGCGTCGTAGGCGCGCGAAGCTTTTTCCGGGGTTTCGTTGTACTGGGTGGAGAGGGCGCCCATGGCGTCGAACAGGAAGCTCTGGCTCCAGTGTTCTTCTTCGCCGCCGCCGGCGAATACCATGTCCTGCTTGCCCATCTGGATCTGTTCCATGGCGCTGCCGATGCAGTGGGCGCTGGTGGCGCAAGCCGAGGAGATCGAGTAGTTGACCCCCTTGATCTTGAACGGCGTGGCCAGGCAGGCCGACACGGTGCTGCCCATGGTGCGGGGTACGCGATAGGGACCGACGCGTTTGACACCTTTCTCGCGCAGGATGTCCATGGCTTCCATCTGGTTGAAGGTGGAAGCACCGCCGGAACCGGCGATCAGGCCGACCCGCGGATTGGAAACCTGTTCGGCGCTGAGGCCGGCGTCCTTGATCGCCTGTTCCATGGACAGATAAGCGAATGCGGCGGCATCGCCCATAAAGCGATAGACCTTGCGATCGATCAGCTCTTCCAGATTGAGATCGACGGAGCCGGAAACTTGGCTACGCAGGCCCATTTCGGCATATTCCGGGTTGAAACGGATACCGGGACGGCCAGCGCGAAGGCTCGCGGAGACGGTTTCTTTGTCATTGCCCAGGCAAGAAACGATACCCAGGCCGGTAATCACGACACGGCGCATGCGGAGAATCCTTTAGAAGCTATCGGTGGAAGTGAACAGGCCGACGCGCAAGCCTTCGGCACTGTAGATCTCGCGACCGTCAACGCTCACGGTGCCATCGGCGATGGCCAGGATCAGCGAGCGGGTGATGGTGCGTTTGATCTGAATGTTATAGGTGACCTTCTTGGCGGTCGGCAGGACCTGGCCGAAGAACTTCACTTCGCCCGAGCCAAGTGCACGTCCACGGCCGGGGTTGCCCTGCCAGCCGAGGAAAAAGCCCACCAGCTGCCACATGGCATCGAGGCCCAGGCAGCCGGGCATAACCGGGTCGCCTTCGAAGTGGCAACCGAAGAACCACAGGTCCGGGTTGATATCGAGCTCAGCGACGATTTCGCCTTTGCCGTACTTGCCGCCGGTGTCGCTGATATGGGTGATCCGATCGATCATCAGCATGTTCGGTGCGGGCAGTTGCGCATTCCCTGGACCGAACAGTTCGCCGCGGCTGCAGCGCAACAGGTCTTCCTGGGTGAAGGCGTTTTGTTTGGTCATGCGAGCTCCTCAATAATCCCCACCCGCCGTGGCTGGGTTAATCGTCCTGGCCGGCAGCGCATCGTGGTGCCTGCCAGCAGCCTAGTCATAGACTGTTGCGTTGTAATGAAAGTCACAGCGTACCGGACACAGTTGTACACCGGGGTGCCGCCCATTGTCACATCCACCGGCCTGGCCGATCGCACAGGTTATCCGCGGAGCCCATTGCCAAGCTGGTGTCAGCAGCTTGCAGCAGATCAGTCATGCTCGCTAGTCGCCGAAGGTCGGGGTGGTAGCCAGCGCTGCAGCACACGCTGCAAATCGATACGTTTGAACGGCTTGGCCAGGTAGTCGTCCATGCCGGCGGCCAGACACAGCTCGCGGTCGCCCTGCAGGGCATTGGCGGTCAGGGCGATAATCGGCAGCTCGGCGCTGGATTTGAACCGGCGTATCTGCCGGGTCGCTTCGTAGCCATCCATGATCGGCAGGCGGCAATCCATCAGCACTGCGGCAAATGACTGGCGCTCGGCACAGTAAACCGCCTGGGCGCCGTCGCTGACCAGGCTGATCTGATAGCCGAGACTGCGCAGCATCGCTTCGATCACCGTCTGGTTGACCGGATTGTCCTCGACCAGCAAGACCGTCTGGCCTTGACCTTGGGCTTCGTCCACCTGGTTGCCATGCAACAGTTCCATTGAGCCTTGGGAAAACGGCAAGGGAATTTCCAGAGTAAAGGTCGATCCCTGGCCCTCACGACTTTGCGCACTCAAAGTACCTCCCATGCGTTCGGCAAGGGTGCGCGCGATCGGCAGGCCGAGCCCGGTTCCGCCATAACGTCTGGAAATAGAAGTGTCGGCCTGCTGAAAGGCGTCGAACATATGTTCCAGGCGCTCGGGCGAAATGCCGATGCCACTGTCATGCACGGCACAGCTGAACCACAGAACCTGATTATCCAGAGGCTGCCAATGGGTTTCCACGCGGATACTGCCTGTCTCCGTGAACTTCAATGCATTGCCGATCAGGTTGACCAGAATTTGCCGGATACGCGTCGGGTCGCCCTGAACTTCCAGGTGTTCGAGGCCACTTTGCGCCTGCAGGTTCAATTCCAGGCCGCGCTGTTGGGCGCTGAACTGGAATACCTGGATCGAGCTGTGCAGCAGTTCAAGCAGATTGAACGATAGGGATTCAAGCTCCAGGGCGCCACGTTCAATGCGCGAGAAGTCGAGTATGTCGTTGATTACCTTCAACAAATGTTCGGTTGATTCGGTCGCGAGGGCGGCATATTCATCCTGTTCGCGGGTCAGTTCGGTGGTTTCAAGCAATTGCAGCATGCCGAGCACGCCATTCATCGGGGTGCGCAGCTCATGACTCATCATGGCGAGAAAATCGGACTTGGCACGGTTGGCTTGCTCCGATTCTTCCCGCGCCTTGATCAGCAGTGCCATCGCCTGCTGCTGTTCGTGGCTGGCCCGGTCCAGACCGCTGGCCAAGCTGTTGATGTGCCGGGCGAGCGAACCGAGTTCGTTGTCGCCGGATTCGGGCAGGGCCGTGCGGTAGTTGCCGGCCTGGATCGCCGCGACCGCTTCGCCCATGGCGCTGAGCGGTTGTGACAGGCGACGGGCCAGGCGCCTGGCGAGGATAAAGGTGAGGAACAGGGCGAACAGGGCGAGGATCGCCGCCTTCAGAAGAATCTCCTGCTGGCGGGTATTGAAGGCGTCATTCGACATGCCGACTACGACGCGCCCCAGGTAGCCACGGGGGGCGGGTGACGAGAGACTGCTGTTTTGCAGGAAGTCCTGGTCCAGTTCGACCTGCTGCAGGGTGATGGGGGCATGGAACACTTCGACCTGCGGGCTGTTTTCACCCTGATTGGCAGGTTGCTCCAGGTATACGAGGATATTGTCGTCGCGGTCGCGCACCTCGATGAAACGCACATCCGGGGTTTTCAGGGTGGCGCTCAAGAGCACCTTGAGCACGTCCAGATTGCCGGAGATCACCCCGTATTCGGTGGCAGGCGCCAACTGACTGGCGATCAGCTGACCGGTGTGGTCGAGCTCCTCGCGCAGATCATGCAGGCGAGCGAAGGTAAAGAATCCGGTCAGCAGCAGTGTGAGCAGCAATGCCGGCCCGACACTGATCAATTGCGTTCGGGCGTGGATATCCCAGCCATGCCAGAGTTTCATGGGATATCTCCTTCGGCGACTTGTTGCGCCAGGGTCGCATCGTCGGCCAGCTCGATCCCCAGAGCTCGCGCCACCTGGCGGTTGCCGATTACTTTGAAATACGTCGCATAGGCACTGCGTGGCCAGCTCGCGGGCGGGCGATCGAGCCAGATATCCAGGCTCGCCAGCCAGTCGGGCTGATCGCTGTAAACGCTGGCCAGGCTGCCGGCGCGCACGAAACTGGAGCTGGGGCCGATCATCGCACGTTGCCGGCTGTAACTGGTCAACAGCAGATTTTTCGCCGTGTGCGAGTTGAACAGATCATCGTCGTTCAGCCCCAGGAGCAGGTCGCTGTGTTGCAACAGATCCAGCAGTGGACGGTTGTCGAGCCTGTCCGGCCACTCCCGGGCGATGATTTGCAGGCCGAGGTCCGGGGCGATGCGCTGAAGCTCCTCGATCAGAAAGGCGCTGTGTTCGTCATGCAGCACGCCGATGCGTTTGGCTTGAGGCATCAGCAAGCGTACCAGGCGTAGCTGACGGGCTGGCGAGGGATCGCTCCATAGCAGGCTCAAACCCGGGTGTCGGCGCTTGCCGAAGCGCTGCTGCGCCTGCACCTTGGCAATCCGCAGGACCAGGGTCGGAGGCCCCTTGTCGCTGCGTGTGCGCCAATCGAGAGCTTGCTCGCCGTAGATGATCAACCGCGTGCTCGCCGGGATGGTTTCGGCGGCGGGCATTTGCGCCAGCGCTCGGAAGCTCACTTGATCCTGCGGCCGGCGCCGCGCCAGGTCGGATGCGAACGCGCGTATCGACGGGTTGTCTTCGGCGCTGCTCAGGATCACTTCGGCGGCCAACGCTGGCTGCAGGATCGATACCGCGCACAGCAGCCAAAGCCCGATTACCCTGCCTGGCCAGCGTCTGCTCGCGGAGAGTGGGCAGCGCATCCTAGAACTCCAGCTCCACGGTGAAATACAACAGGCTGTTATCCGCCTGATTGTTCTCTCGCCACGTCAGGGGTTCGTCGTCCAGGCGATGCTGCACAACGCTCGCCAACTCCAGCACCGAGCCGGCCAGCGGGAAGCGTTTGGCGATCCGCAGGTCCATGCGTTCGAAGCGATAGCCGTTGAGTTGATCGGCGGCGTAGTAGAACAGCCCGCTGGACCAACCCTGGCCCCAGTCGCGCAGCCAGCCGGTCGAGCCGCTATGGCGCGCAGTTAGACGCTGGTCGAGGCGGCTACTGGCGACGAAGTCGACATAGGCATAGCTCAGGCGCAGGCGATCGGCCTGGCTCAAGTGCCAGTCGACCTGGGTTTCCGCGCCCTGGAACCTCATCCAGTTATCGTTGCTCGGCAGGTCAGGGCCGTTGCTCAGCGGTTCGCTGATCATGTCGTCAATGCGCTCGTCGAACAGTTTGATGTCCAGGTTCAGCTTGCTGCCGTCGAACTGGCCGTTGTAACCCAGCTCCCAAGAGCGCATGCGTTCCTGTTTCAGGTTGCCGGGGCCGGGGGTGGTGATGAAGTAGGGGGCGTTGCGCAGGCCGAACGGGTTCGGGTCGAGGTGACGAACCTGGTAGTTCCAGTTGGCGTCGTTTTCGAGCATGTCCGGCGAGCGCACCGCCTCCGAATAAACGACGCGCAGTCCATGGTTCGGTGCGAACAGGTAGTTGGCCGCCAGGCGCGGGGTAAACGATTCGGCGCCGCGCTGATCGTTTTCGTACATCGCCCCGGCCTGCAGCAGCCAGTGAGCGCTGGCTTGCCATTCCAGATGGCCGAACAGGCGCCAGATGTCGTTGCGCAGTCGCCCGGAGAAGTAGGTCGCCGAGTCGGTGATGTCATGGCGATAGCTGGCGCCGCTGAGCAGGCGCAGGTCATCGGTCAGGCTCAGGGTGTCCTGCAGTTCCATCTCATAGCGGCTTTCGCGCAGGTCCTGATTGACCTCGCCGCACACCTGGTCGAGCCCGCCGCTGGCAAGCTGAGCGGCCACCTGGGTGGCCAGCGCCTGTTCTTGGGGCGTGCCGGTGGCGATTGTCGCGGCGTCGGGTGAGCGCGCGAAACGCTCGGTGAAGGCCGGGTTCAGGCGCCACAGTTGGCCCAGCTGAGGGCTGACCACAATGGCCGCGTCGCAGGCGCGCCAATTGCTCAGGCGCTCCCAGTGTTGCGCGGAGGTCGACACCAGCAGGCTATGTCGATTGTTGAAGTCGATATTCCAGCGCAGCGCCGCGGCATAGTCGCGGGCCTCGATATCGCTGTTGTCGTCGCCCGCCGCGTAGTTGCCGAACAGCGGCTGGTATTCATAGCGGTTCTGATTGCTGCCTTCCTTGATCGCCAACTGCCAGTCCAGGCTGTTCCGGCTATCGATCTGCTGGCTGACGGACAGGTTCAGGCGGTTGAGCCGGCGGCTGTCGCGGTAGTCGCTGCCGAACTCGTCGTGATCGAAACCCTCGTCTTGCTGGCCGGACAGCGACAGACGCAATGCTCCGTCGGTCCAGGCCACACCATGGCTGGCGTACCAGTCCTGGATGCCATTTTGGCCCTGTGTGGTTTTCAGGCGGCTGCCCTGACTGTTGAGCGGCGCACGGGTGATGATATTGATCACCCCCATCAGGGCATTGGCGCCATAGCTCACGGTATTCGGTCCACGAAACACTTCGATGCGTTCGATGTCTTCTATGGCTACGGGGATGTCTGTCCAGTCGACGGTGGCCAGTCCCGGGTGATACACCGAGCGTCCGTCGACCAGGACTTGCAGGCGTCGCGCCTGGGTGACATTGCTGCCGTGGTAGTTGGCGGTTGCCTGGTTGCCGTTGCGGTAGCCAATCATCATGCCCGGCACCAGGCGCAACAGTTCGACGAGGTCGCGGGCACCGCTGGCGTGGATAAGTGCGCTGTCCAGTACGCTCATGCTGCCGGGCACGGCGGCCGGCGCCTGTTTGAGACGTGTGGCGGTGAGCACTTCCGGCAGTGGTTGTTCCACACCGAACAGATCGTCCGCCGCTGCGCGAAGACTGGGCAGCGCGGTCAAGGCGATCAGCGCAAGAGAAATGCGGGTGTTGGTAATCACGAACAGCCTTGTGATTGTTAAAAGTGCTGCATGTTAACCGAGCCACGGGGGTTTGCCAGTGTTGCTGCACCGCAGTTTTTCCGCAGCTTGCGGCAGTTCCGCTAAAAGCTGGCCGCTTCGCCCTTGCTCCGTATAATGACGATCGACCGCCATGACGCATGGCTCACTACGGAATCCTTATGACTGAGCAGCAACCCATAGCCGTGCTGGGCGGCGGTAGCTTCGGTACGGCGATTGCCAACCTGTTGGCGGAAAACGGTCAGCGCGTGATGCTGTGGATGCGCGACCCGGAACAGGCCGAGGCGATTCGCACCACGGGCGAAAACCCGCGTTATCTGCAAGGGGTGAAAGTACATGCCGGGGTCGAGCCGCTCAGCGACCTGGGTGCGACCCTGCAGGCTTGTGAGCTGGTGTTCGTCGCCCTGCCTTCCAGCGCCCTGCGCCAGGCTTTGCAGCCGATGGCCGGGCAGCTCGAAGGCAAGCTGCTGGTCAGTACCACCAAAGGCATCGAAGCGCAGAGCTTCAAGCTGATGAGCCAGATTCTCGAAGATATCGCCCCGCAGGCGCGTATCGGCGTGCTTTCCGGACCGAACCTGGCACGCGAGGTCGCCGAGCACGCGCTGACCGCCAGCGTGATTGCCAGCGAGGACGAAGAACTCTGCCAGCGAGTGCAGGACGCCTTGCACGGCCGCACCTTTCGCGTCTATGCCAGTAGCGATCGCTTCGGCGTGGAGTTGGGCGGCGCGTTGAAAAACGTCTATGCGATCATTGCCGGGATGGCCGCTGCGCTGGGAATGGGCGAGAACACTCGCGGCATGCTGATTACCCGGGCGCTGGCGGAAATGACTCGCTTCGCCGTGCAACTGGGCGCCAACCCGATGACGTTCCTCGGTCTGGCTGGCGTTGGCGACCTGATCGTCACCTGTTCGTCGTCGAAGAGCCGCAACTACCAGGTCGGTTTTGCCCTGGGCCAGGGCTTGAGCCTGGAAGATGCGGTGGCACGTCTGGGCGAAGTCGCCGAAGGGGTGAACACGATCAAAGTATTGAAAGCCAAAGCCGAGGAATTGCAGGTCTATATGCCGCTGGTTACCGGCCTGCATGCGATCGTGTTCGAGGGACGGACGCTGGATCAGGTGGTCGAAGGTCTAATGCGCGCCGAACCCAAAACCGATGTCGACTTCATTCCCATTACCGGTTTTTGATTCAATCGATGTTTTCCCGCAGTCTGTCGATTCGGGGCCGAGCCTGTTGGTGGACGGTGCCGACTCCCGGGCTGCAAATCACGAACTCCATAAAGGACAAGGCAGATGAGTGAAGAGCAGATGAGCGAAGAAGGAAAAACCCAGGAGCGCGAGTCGATCCTGCTGCGGATTCTCTGGATGGTGGTGTTCCTCGTCGCCTGGCAACTGGCCGAATTGCTGTTGGGCGCCGTGGTGCTGCTGCAGCTTGGTTATCGGTTGTTCTATGGCGCGCCAAATGGCGGTTTGCTGGAGTTCGGCGACAGCCTGAGCCAGTACCTGGCGCAGATCGGTCGCTTCGGCACCTTCAATACCGAGGAGAAGCCCTGGCCGTTCACCGATTGGCCCGTCGCCCAGGCGCCGCAGGGCGAAGCGCCGCATAGCGTGCCACCGGCGGCGCACCCGGTGCGCGACGAAGAACCACGCTTGTGAGCCAGCGGCGATGAGGTTGTGGTTGCTGCGCCATGGCGAAGCCGAGGCGCATGCGCGCAGCGATGCCGAACGGGCGTTGACCGCGCATGGCCGCCATGAGGTGCGGCAGGCGGCGCAGCAACTGATGGGGCGACCATTGGAGCTGATTCTGGTCAGCCCATATTTGCGCGCGCAGCAGACCGCCGCGGTGGTCAAGGACCTGTTGGGTTTCACCGGTATGCTGCGCACCGTGCCCTGGCTGACTCCCGACAGTGCGCCGCGCGAAGTGCTGCTCGAACTCGAGCACTACGCCGTGAGCGAGCTGCTGCTGGTTACCCATCAACCCCTGGTTGGCAGTCTTGGCGGTTGGCTGGTCCACGGCCATCGTCAGCAACCCCTGGCCATGGCAACCGCCAGCCTGGCGGCGCTGGAAGGCGAAATGCCTGCCTTTGGCGCGATGCGGCTGCTGGCCCTGACGCACCCGCGCAGGGATTAACAAAACTCTACCGCACGATACATTTCTCTACTTGCCGCCACTTGCGGCCCTCCTTTGTGCATGGAATAGTCCGGCCAAGCAATTGCTTGGTTGGCTCCGTCGTTTTCACAATAAAAATCAAAACAACAAGGAGGAAGCCCTGTGGCTGATGCGATCAGTTTGCCGCTGGAGGTGTTTTATCGCCGCGAGGCTAATCACCCGCATAAAACCTTTATGGTCCAGCCTCTGTCGGACGGCCAGTTGCAGGAGTTGAGCTGGGCTGAGGTAGGTGACCAGGCAAGGCGCGCCGCCGCCTGGATGCGCAGCCGGGAGTTGCCCCAGGGCAGCCGCATCGCGATTCTGTCGAAAAACTGTGCGCATTGGATCATCGCCGATCTGGCGATCTGGATGGCCGGCCACGTTTCGGTGCCGCTGTACCCGAACCTGACCGCCGAATCGGTGCAGCAGGTGCTCGACCATGCGCAGGCGGCGTTGTTGTTCGTCGGCAAACTCGACGACTGGCCCAGTATGGCGCCGGGCGTACCGTCCGGGCTTCCTACGATCGGCCTGCCACTGCGCCCGGCCGGGCCATTCGACCACTCATGGGACGACCTGCAGGCCTGCACGCCGATTCGCGACAATCCCACCTTTGCCGCCGACCAGCTCGCCACCATCATTTACACCTCGGGTACCACCGGTATGCCCAAGGGGGTAATGCACAGTTTCGGCAATTTCGGCTTTGCCGCCGGCCATGCCACCGAGTTGTTCAGTGTCGGCGAGCAGGACCGGGTGCTGTCCTACCTGCCGTTGTGTCATGTCGCCGAACGCATGTTCGTCGAGCTGGCATCGCTTTATTCGGGGCTGACGATCTATTTCGCCGAAAGCCTGGACAGCTTTCTCGTCGACCTAAGGCGCGCGCGGCCGACGGTGATTTTCGGCGTGCCGCGGATCTGGACCAAATTCCAGATGGGCGTCTACAGCAAGATGCCGGCGGCTCGACTCGACTTCCTGTTGAAACTGCCGATCATCGGTCGCCTCGTCGGTAAGCGGGTACTGGTCGGGCTTGGTCTGGATGCGGTGCGCTTCGCCCTGTCCGGCGCCGCGCCGGTGCCGGAAACCCTGCTCAACTGGTACAAACGCCTGGGCCTGGATGTGCTCGAGGTCTACGGCATGACCGAGAACTGCGGTTATTCCCACGTCTGCCGCCAGGGCAAATTCAAGCCGGGCTGGATCGGCCAGAACAGCCCCGGGGTAGAGGTGCGCATCGCCGAGGATGGCGAAGTGCAGGTGCGTAGCGGGGCAACCATGCAGGGGTACTACAAGGAACCGGAAAAAACCGCGGAAACCATTACCGCCGACGGTTTCCTGCGCACCGGCGATAAAGGCGAGCAAGACGCCGAGGGCAATCTGCGCCTGACCGGGCGGATCAAGGAAATCTTCAAGACCAGCAAGGGCAAGTACGTTGCCCCGGCTCCCATCGAGAACCGTATCGCCGAGCATGCGCGGATCGAACAGGTGTGCGTGGTCGGCGACGGCATGGCGCAACCCATAGCGCTTTGCGTGCTTTCGGACGTCGGGCGCAGCGAGGCGCTCAACGGCGCACGAGCGGAACTGCAAAACAGCCTGAAAAAGCTGCTGGATGAGGTCAACAAAGATCTGGACAAGCACGAGCGGGTGCAACGTCTGATTCTGGTCAAGGAGGTCTGGGCGGTGGATAACGGGTTCCTTACCCCAACCCTGAAGATCAAACGCGCCGTGATCGAAGGTATCTACGGCCCGCGCTTTGGCGAATGGAGCGAGCATGCCGACAGTGTGCTCTGGCACGAGTGATGACCAACTGAAGGAGGCGCCAATGTCTATCTGGCAAAGAACACCCGATCCGGCGACGCTCAACGAATCGCTGAAGAACACCATTGGCGAGCTGCTGGATATCCGTTTCGAGTCTTACGACGATCAATCCCTGACCGCCAGCATGGTGATCGATCCGCGCACCCATCAGCCCTACGGCTTACTGCACGGCGGCGCGTCCGTGGTGTTGGCGGAAACCCTGGGCTCGACCGCCAGCTACCTGTGCATCGACAGCAGCCGCTTCTATTGCGTGGGCCTGGAGGTGAACGCCAATCACCTGCGCGGTTTGCGCAGCGGCCGGGTCAGCGCGGTTGCCCGCGCCGTGCATCTGGGGCGCACCACCCATGTCTGGGATATCCGCCTGAGTGGGGAGGACGGCAAGGCCAGTTGCATCTCGCGCCTGACCATGGCCATCGTGCCTCTCGGCGAAAACGGCCCGGCGCAGCGTTAGCCGGTCACCCGCTCTGGTAGCCCGGATGCATCCGCGGGGCGGTGATACGGCTACAAGACGCGCTTTGGTAGGGAGGCCCTGTCCGCTACTGGTATCTGGATGGTGGACAAGCCTTCGGCATGTCCACCCTACGAGACCGCAGGCCCTGCAGATAAACATAGGATCCACGGGAGCAAGATGATGACAGCTAAACCATGAAGTTTGGCCATAGTGCCGTCATTCGTTGGCTGATTTGTCGTTGCCGTGCCGACGCCGCTGCCGGACAATCTGCCGAACATTTCGCGAAAAGCCCGACCGTGATGACTCAGACCCTATTCTTCGCCCATGCCAATGGCTTTCCCTCGGCCACCTACGGCAAGCTATTCGCTGCCCTGGCGCCGGATTATCAGGTGCGGCATTTGCCGCAGCATGGCCACGATCCGCGTTTTCCGGTGAACGACAACTGGAGCAATCTGGTCGACGAACTGATTCACCACCTCGAACAAATCGCCGAACCGGTCTGGGGCGTCGGTCATTCCCTCGGCGGTGTGCTGCATTACCACGCGGCCTTGTTGCGGCCTGAGCTTTATCGCGGCGTGGTGATGCTCGACTCGCCGGTGCTGACCCTGGCCGACAAAGTGGTGATCCGTGCGGCCAAGCGCTTCGGCTTTATCGACCGTATCACCCCGGCCGGGCGCACCCTGGGGCGCCGCGAGGAATTCGTCGACCTGGCCGAGGCGCGGGATTATTTCGCCGCCAAAAGCCTTTTCCGCCGCTTCGACCCCGAGTGCCTGGATGCCTATGTGCGGCATGGCCTGCAGGCGCACGGCGAGGGTCTGCGGTTGCGCTTCGATCCGGCCACGGAAATCAGCATCTACCGCAGCGTTCCGCACACCAGCCCTGGACGTGCGCAGCAGTTGCAGGTGCCGCTGGCTCTGGTGCGCGGCCGCCATAGCCGAGTGGTGCTGCCCCATCATGCTCACCTGGTGCGTCGCGTGCCCCGTGGCGAATACCTGACATTGCCCGGCGGACACATGTTCCCGCTGGAACGTCCCCAGGACACCGCCATGCTGCTCAAACAACTCTTCACGCGCTGGAATGGCGTCGTCGATATGGAGCAGCCGGCATGAACATGAATTTCGAGGAAGTGCGCCTGAGCCTGCCGCACATCGAGCTGGCCGCCCATCTCTATGGGCCGGCGGATGGCGAACCGGTAATCGCCCTGCATGGCTGGCTGGACAACGCCGCGAGTTTTGCGCGCCTGGCGCCGAAACTGCCGGGGCTGCGCATCGTCGCCCTGGATTTCGCCGGCCATGGCCATTCCGATCATCGACCCGCCGGTGCGGGCTATGCGATCTGGGATTACGCCCACGATGTGCTGCAGGTGGCCGAGCAGTTCGGCTGGCAGCGTTTTTCCCTGCTCGGGCATTCGATGGGGGCGATCACCTCGGTGTTGCTCGCAGCGGCGATGCCCGAGCGGGTCAAGCGTCTGGCGCTGATCGATGGTCTGATCCCGTTCACTGGCGAAGCCGATAGCGCGCCACAGAAACTCGGCGAGGCGCTGAAGGCGCAGCTGGCATTGGCCGGCAAACGCAAACCGGTCTATGCCGAGTTTTCCCGCGCGGTGGAAGCGCGCATGCGCGGCGTCGGTGCGGTCAGCCGTGAAGCGGCCGAGCTGCTGGCGCAACGCGGCCTGATGCCGGTGCCTGGCGGCTACACCTGGCGCACCGACAGCCGCCTGACGCTGCCCTCGCCGGTGCGCCTGACCTATGCCCACGCCATGGCGTTCGCGGAAAGCCTGAAATGCCCGGTCAGCCTGGTGCTGGCCGAGCAGGGCATGTTGCATGCGCAGCCGCGAATCGGCGAATTGCTCGAGCGTTTGCCATTCAAGATCGATACTTTGCCGGGCGGGCATCACCTGCATCTGGATGACGAAGTCGGCGCGAGCCTGGTAGCAGACTGTTTCAAAGCTTTCCTGCTGGCTTCTTGACTTGCCCGGAACAACTGGGGAAGGTGTGGTCGATTGCCATGGAGATTCGCATGATCGACCTGTACACAGCCGCGACGCCGAATGGGCACAAGGTGTCCATCGCTCTGGAGGAACTGGGCCTGCCTTATCAAGCGCATGTCTTGAGCTTCGACAAGCGGGAGCAGAAAAGCCCGGCATTTCTCGCGATCAACCCCAATGGACGGATTCCGGCGATTGTCGATCGCGACAACGATGACTTCGCCGTATTCGAGTCCGGCGCGATCCTGATTTACCTTGCGGAGAAGACCGGACGCTTGCTACCCAGCGATGCCAAGGGACGTTCGCTGGCGATGCAATGGCTGATGTTCCAGATGGGCGGCGTCGGGCCGATGCAAGGTCAGGCCAATGTGTTCTTCCGTTATTTCCCGGAAAAACTGCAGGGGCTGATCGATCGATACCAGCATGAAACCCGGCGCCTCTACGAAGTACTGGATACGCGCCTGGGGCAGGTCGAGTACCTGGCGGGCGATTACGGCATCGCCGATATCGCCACCTACCCTTGGGTGCGCATTCACGACTGGTCCGGTGTTTCGGTCGATGGCCTGACGCATCTGCAGCGCTGGATGGACGCGCTCGGCGCGCGCCCGGCAGTGCAGCGTGGGCTGGCGGTGCCGCGTCGCGAAGACGATGCGCAGAAAGTGGTCCAGGCCGGCCAGTCGATGCTGATCAAATGAGCGGACGCACAACTCGATTCGCCCTCTGGGGACTGGCGCTGGCGGGGCTCGTCGGCACGGCCCAGGCCGACATTCCCGGTAGCCATGATATCGAGGTGTTGCCGCGGTTTCCGGCGAGCGAAATCGTCGGCTTCCGGCACGAGCCCAGCGAGGAGCGGATCTACCCGCAAGGCTCGATTCGACGCATCAGCGGGCGCATCCGTTATGAACGCGAGATTGCCGCGCAGGGCCAGTTGACCGCGATCACCTACGAGTTACCGCATACCCACAGCGCCGATGAAGTCTTCACCGCGGCCCGTGAGGCCATGCAAGCCCAGGGGGCCCAACTGCTCTACTGGTGCCAGGGGCGCGAATGCGGCTCGAGCAGCTTGTGGGCCAACGCGGTATTCGACCGTTCGAGTCTGTATGGCGCCGATGATCAGCAGGCCTACGCATTGATGCGTCTGGCCGAGCCGCGGCACAACAGCTTGTTGGCGCTCTACAGCATCACCCGTGGCAACAAACGGGAGTATCTGCATGCCGAATTGCTCGAGGCCACGCAGCCACTGGCCGAGCTATTGCCGACGCCGGCGACCTTGCTGCGTCAGCTGCGCAGCAGCGGCGAGTTACGCCTGGGGGGCGCCGCCGAGCCCAGCGAAGCCTGGGTCGCCTTGCTGGCGCGCAGCCTGAACCTGGACAGTACCTTGCGGGTCAGTCTGGGCGGTCCTGCGGCCGACGCCTGGCGTACGGCACTGATCGAGCAGCGTGTACGCGCGACGCGTCTGGAACTGGGCGAGTCGGCGGCGACGGGACTGCAGGTAAAATTGCTGCGTTGAGCGAGCGAAAAGCCCGGGCATCGGACCGATGCCGACTGAACCCTCCCATTAAGGCCATGTGCACGCGCGCAGGGCCTTTTGTGGTTTTCCCCTTTGTGTGGAGCTGTGCGAATGGCCAATAACGATCGATTGCTGGTGCAGATCCTGCTGCTCGCCCTGTTGGGTGCCAGCATGTGGGTGTTGGCGCCGTTCTGGTCGGCATTGTTCTGGGCTGCGGTGCTGTCGTTCGCCAGTTGGCCGATGATGCGCCTGCTGACGCGCTGGCTGGGCGGTCGGCAGGCCCTGGCCGCGGGGTTGCTGACGCTGGGCTGGACGGTGCTGGTGGCGGTGCCGCTGGTGATGCTCGGATTCAACCTGGCCGATCACATCAAGGATGCGACCACCATGCTCAAGGGCTTTCAGGTCGAAGGCCTGCCGCCGCCACCGCACTGGTTGGCAGGGGTGCCGTTTATCGGCGATCGACTGGTCGGTGTCTGGGAAACCATCGACGAACAGGGCGTAGCCTTTTTCACCACCGTGCGGCCTTACCTCGGCCAGGTCGGCAATTGGCTGTTGGCGCGCAGTGCGCAAATCGGCGGCGGCATGCTGGAGTTGGCCCTGAGCCTGATTCTGGTGTTCTTCTTCTACCGGGACGGCCAGCGCCTGGCATCGTTCGCCGAAAGCCTGTTGCACCGACTGATCGGCGAGCGCTCCGGGCATTACCTGGAATTGATCGCCGGCACCGTGCAGCGGGTGGTCAACGGCGTGATCGGTACCGCGGCGGCGCAGGCGATTCTGGCCTGGATCGGCTTCGCCATCGCCGGGGTGCCGGGCGCCTTGTTACTGGGTCTGCTGACCTTTGGCGCCAGCCTGATCATGATCCCGCCGCTGATCTGGGCACCGGCCGTGGGCTGGCTGTTCTGGCAGGGTCAGGTGGGTATGGCGATCTTCCTCGGCGTCTGGGGAGTGCTGGCGATCAGCGGTGTGGACAACATCCTCAAGCCCTACCTGATCAGCCGTGGCGGCAACCTGCCGCTGGTGGTGGTATTGCTCGGCGTATTCGGCGGCATCCTGGCCTTCGGCTTTATGGGCCTGTTCCTCGGCCCGACCCTGCTTGCCGTGGCCTACAGCCTGCTCAGCGATTGGGTGAACGATAAAGCCGCCGCGGACGCCGCGCCACCCGGCGTCAGCCACTCAAGCGACCCGTTGAATTGATGCGGCTTCACACATCGCCACGCTCATACTTGTCCAGCGTATCGCTGGCGATCTGCCGGCCGAGCATGATCAGTTCGGGCGCTTTGTAGAACTCGAAGAAGCGGCATACGCGCTTGGGCACGTTGATCAGGATGTCCGGCGGGTAGCCGGCGATCTTGTATTGCGCCAGTGAGGTCTGCATCACTTCGAAGCTCTGGTTGACCAGTTCCAGCAGCGAGGCCGGTCCGCCCAGGTCGGCGATGCGCGAGCCGCTGGCGGATTTCGGCGTGGCGGCTTTCTCCACTGGGCTCGGCGGGCGCTGGTCCCAGGGATTGATCGCCTCCGCCGGTGCCGACTCGTTTTCGAGCAGGAGCAGTTCGTCGTCTTCACCGTTCTTGCGGCGGAACGACGGCAGGCGCGAGCCAAGCGTACTCATCATCAGGTCGAAGCGGCTTTTCAGTGCGGGTGTGCGCTCTATCACCGGCAACTGGTAGCGCTGCTGGTTGGTCGAGTTGAGGTCGACCGCGACTATCAGGTCGCAGTGACTGGACACCACCGGGACTATGGGTAAAGGGTTCAGCAGGCCACCGTCGACCAGCATGCGCTTGCCCTGAACCACCGGGGTGAACAAACTGGGGATCGCCGCCGAAGCGCGCATGGCCTGATGCAAACAGCCTTCCTGAAACCAGATCTCCTGCTGGTTGGTAAGGTCGGTGGCCACCGCGGTGAAGGGGATCGACAGGTCTTCGATATCGATTTCGCCGACGATCTCGCGGATCTTGCCGAACACTTTCTCCCCGCGAATGGCGCCCAGGCGGAAACTCACATCGAGCAGGCGCAGCACATCCAGGTAATCCAGGCTTTGCGTCCAGTCGCGGTACTCGTTGAGTTTGCCTGCCGCATAGATACCGCCTACCACAGCGCCCATGGAGCAGCCGGCAATGCAGGCGATCTCGTAACCGCGGGCTTCCAGTTCTTCGATCACGCCGATATGCGCGTAGCCACGCGCGCCCCCGGAGCCCAATACCAGCGCAATGCGCTTGCTCATAACACCCCCACTAATCCTCTGTCGCTGGAACATACCCTGCGCCGATCCCCCACGCCAGAGCGCCGCATAGCCGCGACGAGGAAATACCGTGGCGCCGATGCCGATCCGGCGCGTCTGCGGTTGATCCATGCCGGCGTATGTTCGTTCCGAGAACCGCGTTCCGGGAACCGCGTTCCGAGAACCGCGTTCCGAGAACCGCGTTCCGTCAAAGCGGGCAGGGTGCGTCTGTGCTCGCTAGGCATTTCATCGGCCTGTTAGAATTCGCGGCTTGTCGAGGCGATACGAGCGATTCCATGAGCGAGCCCATACGTTTGACCCAATACAGCCACGGGGCCGGTTGCGGCTGCAAGATTTCCCCCAAGGTGCTGGATGTGATTCTGGCCGGCAGCGGTGCGCAAAATCTCGACCCCAAGCTCTGGGTGGGCAATACCTCGCGCGACGACGCGGCGGTCTATGCCATCGACGAAGAACGCGGCGTGGTATCGACCACCGACTTCTTTATGCCGATCGTCGACGACCCCTATGATTTCGGCCGTATCGCCGCGACCAATGCGATCAGCGATATCTACGCCATGGGCGGTGATCCGCTGATGGCCATCGCGATTCTCGGTTGGCCGGTGAATGTGCTGGCGCCGGAAGTGGCCCGCGAAGTGATCCGCGGCGGCCGCTCGATCTGTGACGAAGCCGGTATTCCCTTGGCCGGCGGCCACTCGATCGACGCCCCCGAGCCGATCTTCGGCCTGGCGGTCACCGGTCTGGTCGACAAGCGCAACATGAAACGCAATGACACCGCCACCGCCGGTTGCCGGCTCTACCTGACCAAACCGCTGGGCATCGGCATCCTCACCACGGCCGAGAAGAAAGCCAAATTGCGCGCCGAGGACGTGGGCCTGGCGCGTGACTGGATGTGTACCCTGAACAAACCCGGTAGCCGCTTCGGCAAGCTGGCCGGCGTAACGGCGATGACCGACGTCACCGGCTTCGGTTTGCTCGGCCATCTGGTGGAAATGGCCGAAGGCAGCGGCCTGACCGCGCGCGTCGAATTCGCCAGGGTGCCGCGCCTGCCCGGCATCGACTATTACCTCGAACAGGGCTGTGTGCCCGGCGGTACGCTGCGTAATTTCGACAGCTATGGCGAGAAGATCGCGCCCTTGAGCGAACGCCATAAGCAGCTGCTGTGCGACCCGCAGACCAGCGGCGGCTTGCTGGTGGCGGTCACCGCGGACGGCGAGGCGGAGTTTCTCGCCGTGGCCGCAGAGCTTGGCCTGACGCTCGAACCGATCGGCGAGCTGCTGGAGCGACAGACCTACGCGGTAGAGGTGTTTTGATGCGCGATAACTCCAGCGACTACCGCCAGCTGTTTCTCTCGGGTGCGCCGATGATGGATGCCCGTGCGCCCGTGGAGTTCGACAAGGGTGCCTTTCCTGGCGTGCTCAACCTGCCGCTGATGAACGATATCGAGCGGCAGAAGGTCGGCACCTGTTACAAGCAGCGCGGCCAGCAGGCGGCCATCGAACTGGGCCATCAACTGGTTAGCGGCGCTGTCAAAGCCGAACGCATCGCTGCCTGGGCCGCATTCACCAGGGCTAACCCCGAGGGTTACCTGTACTGCTTTCGCGGCGGTCTACGTTCGCAGATCGTCCAGCAGTGGCTGAAAGAGGAAGCCAGCATCGACTACCCGCGGGTTATCGGCGGCTACAAGGCGATGCGCACGTTCCTGATTGAAACCACTCAGCAGGCGGTCGAGCAGTGCGACTTCATCCTGGTCGGCGGCATGACCGGCACCGGCAAGACCGAGGTCATCGACCAGTTGCGCAACAGCCTGGACCTGGAAGGTCATGCCAATCATCGCGGGTCGAGTTTCGGTAAACGTGCTACCGGGCAGCCGGCGCAGATCGATTTCGAAAACACTCTGGCTGTCGATGTGCTGCGCAAGCGCGCCGCCGGCATGCAGCAGTTCGTGCTCGAGGACGAAGGAAGAATCATCGGCAGGTGCTCGCTGCCGCTGGAGCTGTACAACGCCATGCAGGCGTTTCCGCTGGTCTGGCTGGAGGACAGCCTGAGCAGCCGAATAGAGCGCATTCTCAAGGACTACGTGGTCGATCTGAGCGCAGAGTTCATCGCACTGTCTGGCGAGGATGAGGGCTTCAAGGCCTTTGCCGAACGTCTGCAACAGAGTTTGCGCAATATCCTCAAGCGCCTGGGCGGCGAGCGCTATCAGCGTCTGGCGGCGATTATGGACCAGGCCCTGCAGGAGCAGGCCGCTACCGGCAAGGTCGATACCCACCGTGACTGGATCGAAACGCTACTGGTGGAATATTACGACCCCATGTACGGCTACCAGCGCGAGAACAAGGCCGGGCGCATCGAGTTCGTCGGCGAGCAGGCCGCCGTTGTGGAGTTTCTGCAAGCCCGCGCGGCAAAAGGCTGATTGGCGGACGAAAATTTTCGTACATGGCACTTTAATGCCATGGGTGCATCTAACAGGGAGCCTGCGAAAACTTTCATCCGATATTTTCGCAAGCTCCGAGTCTTAACTCTCTATCCAGCGTTTAGAGGTTCTTATGAAAACCCTGCTTTGTTTATCGATGATTGTCCTGGCGCTTACCGGCTGCGCCGGCAAAACCGCTTACCGCGACAGCTGCGCGAGCCAACTGGACGCCGCCTGGCGTGAACTGGATCTGGCCAAAGCCGAGGGTTTCGCCGGTACCGTGAGTTATTCCAAGGCATTGTCATTGCTGACAGGGGCGAAAACCCAGCAGCAATTCGAAGCCTTCAAGGGGTGTGCTCAGAAAGCCGAAAAGGCCCGTTTCTATATCCGCGAATCGCGTGCCGGCCGTTAATGCTGCTGGATTTCGCGCAGCTCAGCCCTCTGCAGTGCTATCGCTGGCTGGCGTCCACGGTGACGCCTCGGCCGATCGCCTGGGTTTCCACCCAGTCGGCGGCAGGGGCAAGCAATCTGGCACCCTTTAGCTTCTTTCAGGTAATCAGCGACGCGCCGCCGACCTTGATGATCAATGTCGGCATGCGCGATGGCAGCCTCAAGGACACCTTGCGCAACGTGGAGGAGACGGGGGAGCTGGTGATTCAGCTGGTCTCGTTCGCCCAGGCCGAGGCGATGAACGCATCGGCCGCGGCATTGGCCCATGGTGTCAGCGAGTTCGAACAGTGCGGCATCGCCAGCCTGGCGTCGCTGAGCGTCGCCCCGGCCCGTGTGCAGGGCGCTCCCGTGGCTTTCGAGTGCCGGGTGGCGCAGATCCAGCCGTACCCGGCGGCAGCACCCAATTGCCATCTGATTTTCGCCGAGGTGCTGCTCGCGCATATCGACGATGCGGTGCTGGATGCGCAGGGGCGTATCGATGCGGGCAAGCTCGACCTGATCGGCCGTCTTGGCGGAGCGGCCTACACGCGAACCCAGCAACGATTCGATCTGCAACGCCCGGCCTAGCAGGCTATTGAAAAACTACCTGCGTTGGCAATACTGCGTTAAAAACGGCCTCTGAATGCTCATTTACAATCAGTAAACTCCGCTTCCTCGGCCGTTTTTGCCTTGTCTTGCCTGCCTCGCCTACATTTTTCAACGGCCTGCTAGCAAAAACGACACTCACATAGCTAAAAACTCCACGAACGCGTTACTGGCTTGTCGCCAGCAGCCTTGTCCCCCTATGTTGCAAGCTGGCGGCGAATGACCGCACGGCGGCCAGCGATACGAGAGGGGAGAGCGTATGTGGGGTGGTATGCAACGGCGTATTGCCAGTTTGAGCACCGCAACCAAGTTGATGCTTGGTTTTGGCGTGGTGCTGGCGTTGACCCTGGTGGTCGCCGCCAGCGGTTTTACCGCGTTGCACGAAGTGGGCGCGCGCACCGCTTTGCTCGAGCGCATGAGTTCCATCAATACCCAGGTTCTGCAGCTGCGTCAGGTCGAGCAGGCGTTCGCCCTGACTGGCGACAAGCAACAACGCGAGCAGTTGCACGCCCAGGCGCAAACCATCCTGCAAGGCAGTGAGGCGCTGAGGGCCGAGCTGCCGGCCAGCGAAGGCGAGGCCCTGAGTCAGGTCGAGGCGCTGATCGCCGAGTACGAGCTGGCTTTCGATCGCTATGCCGACCTTACCGATAACATGGACCTGTCGCTGGAGGCCGCCAACTGGCTGGTCGTCAGTGCGGCCAACAGTCTCGACCTGCTCAAGGACGGGCTGGCGGAAGACGGTCTCGATCTACTCAAGAGCAGCCAGGGTACCGAAGGGGCCGACTCGGTTGCTCAAGCCGGACAGATTGGTCGGGTACACCAGTTGTTGCTGCAGGCTCTCGGCCAAGCCAGAGCGCGCCTGGAGCAGAGCCGCAAGACCGGTGAGGCGAGCCAGGATGAAATTGGCGAAGCCAGCGAGGCGCAAAAGATCGCGGCCGAGCTGCGCGATGCGATGAACAGCCCAGGTTATGCCTCGGTTCTGGTCGAGGTGATCGGCAACGTCGACTCTTTCAGACAGCGGCTGCAGGAGTACACCGGCCTGCTGGTGCAGCAGCGCCAGGAACATGCGCACCTGGTCGAGCAAGCCAAGGCGATTCTCGATCGGGTCGATCAGGCTTATGCCCTGCAGAAGGGGCAGCTGCAGCATCAGTTGCAGCGCAGTACCTGGCTGATTCTGATTGCCAGCGCGCTGGCCCTGGCGATCGGGTTGCTCGCCACGGTGTTGATCACCCTGCTGATCGTCCGCCCGTTGAAACAGGTGACAGCGCAGGCGAGGCTGATTGCCGCCGGCGATCTGAGCGTGCAGATCGAGGTGCAGCGTAGCGATGAAATCGGCCAGCTGTTCGCGGCGATGCAGGAAATGTCCGATAACCTGCGCAGCATGGTCGGCCGGCTCCAGTCCGGGGTTATTCAGCTTTCCACCTCGGCCCAGGAACTGGCGAAGGTAACCGAACAGACCCGCCAGGGCGTCGACATCCAGAAGGAAGAGACCGAACAGGTCGCTACCGCCATGAGCGAAATGACCGCCACCGTGCACGAGGTCGCGCGTAACGCCGAGGCGGCGGCGACCTCGACCGGACGGGCCGACGAGTGTGTCGGCATAGGCGGGGCGGTGGTGCGTCAGACCCTGGAGCGGATCAATCAGCTGGCGGTGGCGATGACCGGCACCACCCAGACTGTCGAGCGCCTGAGTCAGGACACTCAACGCATCGAGGCGATTCTGGATGTGATCAAGAGTGTCGCCGAGCAGACCAACCTGTTGGCCCTGAACGCGGCCATCGAAGCGGCCAGGGCCGGCGACCAGGGCCGCGGTTTCGCCGTTGTGGCCGATGAGGTGCGGGCACTGGCCAAGCGCACGCAGCAGTCCACCACCGAGATCGAAGGTCTGGTGGTCGTCCTGCGCGATGGCGCGCGGCGTTCGGTCGAGGATATGCGGCAGATCGGCACGCGGGTGGATCAGGCGGTAACGGATGCCAACCAGACGGAAGGCGCCTTGGCCGATATCGCCGCCGCCGTGACGCTGATCTTCGAGATGAATCAGCAGATCGCCGCCGCGGCCGAAGAGCAGACCGCCGTGGCCGAGGAGATCAATCGCAGCGTGACCTCGATTCGCGATATCTCCGATCAATCCGCAACGGCGATGCAGGCGTCCGCCGCTTCCAGCGCTCAACTCGCCGATCTGGGCCGCGAGCTGCAAACCATGGCCGGGCATTTCCGTTTGTAAGACGTTCGCTCGAGCGCTGTGGTTTTTAGCCGACGGTTATCGCTGAAAGTGGCGAACCAGCCACTTTTCCGCTTCGATCAGCGCGCAGAGCCCGACGGCGACCAGCAGGCATCCGCCCCACGCGAGTGCCGGTAGCGCGGTGGTGCCGAACAGGCGCTGCAATGGCGACCAGTAGGTGAACGCCACTTGCATCACCACCAACAGCAGGACCATGGTCCAGATTGCCGGGTTGTCGCGCAGGCCGAAGTTGGCCCGGCCCTCCAGGCGACGACTGTTGAACAGGTAACCGATCTCGCCGGCGACCAGGCTGTTCACCGCCAGGGAACGGCTGCTTTCCAGGCTCCAGCCGAGCGCCTGGCTATAGAGAAACAGGCCGAGACTGGCCAGGGTCATCAGTACCGCGACAACGACTACGCGCCAGAGCAGCAGCTTGGTCAGCAGCGGCAGGCGCGGGTCCCGCGGCGGGCGGCGCATCAGGTCAACTTCGGCCGGTTCGAAGGCCAGCGCCATGGCCAGGGTGACCGCGGTGATCATGTTGACCCAGAGTATCTGTAGCGGAGTGATCGGCAGGGTCAGTCCCAGGGCGATTGCCGCCAGCAGAATCAGCGCTTCGCCAGCGCTGGTGGGGATGATGAAGAGAATCGATTTACGCAGGTTGTCATATACCGCGCGGCCTTGCTCTACGGCATGCACGATGGTCGCGAAGTTATCGTCGGCCAGCACCATTTGCGCTGCCTCCTTAGCCGCTTCGGTGCCTTTGATGCCCATGGCGATACCGATATCGGCGCGTTTGAGCGCCGGTGCGTCGTTGATCCCGTCGCCGGTCATCGCCACCCGTTCGCCAGTGGCTTGCAGACGTTCGACCAGACGCAATTTGTGCGCTGGGCTGGTGCGGGCGAATACCTGGGTGTCGCGTAGGCGCGCGTCCAGTTCAGCGTCGCTGAGTTGGTCAAGTTGGGTCCCGGTCAGCGTTTCGCCGTGGTCCAGCCCCAAGCGCGCGGCGATGCTGCTGGCGGTGGCGGCGTGGTCGCCGGTGATCATCTTTACCCGAATGCCAGCGCTGCGGCAGTCGGCGATGGCGCGAATCGCTTCTTCACGGGGCGGGTCGAGCATGCCGACCAGACCGAGCAGAATGAAATCGCCCTGCAAATCGGCGTAACTCAACTCGCGCTGCCCGTCCGCCAGCGGGCGCATGGCCAGGCCGAGCATGCGCAGGCCCTGGCTGGCACCCTGTTCGAGCTGGGCATGCCAATGCTTGAGGTTAAGCGGTTCGTCGCGGCCATCGCGCCATTGCCGGTTGCAGACTTCGAGCAGGCGTTCCGGCGCGCCGAGCAGGTAGATAAAAGCGTGACCAGCGTGGTCATGGTGCAAGCTGGCGGTGCAGCGCAGTTCCGAGCTGAAGGGAATGGCATCGACCTGCGGCAGATTCTGCAGTTCATGTTGGTGCTCCAGGCCCACTTTGCCAGCCAGGGTCAGCAGCGCGGCTTCGGTGGGGTCGCCGCTGATGCACCAGGCATGTTCCTGCAGGTGCAAGCTGGCGTTATTCGCCAACAGGCCGGCGCGCGCCACTTCACGCAGGTCGTCGGCGTTGTCGAGCTGGCAGAGTTGGCCGTCGTCGCAGCGCACGCTGCCGGTAGGCGCATAGCCGACGCCCTCGATCCGATAATGATGGGCGCTGGTGAATACCTGCTGCACGGTCATTTCGTTACGCGTCAGGGTGCCGGTCTTGTCCGAACAGATCACCGTGACCGCGCCCAGGCTCTCGACGGCCGGCAGGCGGCGGATAATCGCCTGGCGTTTAGCCATACGCTGCACGCCCAGGGCGAGAATGATCGTCAGTACCGCCGGCAAACCTTCCGGGATCGCTGCCACCGCCAGGCCGATCGCGGCCATCAGCATATCGCCGGGACTGTAGCCGCGCAGCCCTACGCCGAAGGCGAAGGTGAGCAGCGCCAGGCCGAGGATGATCAGCGTGAGGTGTCGGGCGAAGCGCGCCATATCCGCCAGCAACGGCGTTTGCAGGCTGACCACGGCGCCAAGCATATGGCTGATGCGCCCCAGTTCGGTGTAGCCGGCGGTGGCGACCACCACGCCGGCACCGTTGCCGGCACTGACCAGGGTGCCGGAGTAGGCCATATTGTGCCGATCGCCCAGGCTGGTAGCGGCGGCCACCGCCGCACTGTGCTTGTTCGTCGGCAGAGATTCGCCGGTCAGCGCCGCCTCCTCGATGCGCAGGTCGCGGCTTTCCAGCAGGCGCAAGTCCGCCGGCACCCGGTCGCCGGGCTCCAGCAGTACCAGGTCGCCGGGCACCAGTTGTTCGGCCGGCACCCGCTGCACCTTGCCATCGCGACGTACCCGGCTTTCCAGCGTGAGCATGCTCTGGATCGCGCGCATGGCCTGCTCGGCCTTGCCTTCTTGGATAAATCCGATCAGCGCATTGATCAGCACGACGGCGAAAATCACTGCGCTGTCCAGCCATTGGCCGAGCAACAGGGTGAGCAAGCTGGCGGCCAGCAGTACGTAGATCAACAGGTTGTGAAATTGCAGCAGCAGGCGCCGCAGTGATCCCTGATGGCGCGCCTGTGGCAAACGGTTGGGGCCGTGTTCGCGCAGGCGGCGTTGGACTTCGGCGCTATCCAGGCCGCTGAGCTGGCTATTGTGTAACCGCAGGCATTCCTCGCCGCTGTGGGCATGCCAGTCGGCAGGGGTGGGAGCGCTCATGGAGACATCCTGCTTGTGTTGAGCCTGATGTCACCTTAGGCCTTTTGTTGAGACACAGTGTTGGCCTGGATCAAGGCAATCCGTCGCGGATTTGCAAGTTGCGGCCCAGGCCCTGATGACGCCGCGGCGCATCGGTTAAGCTGATGGCATTCTGCGATGGCGGGCAAGAACGATTCGATGAGCAAATGGCTGCTTCCCATACTCACCGCAATAGTCCTGGGTGGCTATTTCGTCATCTTCGGCGTATTTCCTCATCCCGCCTCGCCTGACGTCCCCCGCAGCCACGCCTGGGCCTATTCACAGGCCGATTTGCAGGCGCTGAGTCGTGCGCGACAGGTACAGATCGCTAGCCTGCTCGAGAGCATCGATGGTCCGCGCTCAAGCGCCCGCAACATCAGCTTTTACATCGCCGACAGCGCACCCAGGCCATCGGCGTATAGCGAGTCGGACTACTTCCCCGTGCATGCGCTGGACTCATTGACCAAGGCCTTGCAGGGCTGCCCGAGGAATTATCGCTACTCCTATGATCCGGCGATCTGTACCCAGCCCCTCGTGGAGGCATGGGCGGATTTCGCGAGCGAACTCGATGCGCTCCTCGACCGCGCCGATCCGCAAACGGCGCGCTATATTCGCGACAACGCGCGGATCAGGCTGGAGTACAGCGTGAGCCGGGATTGGCGCCCTTATGGCGGCTGGGTCTGGCCTAATGAATATATCGAGAGTCGTGACTTCTCGATCACCGCGGATTTCGATGGCAGAGTGCTGGAAGCGCTGTTGAGGAGCACCAGAAGACAGGTAGTCCATCAACTTTTGTATATCCCGGGCTGAACAGCCGGTCGAAATCGATCTCGCGCGCTGGAAATACGCCCTTGGCACACAGTTTTGTGAGTAAAGGTTAGAACGGGCTTTGCCCCGATGATTCGGCCCAGTAGCATCGAGCCACCAGAACAAGGAGCGGACGATGCATACAAAACTGGATGCCTGCCTCAAGGCGGTGAATCAGATATTGCTCGGCAAGGAGGTCCAAGTACGTCTGGCCCTGACCTGCCTGCTGGCGCGCGGCCACCTGTTGATCGAAGACCTGCCGGGGATGGGCAAGACAACCCTCAGCCATGCCCTGGCCAGGGTGTTGGGCTTGAGCTTCCAGCGCATCCAGTTCACTTCCGATCTATTGCCCGGCGATATCCTCGGCACCTCGGTGTTCGACAAGGACACCGGGCAGTTCGTATTCCACCCCGGACCGATCTTCGCCGAGCTGGTGCTGGCCGATGAAATCAACCGCGCCACACCGAAAAGCCAGAGTGCTCTGCTCGAAGCCATGGAGGAGGGCCAGGTGACCATCGAGGGCGCGACCCGGCCATTGCCCGAGCCCTTCTTCGTGATCGCCACGCAGAACCCGGTCAGCCAGGGCGGTACCTTCGCTTTGCCGGAGTCGCAGCTTGATCGTTTTCTGATGCGTCTGTCCCTCGGCTATCCGGGTATGGCGGCAGAGAAGGCGCTGCTCCTCGGCGATTCGCGACGTTCGCTGTTGCCGCGCCTGGAGCCGATTCTCGACCATCGCGAACTGGCGTTGCTGCAGGCCGAGGTACCTGAGGTGCGGGCCAGCGATGCCCTGGTCGATTATGTGCTGCGCCTGGTCGAGGCCACGCGCACCCAGCCGCAATTCGCCTGGGGACTGTCGCCACGGGCCAGCCTGGCGCTGTTGGCGGCGGCGCGGGCCTGGGCCTTCCTCGATCGACGGGACTATGTGATTCCCGAGGACGTGCAGGCGGTGTTGCCCTCGGTGGTCGGTCACCGCCTGCGCGAGCGCGCCGACCCCACCGGGCATGGCGGCGGGGCCCTGGTGCAATGGTTGCTGCGTGAGGTGCCGGCGCTTTGAGGTCGCTGCTGCAACGGCGCTGGGCCCGCTGGTTGGCCCGGCGCATCCCGGCAGCCGCCAGCGTGCGCCTGAGCCAGCGGCGAATTTTCATCGTCCCCAGTTTGGTCGGTGTCAGCTTCGCCCTGGCGCTGATCCTGATGCTGCTGGCGGCGATTAACTACCAGAACAGCCTGGCCTATGGCCTGACGTTCCTGTTGGCCTCGGTGTTCGTCGTGGCCATCCTGCACACCTACCGCAACCTGGCTGGGTTGATCCTCAAGGCGGCGGGCGCGGCGCCGGTATTCGTCGGTGAACAGGGGCGCTTCCGGGTGCGATTGGAAAGTGGCGCGCGGGCCCATCAGGCGATCGCCTTGGGTTGGCCTCCGGCCGAGCTGCAGGTGCAGGATGTGCCAGAACTGGGTGTCAGCGAATGCGCATTGAGTCTCCCAGCGCTGCGCCGCGGTTGGTTGCGGCCGGGGCGCTTGCGGGTGGAAAGCCGCTTTCCGCTGGGGATTCTGGTGGCCTGGAGCTGGGTCGACCTGGATCAAGCGCTACTGGTTTATCCGCGTCCGCTGGAAGGCGAATTGCCGGTCGCCGCGGGCGCCGGTGACGACCCGGAAGAGCAGGGCGGTCGCGCCCATGGTCGCGGCGCCGATGATTTTCAGGGGCTGAAAAGTTACCAGCCGGGCGACTCGAAAAAACGCCTGCACTGGAAAGCCTATTCCCGCGGGCAGGGATTACTGGTCAAGGATTTCGCCGCGCTCAGCGGGCGCGACCTGTGGCTGGATTTCGACGCCGTCGGTGGGGATATCGAAAGCCGTCTGTCGTTGCTCTGCCATTGGGTGCTGCAACTGTCTGAACGCCAGCAACCCTTCGCCCTGCGTCTGCCGGGCTGCGTGCTACCGCCCGATAGTGGCGATGCTCATCGCGAGGCCTGCCTGCGCGCCTTGGCGCTGTACGGGATGGACGCATGAGTCGGCAGGCCATCCCGCGCATCAGCCTGACCTGGTTGCTGGTCGCCCAGGTGCTGGTAATCGTGCCCCATCTCGGCCATCTGCCGCCCTGGGTGATCGTCCTGTGGCTGGGCTGTGCGGCCTGGCGCGTTCAAATTTTCCGCATGCGCGCGGCTTATCCGACCTCCTGGGTCAAGGCCGGGTTGATGGTCGGTACCGCCTTCGGCGTGTTCCTCTCGCGCGGCAGCCTGATCGGCCTAGATGCCGGGGTGGTGCTGCTGATTGCGGCCTTTATCCTGAAGTTGCTGGAGATGCGCAGTCGGCGCGATGCGCTGGTGCTGATCTTCCTCGGTTTCTTCACTGTGGTGACCGCATACCTGTTCGATGACCGCATGCTGCTGGCCCTGTTCAGTCTGTTGCCGGTAACCGCCTTGCTGGCGGCGCTGATCGGCCTGCAGCAGAGCGCCGTGGCCACCCGGCCCTGGCAAACCGGACGGCTGGCGGCGAGCCTGTTGTTACAGGCGCTGCCGCTGATGCTGCTGCTGTTCGTGTTCTTTCCGCGTCTGGGGCCGCTGTGGTCGTTGCCGCAACCGAGCGACAAGGCGCTCAGCGGTCTGTCCGACAGCATGGCGCCCGCCGATATCGCCGAATTGAGCCGTTCCGATGCGCTGGCCTTTCGCGTCAGTTTCGACGGTGAAACCCCGGATCGCAGCCAGCTGTACTGGCGCGCGCTAACCCTGGACCGCTTCGATGGGCGGCGCTGGTCGCAGTCCGCATTCGCCCAGGTGGCGCCAGCGCCGACCTGGCGCAAACGCGGCGAGCCACTGCACTACAGCATCCTGATGCAGCCCAGTGCCAAGCCCTGGCTGTTCGCCCTGGATGTCGGCGAGACCGAGCTGGAAAGCGCTCAGCAAATGAGCGATTTTCGCCTGCAGCGCCGGCGTCCGATCGAGCGTCCCTTGCAGTATTCGGTCACCTCCTGGCCGGACACCGCGCGCCAGCCCGACAGCCTGGGCGATGGCCTGCGCTATGCCCTGCAATTGCCCGATGCGGGCGACCCGCGCAGCCGTGCCTGGGCCGCCGAGCTGAAGCGGCAGTACCCGCAAAGCGAACAGCTGGTGCAGGCGCTGCTGCGACATTTCAACCGCGAACCTTATGGCTATACCTTGCGTCCGCCACCGGTCGGCCGGCACAGCATCGATGACTTTCTATTCGAGACGCGTAACGGCTTCTGCGCCCATTACGCCGGCGCCATGACCTTCGTGTTGCGCGCCGCGGGTATCCCCGCGCGGGTGGTGGCCGGTTACCAGGGCGGCGAATACAACCCGAGCGGCAACTACCTGCAGGTACGCCAGTTCGATGCTCACGCCTGGGTCGAGTACTGGCAGGCCGGCAGCGGTTGGGTCAGCGTCGATCCGACGTTCCAGGTCGCGCCGGAACGGATCGAACAGGGCCTGGAAGCGGCGGTGGCGAGCGAGCGGAGCTTTCTCGAAGACTCGCCTTTCTCGCCGCTGCGTTACCGCCAGCTGACCTGGCTCAATCAATTGCGCCTGGGCTGGGATAACCTCAATTACGGCTGGCAGCGCTGGGTTCTCGGCTATCAGGGCGCGCAGCAACTCAAGCTGTTGCAACGCTGGTTCGGTTCCCTCGATAGCGGTTTGCTGGTGCTCAGCCTGGTCGGTGGCGGCGGGTTGCTGATGGCCCTGCTGGCGCTCTGGCTGTTCAAACCCTGGCAGCGCGAGCACGATCCGCAGCGGCGCCTTTATCGGCGTTTCGAACGGCTGTTGGCACGTCATGGCGTGCGGCGCTTCGCCGGCGAAGGTCCCCGGGCTTTCGCCGACCGCGCCGCGCAGGCACTGCCGGCCCAGGCCCACGCCATCGAAGCGTTTTACGTGGCGTTCGAGGCGCAGCGCTACGCTGGGCAGCATGCCCCGCCCAGCGAGCTGCGGCGGCTGCTGAGGGTGTTGCGCCGGGCGCTGCCGTGGCGTTTTACCCGGACGGATTAGACATTCAAGGAGTAGCGGAATGGCTGGCCATTGCGACGCTGTATTGGCGCAGGTGCTGCACTTGCAGATTCGCCTGTATGCATGCCGCGAGCGTCTCGCCGCCGCGACGGACGAGGAAGCGCTGCACGACCTGCGCATTGCCGTACGTACCCTGCGCAGTCTGTTCAAACCGCTTGCCGGACTCGCCGCCTGCGCCGCGGTGCAGCAGCGTGCGGCGGAACTGGGGCGGGCGAGCGGGCCGCTGCGCGACGCGCAGGTGCTGCAGCAGGAGTTGGCGCGCCAAGGCCAGGCAGCTGCGTCGCGCGCGCGCCAGGCACAGCTGCAGCCCGGTTACCTGGCCTTGTTGAGCGGCCCGCGGTTACCGGCGCTGTTCGTCGCCTTGGACGAGTTTCCCGAGTGCTGGCGCCAGGCCAAAACCAATGGCGAGTTGCGCCGCCTGGGCAAGCGCATCAGCCGGCGTCTGGCGAAACACCGGCGCGCGCTGGTCGCAGCCCTGGTCGATCCCGATTACGACCGGCACCGTTTGCGCCTGTTGATCAAGCGGCTGCGTTACGGCGCCGAGGTCTACCCGGCGCTGGCCGGTTTGTCGCCTGCTGAGCACGCCGAGTTGAAACAGGCACAAAGCGCCCTGGGCGACTGGCACGATCACCTGCAGTGGTTGCTGCGCGCGGAGCATGAAAGAGATCTGGCGCCTTGCGCGGCGTATTGGCGGCAGGCCCTCCAGGCAGCCGAACGGCAGGCCGATTGCGCGCTGCTGGCGTTGCGCCGGCGATTCGCGGACGAAGATTAGCTCGAGTCAAACAGCCCGCTCGGCGCGCAATCTCATAGAGTTCTAGGGCTTATTTGCCGGTTTCTCGGTAAATTTGGCCGAAATGGCATGCGATGCGTTATAACGCTGGGTTCGGCCTATCCCCTAATATCTCCTGCACATCCTATTTTCGAGGCGGTTATGACGTTTACCGAATTGCTCCAGGCAGTTGAGCACAATCCACAGGCCGTGGTTATTCCTGGCGCCTGGGCTCAGGGGCGGGCCAGTTTCGGCGGTTTGATGGCGGCGCTGGTGTATCAGGCCATGCGCGCGCAGGTGCCAGCCGAGCGGCCGCCGCGCTCCCTGGCGATCACCTTTGTCGGCCCGGCCGAGCCGGGCGTGCCGCTGAGCTTCGAGGTCGAGGTATTGCGTGAAGGCAAGGCGGTCAGCCAGGTACTCGGCCGCGCGGTACAGAACGGCCAGGTGGTGACGCTGGTGCAGGGCAGTTTCGGCGCCCCACGTGACTCCGTTATCGCAGTAGCCGCCGAGCCGGCGCCGCAGATTGTGGCGGCCGAGCAATGCCAGGAGCTGCCCTATATCCCCAATGTCACCCCGGAGTTCACGCGTTTTCTGGCGATGCGCTGGGCGATTGGCGGGATGCCGTTCAGCGGCAACAAATCGCGGGAAATGGGTGGTTGGGTGCGTCTGCGCGATGAGCCAGAAGCGGCGCCGGTCAACGAAGCGCATCTGCTCGCCCTGGTCGATGCCTGGCCGCCGGCGGTATTGCCGCACCTGAGTACGCCGGCACCGGGCAGTTCGCTGACCTGGACCATCGAGTTCGTGCAGCCGGTAATGGCGCTGAGCACCCTCGACTGGTGCCTGTACAAGGCGCAGATCGAACATGCGCGCGACGGCTATGGGCATATCGCCGCGGCGCTCTGGTCGCCCCAGGGCGAGTTGTTGGCGATCAGTCGGCAGACGGTTAGCGTGTTCGGTTAGCAGGCCGCGAGGCTGGAGCGGAGTCGCCCAGCGTTCACTCGCAGCCTGTAGCTATTGCTTAAAGTTTGAGCATCCGGATCGCCTTGTTCAGTTCCCCGGCCAGGGCGGCCAGTTCGCTGCTGGTGGTGGCCGACGCACTGGTCTGTTGCACAGTGCCCTCGGTCACGTCGTGAATCTTCACCACCGAGCGGTTCATCTCTTCGGCAACCTGGCTCTGCTGTTCGACCGCCACCGCAATTTGCGTATTGCTCTCGCGCATGTGCGCGACCGAGGCGGTGATCGCGCTCAATGCCTTGCCGGCTTCATCGGCCTGCTGCACGCAATCGTCTGCTTTCAGCGAACTCTCCTGCATGAACTCCACGGCATCATGGGTGCCGCTCTGCAGCGTGCCGATCATCTTGGTGATTTCGTCGGTGGAGTCCTGCACACGCTTGGCCAGGTTACGCACCTCGTCGGCGACCACGGCGAAGCCGCGGCCCATCTCGCCGGCGCGCGCCGCTTCGATGGCGGCGTTAAGGGCCAGCAGGTTGGTCTGTTCGGCGATGCCGTGGATCTCGCTGACCACGCCGCTGATCTTCTGGCTGTCGGCGGCCAGGCGTTCGATCATCTTCGCGGTTTGTTGCACGCCGCTGGACAGGCCGGTAATCGACTGGGTCACCCGGTCGACCATTTGTTGACCGGTGCCGGCGAGCTGTTCGGCGGTTTTCGACTGGTCGCGGGTATCGGCCGCATGCTGGGCGATATGCTGCACGGTGCTGGTCATTTCGTTGATCGCGGTGGCGGCCTGTTCGGTTTCACTTTGCTGGTCAAGCATGCCCCGGCGCACTTCCTTCATGCTGGTTGCCAGGCGCTCGGCACCTTCATCCAGGCGGGCCGCGGTTTGCGCGACCACGCCGACCACCCGTTGGTAACCGGCCTGCATGGCGTTGAAGGCGCTGGCCATCTGGCCGACTTCGTCACGGCAATCGAGTGGCACGCGGGCCGCCAGGTCGCCGCTTTTTTCCACTTGCAGCATCACGTCCTTGAGGGTGTTGAGGTGGCTCAGCAGGAAGCGGATCAGCAATTGCGAAGCGGCCAGCAATACCAGCATCAACAGCGCGACCACCAGTGCGTAGCTCAGGGCGCGCTCGCCGAGTATCTGTAGCAGGCTCGGTGCCTCGGCCAGTACGGCCAGACGCTGACCCTGGCCGAGGTCGACGACCTGGGCGCCGATCAGGCTATCGCCGGACAACCTGCCGGTATCGAACGCGACCCAGCCGCGGGCATTGCTCAGCAGATTGCCCTGGCCGTTTGCCAGGCGTGGGCTCTGCCCATCGGCGAAGCGCAGCAGATTGCTGGCGGTCGGTGGATTCTGTCCTTGCGGCCAGGTGCTCAGCAATTGGGCCTGGGACTGGGCCAGCTGTTGGGCGTCGTCGGCCCGGACCTGTCGTTCGACATCCAGCGCGTAGAGCACCAGCAGCAGTGTGGTGCCGAATGCCACGGCATTGACTGCCCAGAACTTGTATTTCAACGAAAGGTCGCGAATCCATGAGCCCATAATGTCTTCTTCATATGCAGGTGGTGTATGGCTGGGTGCCAGCATTGTGCGGTTTAGTGCCGCAGTCGCCATTGACCCCAATCAACTGAGGGCTGTGAAAGTCGCTGCGCGCATCAGGCTTTTGCGCTGGCGTAGCGCATCCGCCAAACGTCGGGAAATCCGCCTACCGTGCGCTTTGCCATGAATGCCGCAAGCAGTTCGTGGCAGCTTCACAACCTCTGAGTTAGTTAACGACTGCGGCGTGCCGGACTTTAATCGTTGGAGCGGTTTTATTGCGCGTCGCCGCTCGCCCCAAGCCATGGCAGGCCGAAGAACTCGCGAGCGCAGGCACTGCTGTGCGCGGCTAGCTGTTCTTGGGTTTCGCCACGATGCCGGGCTACTTCGCGCAGCACCTCGACGAGAAATGCCGGTTCGTTGCGGCCGTTCTTGGGTTTCGGGCGCAGTGTGCGTGGCAGCAGGAAGGGCGCGTCGCTCTCGAGCATCAGCCGGCCCACGGGGATTTCTCGCACCAGGGGATGCAGGTGGGTACCGCGACGCTCGTCGCAGATCCAGCCGGTAATGCCGATGTGCAGGTCCATATCCAGGTAGGCGAACAGCGCGCGCTTTTCGCCGGTGAAGCAATGCACCACGGCGGCGGGCAGACGGTCGCGAAAGTCGCGCAGGATGTCCAGCAGGCGCTGGTCGGCGTCGCGCTCATGAAGGAATACCGGCATTTGCAGCTCGACTGCCAGTGCCAGCTGTTCTTCGAGGGCTTTTTCCTGCAGCGCGCGCGGCGAGAAGTCGCGATTGAAATCCAGGCCGCACTCGCCAACGGCGCGCACTTCGGGCTCTCGCAGCAGGGCTTTGAGGTGCTCGCTACTTTGTGGGCTCCAATTGCTGGCATCATGTGGGTGAACGCCCGCAGTGCTGAATAGCCGTCGTCCGCTCGCGTCGAGCTGTCGACACAGCTCAAGCGCCTGTTGGCTTTCCTCTAGGCTGGTGCCGGTCAGCACCAGCTGCTCGACACCAGCGGCGAAGGCGCGAGTGAGTAGCGCTTCACGCTGTTCGGCAAAGCTTGGGTGGGTCAGATTGACGCCGATGTCGATGAGCTGCATGGTGCCTGCCTATTGCGCGCTGAAAGTGACTGTGGCGGCAGCATAGCAGAGCTTTTTCTTGATAAATAAAGTCAATATTTTCAGTTTATTAGGCGTGTCTTTTAAATTTGTTTAAGAGGCGTGACTGGCATCCCGCCAATAGGCTGTGCGAACCTTTGCGGCTTGCTTGTCGCAGAATGTTTTACGGACGCCCGCGGCGAACCGATTACGCCTGGAGCCCAGATGCTGAGACTGCTACTTGTGCTTTGCCTGCTGGTGCCATGGCCATTGTCGGCCGTTGCGCGCCTGGCCGGGCCGCCGGAGGTCGCAAAGCCCGTAGTTGCCAGGGACCTGGCGAGCATCAGACGCAGCGGCGAGCTGCGCGTGCTGGTCAATCAGAGCCGTAACAGCTCCGGCGAAATCAAAGGCCAGAGTATTGGCGTGGAATACCGCCGACTCCGCGCCTTCGAGCAATACCTGAACCGCGCTGCCGGCGACGGCAGCCGGCTCAAGCTGAAGATCATTCCCAGAGCCAAGGACCAGTTGCTGGCCGCCCTGCAGCGCGGCGAAGGCGATCTGGTCGCACCCGGCGAATTGCTCGCGCTGCGTGGCGCGAAGCAGGTCACCGCCAGCACGGCGATCCGCCGCGATGTTGCGCTGATCATCGTTGCGCGACGCGGCAATCGGACTTACCAGTCGCTCGAGCAGTTATCCGGGCGCAGCCTGGCATTGCCGGCGGGTAGCGTCGCTGGCGAGGCGATCGGCCTGCTCAATAAGCAGCTGACGGCGCGCAAGCTGCAACCGCTGATTATCGAGTGGGTCGACCCGACCCTGGCGGTCGAGGACGTACTGGAAATGGTGCATGCAGGCATCTACAACCTGACCGCGGTGGAACAACCGATCGCCGAACGCTGGGCCAAGGTATTGCCCAGGTTGCGCCTGGATCGCCATCTGCAACTGGCCAGGGACGGCGATATGCGCTGGTTCGTGCGGCGCGATGCGGTGATGCTCGGCGCCAGCATCGACCGCTTTCTGAAGAACTACCATGAGCCGGCCGATCTGGACGTTGCTTTCCAGCGCGTCTACCGGCGCCTGTACAAGGTGCAATACCCACTAGGCCGCCTTGAGCGCCAGCGCCTTGAGAAGGTGCGGCCGGTGCTGCAGCGGCAAGCCGAGCAACAGGCATTCGACTGGCTGATGCTGGCGGCGCTGGCCTATAAGGAGTCCACACTCAACCCGGCGGCGCGAGGCCGCGGCGGGGCGACCGGCCTGATGCAGATTACTCCGGCGGCGGCCAGTAGCGTCGGAGTTGGGAATATCTCCGGTCTGGAAAACAACGTCCTGGCCAGCGCCCGCTACCTGGCGGCGATCCGTCGCAACTACTTCAATAGCCCGCAACTCAACGAGCGCGAACGCATGGCCTTCATCCTGGCCGGCTATAACATGGGGCCGCAGCGGGTCCAGAGCATGCGCGCCGAAGCCCGGCGGCGCGGCTTGAACCCCAATCAATGGTTCTTTCAGGTCGAGCGGATCGCCATGGAGCAGGTCGGCATGGGCGGCGTCAGCTACGTCAATAGCGTCAACAAGTACTACCTGGCGTACAGCCGCGAGCGCTATCTGCTCGAGCCGCCGAAAGTCGCCGATAGAGGCGGTAAATAATCGATTTATTAGATAATTACTTACGATTTAATGCGATTTTATTATCTGTATATTGGGTTAATCTACATTCCATTCACAACAAACAAATAGGAATGCCCACATGAACACAACAGCCTCGCGTCTTCTCTCCACCCAAGCAGGTTATGGCCTCACGATCCTTCGGGTTATCGCCGGCCTGACCTTTGCCGCTCACGGCTCGCAAAAACTCTTCGGCTGGTTCGGCGGCTACGGTTTGGCCGGCGTCGGCCAGTGGATGGAGAGCATCGGCCTGGCTCCGGGCTATTTGATGGCCTTGCTGGCCGGCAGCGCGGAGTTCTTCGGTGGTCTGGCGCTGGTCATCGGCTTGTTGGCACGTCCCGCTGCAGCGGTATTGGCGGTAACCATGCTGGTGGCGATTGGCTCGGTGCACATCGCCAATGGTTTCTTCATGAGCAACAACGGCTATGAATATGCATTGATTCTGGTGGCGATCAGCCTCGCGGTGTTGATCGAAGGCGCCGGCAAGCTGTCGCTGGACAAGCGCATCGCCGGCTGAAACCTGTCGGCATTGGCCGAACCGAGCGGGCGAGAGGGCTGAAATCTCCGCCCCCGAGCCCAACAAAAACGCCGCTTATGATTCATAAGCGGCGTTTTCGTCTCTGTCGTCCCCATCAGGGCGAGCTTTGCTTGCGCGATAGCGCCAGCTGTTCGGCGGCGCTCAGGCGCAAACGCTCCTGCTCGTCGAACTCGGCTTCGGCCAACTGGCTAATCGCCAGTGCCTTGTCGCTTTCCCCCAGACCCTTGTTGGCTTCTATCCGCGATTTTTCAACCAGGTAACGGCTGATCCGCTGGTTCCAGGTCTGGCGCCGCTGGTCGAGCTCCTCCAGCCGCTGGGTTGCCTCGGCACCGACCAGTTGTTGCCGCAGTTGGCGAATTTGCCCCGCGCTTGCGCCTTCCGCCTGCAGCTTCGCGGTTTGCTGGCGCAGATCGTTCTGCAACTGCGGCAATACGCTGTCCTGCAGTTCCGGCGCCAGGTTGTTGCGCAACTGGTCGACCGCCGCCGCTCGCTCGTCGTCGCTGAGTCGCGCGTCATGCAGGATCGCCAGGCGGTCGAGGGTGAACTGGTTGTACGCCTGTTCGCGGGCGAAGAACGCCTGCTGGGTTTCGCTATCGAATATCCGCGCGCGCAGGCTCTGTACCGCCGCTTCGCGCTGACGCATGGCTTGCAGGTCGGCAAGCTGCGGCAGGTCTCTTTCGAGCAATATCAGTTCACGTTTGTAGTCGAGATAGCGTTCGAGCAGGCTCAGCGCCTGTCTTCGGGCGGGCTCTTGCAGCTGGTTGGCGATATAGCCCTGCAGGCGCTCGATGCTGTCGCTCAACGACTCTTCGCCGATGGAGGCGAGGAAATAATCGAAAATATGCCGGATATCTTCGCTGACGATCAGGTTGCCTGCCGGGTCGAGCCGAAACTTGCCATCGACCTGGGTACCGGCGAACGAGGCAGGTAGCGCTCGTACCGGTTTGGCCTGCGTCGATCGGCTGGGCACGCTCGCCTCGATACTCGGCAACGCTGCGTGGGCCTCTGGTGGTGCAATGGCCGGTTGGCCGGGCGGGCTAGCCTCCGGCTCGAAATACAGCACGCCAGCGATGGTCGAGAGCACCGCCACGGGTACGAGTAATAGAAATTTTTTCACGGCTGGTTTCACAGGTTTTGAGATGATGCGAGGGCAGGGCGGGCTCCTTCGGAGCCCACCCCCGGGCGGCTTACAGCCCGTCGTTCTTCAGGCGGTTGGCGTGCTGGCGGTAGACCGTGACCGGGTCGGTCTCGAACAGGTGAGTCAGGCCCAGGGTCTGATTGACCTCGTCGAGATGGTTCATCCGGTAGTCGTCGCGAATTACCTTGCCCATGTGCGAGCTGCAGCGTCCGACCAGGCCATCGTTGGCTTCGCTGCCAAAGGTCAGCGAAGTGGCGCCGAGCAGCAGGTCGCTGGGGTCGAAGATGTTGGTCACCGGGCTGGTCCCGCTCCAGGAGTAATAACGAACGCCGTTGACGCTGTAGCTGCCTTCACCGCAAGCCGAGGTGGGCAAGCCCTGGGGGTATTTGCTGTTGAACCGCGCGGCGCCCTCGCTGTTCAGCGATTCCAGGGAGCCGAGGGCGTTTTGCGGCGTGGTGCTGGAACTGCCGGAGAGGAAGTTGATCAGGCTACCCAGGCCGTTGACGATGCCGGCAAGCAGGGTTTCACCGGCCGAGCCCGGGGGGACCTGGCGGATAAAGTCGGCGACGGCCGAGCCCTTGTGCGGTGCGCCGACGCTGGTCACCGAGGCGATCAGATCCGGTCTGACGGCCGCCACATAACGGATGGTCGGGCCACCGTGGCTGTGGCCGATGAGGTTGACCTTGGCCTTGCCGCTGATCGCGACGATTTCTTCGACCTGCTCCAGAAGTTGTTCTCCGCGTGCTTCGGAGGTATCCAGCTGGCTGACTTCGGTGATGTAGACGCTGGCGCCGTCGCGGCGTAGCGCCGAGGGAATGCCATACCAGTAATCGACGCCGAGCAGGCTGTCGAAGCCGAGCATGCCATGGGCCAGGACCACCGGGTATTTGGTCTGGGTGTAACCGGATGAGCCGAACCAGAAGGCTTCGGCCTGGCTGGTGACCAGCAGGCCGGCTCCGAGGCAAAGGGCAAGGAGGTGCTTCTTGTTGTTATTTTTGGCGATATTCATTGGCGCTCTCGTAAGGTGTTGAACGGGCGATGAATGCGATCCTTGCGGCCTGTTATGCCCATCCCAAGGCACTGACGTCGGCGAATCGGTTAGCGCATGAACCATGCCAGCTTGCCGGAACAGGGGCGGGAGGCGTCTGCGCCGCGGGATTGATTGGAACGTGCGTGCCTTAAGCGGCGATCCAGTCTCGGCTGCGGTTGTTACACGGTGAAACGCCAGCGCTACACAATGGCCCGCTTCGCAGCGGTATTAATGGCTGTCGAGCGGTCATTCGTGGACTGTTGCCCGTATGGCGCCAGGCGCTACCAATCAAAGGTTGGGGGCGCGCCGACGACGCCTTGACAGTAATGAGAGGGCTTCTCTAGGATGCTGACCCATGCGCCGATTTAAACAGCTACTTGCGGGGCGCCGAGCCGTTTTCACCAAAGGCTCCAAGAAGACTTCCAGGAAGGCTTCGAAATACCGCTAAAGCGCTGGTTCGGTGTCGCCTCTCACCGCTGCCCAGCGAGAATACGAGGCGGAGATCCCAACATGCAGTGTCCCCAGCCACTTATACGCCTGGCCCCGATCACCACCGGGCTGACCCAGCGCAGCCCCAGCATTCTGCTTGGCGGCAGTCACCAGCCAACCCTGTTGCGCTATCTCGATGGCTGGTCCAAGCGCTGGAACCACCGCCCGCGGGCATTTCTGATCCAGTTCGTGGATGACGGCGAGTCGCTTGCGCGTTTCGCCGACGACAGTTTCGACCTGGCGGTGTTGCAGGCGCCCAGTGCGGAGTCGCTGCACGAGACCCTGCGTGAGCTGACCAGAGTCGCCAAGCAGGGCCTGATTACTCGGCGCTGAAAGCTGGACACGGAGGCTCAGAGATATTCGATGGCGATCAGGTACCAAGTCTTTTCGCCACCGGGTGCGGGTACTCGCACTTCGGCATCCAGGGATTTACCGACCAGGGCGCGGGCCAGGGGCGAGTCGATGCTGATCAGGTTGAGTTTCAGGTCCAGTTCGTCCGGGCCGACAATGCGGTAGCGCGACGTTTCCCCGTCATCGTCTTCCAGGGTGACCCAGGCGCCGAAATACACCTTGTCCGGATCGCTGGGGCGCGCGCTGACCACCTTGAGGTTTTCCAGGCGTTTGCTCAGGAAGCGAACCCGGCTGTCGATCTCGCGCAGCATCTTTTTGCCATAGGTGTATTCGGCGTTCTCCGAACGATCGCCCTGGGCGGCCGCCTCGCTGACCGCCTGGGTCACCTGCGGGCGACGCACATGCCAGAGTTCATGGAATTCCGCGCGCAGGCGCGCTTCCCCTTCCGGGGTGATCAACGGGGTGCCGGCGGAACGAGGAGGGCGATAGCGACTCATGGGCTGCTGCTTGGCTGAGGACGGCGAAGTTTAGCCATGGTTGCCGCCCGTTAGCGAGTCCATTGCATGCCCTCAGCCCTCGCGCAATACGGTCAAGGGGCTGACATTCAGCGCCCGGCGGGTGCCGAGCACGCCTGCGCCGCCGACCATCAGCGCCCCGAGCAGCGGCAGCAGCAACAGCCAGAGGTGCGGGTGCCACTGCAGATCGAAGGCGTAGCGGTACAGCAGAAAGCTGATCAGTTCGCAGCCGATTGCCGCCAGCAGGCCGCTGGCGGCGCCCAGCAGACCGAACTCGGCACGCCGTGCGCGCGTCAGCAGCTTGCGCTCGGCGCCCAGGGCGCGGAGCAGGGCGCCTTGGCGAATGCGCTCATCCAGGGTCGCCTGCAAGCCGGCAAACAGCACCGCAAGGCCGGCGGCCAGGACGAACAGCAAGACGAACTCAATCGCCAGGGTGACCTGCGCGAGGATGCTGCGTAGTTGGGCGAGCAGGGCTTCGACCTGTAGCAGGGTCACGCTGGGGAAGGCCCGCGACAGTTCGACCAGTTGCCGCTCCTGGCGAGGCGGCAGGTAAAAGCTGGTCAGGTAGGTGACCGGCAAGTCCTTCAGGGTTCCCGGCTCGAAGATCATGTAGAAATTGGGTTTGAAATTGTTCCAGTCCACTTCGCGCAAGCTGGTCACCGTGACATCGCGATTCAGCCCGCCGACACTGAATGTCAGGCGGTCGCCCAGCGCGATGTGCAGACTTTTCGCCAATTTCGTTTCCACCGATACGCCCGGCAGTTCGCCGGCCGGCCGCGGATGCCACCACTGGCCGGCGCTGAGGCTGTTGTCTGCTGGCAGCTCGGCGGCCCAGGTCAGGCTGAGGTCGCGCTGGATCGCCCGTTCGCCCTGGGAATCCTTGCTGACGACCTGGCGTACCGGTTCGCCATTGATCGAAACCAGGCGTCCCGGAACCACCGGGTAGAGCGGGGCAGGGTTGGGCGATAGCTCGGCGAGGCGCGCGGCAAAGGCCTGTTGGTCGGCCGGCAGCACATTCATCGCGAAATGGTTCGGCGCTTGCGCAGGAAGTTGCTCCTGCCAGTTATCCAGCAGTTCGCCGCGCAGCAGGGCGATGAGCGCCATGGCCAGGATGATCAGGCCGAAGGCGAGTGTCTGCCCGGCCGCGGCCAGCGGGTGTCGCAGCAACTGGCCAAGGCCCAGGCGCCAGGGCAGCGCGGCCCGCGCAAGCAGGTGCCGCAGGCTTTGCAGGCCGAGCAGAAGCAGCCCACCCAACAGCGCGGCGGCCAGCATGCCGCCGCCGAGCAAGGCGAAGGTCAGCAGCAGATCCAGACTCAGGCGCCACATGATCAATCCCAGCGCAGCGATAGCCGCGCCATATACCAGCCACGAGCTGACCGGGACCGGCAGCAGATCCCGGCGCAAAACCCGTAACGGCGGTACCCGCCCCAGAGCCGCCAGCGGCGGCAGGGCAAAACCGGCCAGCGCCACCAGGCCGGTAGCGATACCGGCCAGTGCCGGCCATACCCCGCCAGTGGGAACCTGGGCAGGCAGCAAGCCTTGCAGCGCATAAAACAGGCCTTGTTGCGCCAGCCAGCCGAGCACGGCGCCGAACAGGCTGGCAGTCAGGCCGAGAATCGCCAATTGCAGGCCGAACAGGCCGAGTGCCTGCCGGCGCGACAAGCCAAGGCAGCGGAGCAGGGCGCTGGCGTCGAAGCGTCGACTGGCGAAGCGCGTGGCGGACAGCGCCACGGCGACACCGGCCAGTAATACCGCGGCCAGGCTGGCGAGGTTCAGGTAGCGCTCGGCGCGGCCGAGGGCATTGCCGACCTGGCGATTGCTGTCGCGGGCGTCTTCGATACGCTGGTTGGCTTCCAGCTGATCGGCAATGGCCATGCGGTAGGCCTTCAAGGCATCGCTGTCACCTCGCCAGAGTTCTCGGTAGCGCACGCGACTGCCCGGCTGCACCACGCCGGTGGCGGCCAGATCGTCCAGGTGCATCAGTACATGGGGGTTGAAGCTGTAGAAGTCGCCGGCTTCATCCGGCAGGTAGGTCAGGACCCGGCTAAGGCGCAGGGTCTTGGCGCCAACTTCGATGGTGTCGCCGACCTTCAGGTCGAGTGCCGCGAACAGGCGCGCCTCGGCCCAGGCTTCGCCAGGCGCCGGGCCACCGCTGACCTCTTCCACGCCATACAGCTTGGCGGCGCTTTTCAGCTGGCCGCGCAACGGGTAGCCGCTGTCGGCCGCCTTGACGCTGGTCAGTTGAATCGCCTGGTCGGTGGCGATCACGCTGGCGAACTCGACCAGTTGCGCGTGATCGAGGCCCAGCCGTTCGCCGCTGCGTATCTGTTCCTCGCGCGCCGGTGAACTGCCGGTGAGCACCAGGTCAGCGCCGAGAAATTCGGTCGCGCGCAGCGCCATGGCCTCGTTCAGGCGGCCGCTGAAATAGCCGATCGCAGTGCTCGCGGCAACCGCGATCAGGGTCGCGAAGAACAGCACCCGGACTTCGCCCAGGCGCGCATCGCGGCGCAACTGGCGGGCGGCCAGGGTTAGCAGGTGAACGACGGGCGAATGGCGCATCAGGGTTCCTGCTGCTCGATCAGTTGGCCACCTTCGAGGCGGATCAGACGTCGGCAGCGATGAGCCAGGCGTTCATCGTGGCTGACCAGCACCAGCGTCGCGCCGCGCTCCTGGTTGAGCTCGAAGAGCAGATCGCTGATGCGTTCACCGGTATGGCTGTCGAGGTTGCCGGTCGGCTCGTCGGCAAACAGTACATCGGGCTCCGCGACGAAGGCGCGGGCGATCGCTACCCGCTGTTGCTCACCGCCGGACAGCTGCCGTGGCGAATGGCTCAGGCGTCGTCCCAGGCCCACCCGTTCGAGCAGGGCGCGGGCTCTTTCGCGGGCGTCGGCATGGCCTTCCAGCTCCAAGGGCAACATGACGTTTTCCAGCGCGTTGAGGCTGTCGAGCAGTTGGAACGACTGAAACACGAAGCCTACGTGCTCGGCGCGCACGCGGGCCCTGCGGTCCTCGTCGAGTGTGCTCAAATCGTACCCGGCCAGGGTCACACCGCCAGCACTGGGCAGGTCGAGCCCGGCGAGCAGGCCGAGCAGGGTGGATTTGCCCGAGCCCGAACTGCCGACGATCGCCAGGCTGTCGCCCTTGTTCAGAGTCAGGGACAGGTCATGCAATATGGTCAAATCGCCTTCTGCGCTTGGAACCACTTTGCTAAGGTTCCGCGCAGTGAGAATGCTTGAGCTCATGGAGAATCCGATGCGTAAGAAGTTGTGGGGGGCGGCGTTGTGCCTGCTGCTGTGGAGCCAGGCGTCGCTAGCGGGAACCCTGCTGGTAGTCGGCGATAGTATCAGCGCCGCTTTTGGCCTGGATACCCGCCAGGGTTGGGTGGCATTGCTGGAAAAACGCCTGGCCGAGAAGGGCTTTGCGTACCCGGTGGTGAATGCCTCGGTTACCGGCGACACCAGCGCTGGCGGGCTTGCACGGCTACCCGGGCTGCTCGCCGAGTACCACCCGGAGTGGGTGATTATCGAGCTTGGCGGCAACGATGGTCTGCGTGGTTTGGCCCCGGCGCAATTGCAACAGAATCTTGCGGCAATGATCGATCAGGCTCAGGACGCTGGCGCCCAGGTGGTGTTGCTCGGCATGTTGCTGCCTCCGAACTACGGCGTGCGTTACACCACGGCGTTCGCCAATGTCTATAAAACCCTGGCGCAGGACCCGGGCGTGGCCCTGGTGCCGTTCTTTCTCGACGGTGTCGGCGGCGTTCCAGGGATGATGCAGAACGATGGTATCCACCCGGCGCCGAAGGCCCAGCCGGTGCTGTTGGAAAATGTCTGGCCGGTCCTGCAACCGCTGCTCTGATGGGCTTTTCCGCCGGCGACCTTTCGGCTAATGTGGCGCACCCGTTCTGGAGCCCCTATGCCGCGTCCTGCCTGGTCGTTACACGCCTATCAACTGATCGAACCGGACGAGCAGCTGGATCTGTTCGCCTGTCGCGAAGTGCGTGTGCACCTGATCGCCCGGCAACTCGAGTTATCGGGTTTCGCCGACCGCACCCTGTGCGGAGGTTTGCTGCCCGCCAGGCCGTTGTGGCGCGATCTGGATAAGCCAATGCTACGTGACAAGCGTCTTTGTCCGGCGTGTCGCGTCACCCTCGAGGCCCACAGGCGGGGCGAGCGGCCGCATTGGCCGGATCGCTGAACCCTCCCGCAGCGCCAGGCGCGGGTGTACAATCTGCCATCTGTTCAACCACTCTACTTGTCAAGGATTACCGGATGTTGCGCACTCCCGCCTTCGCCCGCTGCCTCTCGCTCTGCGCATTGTTCGGCCTTGAGTCCGCCGCTGCTACTGAATGGCCCTTGCCGCCGCCCGGTGAAGATATCGTTGGCGAGGTGCAGGTGGTCACTGCACGCTACGAAGACACCTTCGCCGATCTGGGCGTGGCCAACGATCTGGGGTACCTGGAAATGGTCGCGGCCAATCCGGGTGTCGACCCCTGGCTGCCGGGCAAAGGCGCGCAGGTGGTATTGCCGACGCGTTTCATCCTGCCATCCGGACCACGCGAAGGCATCGTGATCAATCTGGCCGAGTACCGGTTGTACTATTTCCCCAAGGGCGGCAACGTGGTGCATACCTATCCGCTGGGCATCGGCCGCGAGGGTTGGAGTTCGCCGGTCACAGATGCGCGGATCATTGCGAAAACTCCGAACCCGGGTTGGTCGCCACCGCAATCGATTCGCGAAGAGCACGCCGCCGAGGGCGATCCGTTGCCGAGTTACGTGCCGCCTGGCCCTGCCAACCCGCTGGGGCCCTACAAGTTCACGCTGTCGGTACCGGGCTACCTGATCCACGGCTCGAACAAGAAGTTCGGTATCGGCATGCGCGTCAGCCATGGCTGCTTCCGCATGTACAACCCCAATGTCCTGGAGTTGGCGAGCATGGCACCGGTGGGAACGCCGGTGCGTATCGTCAATGAGCCCTACAAGTTCGGTCGCAGCAACGGCAAAGTCTATCTGGAGGCGCACGCGCCGCTGACCGACAGCGGCGAGCTGTCGATAGTCGATAAACATACCGAAGTCATCAATACCTTGCTGCGGCGCGAGGAGTTGGTGAACCTGCGCCTGGATTGGGATGTGGTGCGTGAAGTGGTGGCGGCTGAGGACGGTCTGCCGGTGCAGATCGCCGAGCCGGAAATCGAGATGGCGAGCAGTCAATAACGGGATATTCAGGCCGCTGTTGCAAAGTATCAACAGAACCCGCTGGCGCTTTTGTCGGCGGGTTTTTTATTGCGCGTAGGCCGCATAGTGCGAGCAGTAAAAACGATTTATATATTGAACCTTACTTGGCGCGTTGATCGATTTGGCTGCCGTGTCCGAGCAATTGGCAGATATAGCGGCACATAAAAAAGCCGACCCAGTCGCCTGGGTCGGCTTTAGCTAGCCTTGAGGGGCTATTACTTGCGGCTGGCTTTTTCCAGCATACGCAGAGCGCGCTCATTGGCTTCGTCAGCAGTTTGCTGAGCCTTCTGAGCTGCGGCCATAGCGTCGTCAGCCTTGCGATAGGCTTCGTCTGCACGAGCTTGAGCGCGAGCTGCTGCGTCTTCGGTCGCGGTCAGGCGAGCTTCGGTTTCTTTGGTCATGCTGCTGCAACCGGTAGCCAGAACTGCGGCCAATGCCAGAGCAGAGAATTTCAGAACGTTGTTCATCGTGTTCCCCTTGAGGTGAAGTTTTTCCATGAAGCAATTTCCAATTGGTAGGAAATCAGCCGGCGTACATACTACCTGTTACTTTTAGTAAGTAAACGGAGGTGGCGCTGGTGCAGCAAATTTTTTTTCTGTTGCCGTAAGCGGTTTCAATAAAACAGCTATTTCTGGATGAAAAATATACAAGTTCGCTTCTGCCCTGGGCGGTTGCCGCAATGTCGACAACCTCGGCGGCAACACCTCATGAGTTTCATGGTCGGCAGCGTTTAAAAAGCTACTGGGTATTCCCTGTTCGACTTCAGGGCATCTTTATTGCCTCTGGTCGGCTCCCGGAGGCTCCCATACCTCTTCGTCAGCGTCGCTGGCGGCCAGGCGGCCAATGCGGTTATTCGGCCGGCCTGGCTGCTCGACCGTTCCGCGCTATGCTGATCTCGCGATGATCATGGGGGCAGCGAAATGCTTGCGTCTATGCTGCGCCGCACCCGCTTGCTAACCGCCTGCTAAGCCTTTGATTCGCCTGGAAGATGCCCGCCTGATAAACTATGCCGCCTGCTTGAAGGATCCCCCTGCAGTTCAAGGATGTAATGCATGTCTAAATTGATTAAAGGAATACTGCTTTCGCTATTGGCGATTGCGCTGTTGATCAAATTATCCCTGTGGTTGTCGGTGCGCTCGATCATGACCGACGCGGCCGATCAACTGTCGCCGATAATGGCCATTCGGTACGGCGGCATTACCTCATCGTTCGATGGCCGGGTGGGCCTGGAAAACATCGAGATCAACGTTCCGGTAATGCACGACAGCTTGCGTATCGAGCACGCTGAATTGAAGTTCGATGGTTTGGGCGAATTGCTGCGCTTCAAGGAGCGCTTGGCCGAAGGCAAGTTTCCAGAACAGATGGCGGTGCGAGTCAAAGGCTTGGCGCTGGATGTTCACGGTCCGTTTATGCAGCAGCTCTACGATGCGCCCGCCGAGCGCAGCCTGTTTACTGCGATGAGCGAAGTGGTCTGCGGCAAGGTGCGCAGCATTGGCACCTCGGAGCTGCTGGATATGGGCTATCGCACTTTTGAAACCGATGGCGAGTTTTCCTACCACTTCAAGCCAGGTGCGCAGCAGCTCGATTTCAACCTGACGTCGGATACCCGCGAAATGGGCGAGCTGCGGGTGACGCTGGCGGTGGTCAATATGTCGGAAAGGCCGGGCGATTTGCGGGCCAATCCACCGCGTATCCAGCGTATCGCCGTGGAGATTGGCGATAACCAGTATCAGCGCAAGGTGCAGGAATACTGCGCCGGTAAAGAGGGTATGGAGCCTGAGGCTTACCTGCAGGCGGCGGTGCAGCAATTCGACAAGGTGTTTCGCAGCCAGCGCGTTGCCCTCGATCAGCCGGTACTGGATGCTTACGCGCGTTACCTGGCCGATCCGCAGTCGCTGCGTATCGAACTCAATCCCAGTGAAGGTTTGGTCTGGGATGGATTGCAATTTTATGACGCCGATGGTGTCTTGGCTTTATTGCGCCCGGTGGTGATGGTTAATCAGCAAGTCGTCGAGCCGTTGCAGTTCGCCTGGTTTGATCCGCATAAAAGCGCGGCGGCTCGCAGTGATGAGGCCCAGGGCGAGCTGGCGGAGGATGTCTCAACGGGCAATACCCGGCCCGGGCAGGAGGAGTTTGTCAGCGTGGCCAGCTTGACGGATCATGTGGGCAAACGCTTGCGCTTTGTCACTTATGATGGCATGTACTATCAGGGGGTATTGTCCCGCATAGATAACAATAAGGCTTATATCAACATCCAGGTCGGCAGCGGCAATGCGCAGATGTCGTTAAACCTGGAAAAGATCGACCAAGTCAAAGTACGGTTTTGAGTACAAGAGGAACTGCAATGAGCGAGGCGTTATCCATCCACCACGATCTGACGGGTCATCAATTCGAGACCACCATCGATGGTGATCGTGCCTACCTGGCCTACATGGACCTGGGTAAGCAGACGTTGGATATCTATCGCACGTTCGTGCCCAACTCCCTGCGCGGTCGCGGTATCGCTGCGGCATTGACCGAGCATGCGCTGCAATATGCCGATCGCCTGGGCTACACGGTGATTCCGTCGTGCTCCTACGTCGAACGCTACATGGAGCGGCGTCAGCGCTCCAGCAATGTGACCTGAGCAGCGAAGCGCGAGCCAGAATGAAAAACGCCGGGCAATTGCCCGGCGTTTTTTTACGCGTCGGTTGCCGCTTCCGTTAGCCGCGGTGCCGAGCCGGCAGTACGTCCTTGAGCTTGGCATGCATGCTGCGCAAGGCTTTCTCGGTGCTTTCCCAGTCGATGCAGGCATCGGTGATGGAGACGCCGTACTTCAGTTGATCGAGGTCTTTGGGGATCGATTGGTTGCCCCAGCCCAAATGGCTCTCGACCATCAAACCGACGATCGACTGATTGCCTTCGAGAATCTGGTTGGCGACGTTCTCCATGACCAGTGGCTGCAGGGCCGGATCCTTGTTGGAGTTGGCGTGGCTGCAATCGACCATGATGCTCGGGCGGATGCCGGCCTTCGTCAGTTCCTGCTCGCAGACGGCAACGCTGACCGAGTCGTAGTTGGGTTTGCCGTTGCCGCCGCGCAACACCACATGGCCATAGGCGTTGCCCTTGGTGGTGACGATGGAGACGCCGCCTTCCTGGTTGATGCCGAGGAAGCGGTGAGGGCTGGACACCGACTGCAAGGCATTGATGGCGACGGTCAGGCCGCCGTCGGTGCCGTTCTTGAAACCGACCGCCGATGACAGGCCGGAGGCCATTTCCCGGTGGGTTTGCGATTCGGTGGTACGTGCGCCGATGGCCGACCAGCTGATCAGGTCCTGCAGGTATTGCGGGGAAATCGGATCGAGCGCCTCGGTCGCCGTCGGCAGGCCCATTTCCGCGAGATCGCGCAGCAGCTGGCGACCGATATGCAGACCATCCTGGATCTTGAACGAGTCGTCCAGGTAGGGATCGTTGATCAGGCCTTTCCAGCCGACCGTGGTGCGCGGTTTTTCGAAATACACGCGCATGACCAGGTACAGGCTGTCGGAGACTTCCGCGGCAAGCACCTTGAGGCGCTCGGCGTACTCGTGGGCTGCCTTGATATCGTGGATCGAGCAGGGGCCGACCACGACGAACAGGCGGTGGTCCTTGCCATCGAGAATATTGCGGATCACCTCGCGGCCTTCGGCCACGGTGTGCAGTGCCGTTTCGGTCAGCGGAATCTCGCGCTTGAGCTGCGCCGGGGTGATCAGGGTTTCGTTGGATGCGACGTTCAGGTCGTCGATCGGTAAATCAGCCATCGTGCTATTCATCGTTCAGAGTCGTCAGGTCACGGGTGCCGGCCGCCAGCGCTCCCCGTGTGGCGGAGCACAGCATAATGGGTACAACGGGGTAGCCGAACCTTAGCGCGTTAGGGCCGACCTAGACAATGGGGCAAGTGCGGTAAATCAAGCGGTTATGACTATTGGCCAGGGGTTGTTGCTGTTTGGATCCATGCCCGTTACGCCGATGCGAAGGCTATCGCTAGCTGAACGTGGCTTGGGAGAACTCGGCGGCATGCCGTTCTATCCATTCCCGTGCGGCGGCTTCGATAGGCAGGCGTTCGCCCAGCTCTTGCTCGCGTTGCAGGCGGTAGTGTTCGATCTGACACACCTGCTCGACCATGCGCGCGCGAAACAGGGTGTCCTCGTCGATAAAAGCGACGCCGACCAGGTACTGCTCGGCTTCCCTGCGACACCAGGCGACGACACCCGGGTAACAGGCATGCTTGCCGAACAAGGGAATCTGCAGGTCGACTTCGCTGCCACTGAGAAAGCCGCAGTGAGAAATACACGCCACACCGCCGAGGCTGATATTGTTCAGGTGCTGTGGTGACACCGCTGCTTGTTTGCGGAGTATCAGCTCCACGGGCATATCGCTGGGATGACGCAAGAAACGACGCATGACTACCGACTCCCGTGACATCAGAACGACATCATTAATCGCAGTATAGCGATTGGTGCGACCTTGGCATTCCTGATTGCGTTCTGGATTTTTCCGGCACCGACAGTGGTCTGCTTGCATGGTCCGCGCCAATTCGTCAGTACGTCTGCCAGCTCCGCACAAGCACGCCATTACGCGGGCTGCGGGCTGTCTGCTGGAGCTGTTGGCGATGATGATCGAGGGCGAGGTGGTCAAATTTACGGCGGCGCATGAAGAGTGCGGGCCTTGGGTGTAACAGATGCCATGGCGCGGTCGTCCGCGTCAGGTCAAGGAGCTTATTTGATGTCTGAGTCTGAACGTCCACGTATCGGCATTATCGGGACGGGGGCCATTGGTGGCTTCTATGGGGTAATGCTCGCGCGAGCGGGGTTCGACGTGCATTTTTTGCTGCGCAGCGAATATGCAGCAGTCGCCGAGCATGGCCTCACGCTCAACAGCAGTGTGCACGGCAACCTGCATCTGCCAGGGGTGAACGCCTACCGCTCGGCCGCCGACATGCCACCCTGCGACTGGCTATTGGTCGGTGCGAAAACCACCAGCAATGCCGAACTCGCGCCCGTCATCGCCGAGGCGGCGGCGCCCGGGGCGAAAGTATTGCTGTTGCAGAACGGTCTGGCGGTCGAAGAGGCACTACGGCCCTTGCTGCCCGAATCGCTGCACCTGTTGGGCGGCCTGTGCTTTATCTGTGTCCACCGTGCCGCTCCGGGGGTGATCGAGCACCAGGCCCTGGGTGGCGTCAATCTAGGCTATCACTCGGGCCCGGCGCTGGATGATGAGGCGCGTACGCGTCTGCTCGAAGAGGGCGCGCAGATGTTCGCGGCGGCCGGGCTGGAATCCACCGCCATGCCGAACCTGGAACAGGCGCGTTGGCAAAAGCTGGTGTGGAACGTGCCGTACAACGGCCTGTCGGTGCTACTCAATGCCGATACCCGCGCCCTGATGGGCAATGCCGATAGTCGGGCGCTGATCGAGGCGCTGATGCAGGAAGTGGTGGCGGCCGCGGCCGCGTGCGGGCACCAGCTGCCGCAGGGGTATGCCGGCAAACTGTTGGCGGCGACCGATCGCATGCCCGTGTACCTGCCGAGCATGTACCACGATTTCGTCCAGCGGCGCCCGCTGGAATTGCACGCCATCTATGCCGCGCCGCTGGCGGCAGCGGCGCAGGCGGGTTGTGAGTTGCCGCGCATGCAGGCGCTGTACCAGGCCCTGCGTTTTCTCGATCAACGTCATCAGCAAGGCTGAGGTGGTCATGAGCAAGGCAATGGACGACAAACTGGTGCTGGCGATTTCCTCGAGGGCGCTATTCGATCTGCGCGAGAGCCACCGCATCTATGAAAGCGAAGGCGTCGAGGCCTACCGCCAATACCAGATCGAGCATGAAGACGAGATCCTGGTGCCCGGTGACGCTTTCCCTCTGGTCGAGAAGTTATTGGCGCTGAATACCGCCCTGGGGCAGCCGCGCGTGGAGGTGATACTGGTCTCGCGCAACAGCGCCGATACCGGTTTGCGCGCGTTCAACTCGATTCAGCACTACGGCCTGGGCATTTCGCGCGCGGCCTTTGTCGGTGGGCGTAGCCCCGATCCATACCTGGCCGCCTTCGGTTGTCATCTGTTCCTCTCCACCCATGCCGAAGACGTGCGCAGTGCGCTGCGTTCGGGCTTCGGTGCGGCGACGATTCTTTCCGGCGGCGCGCAGCGCGCCGCCAGCAGCGAACTGCGCATCGCCTTCGACGGCGACGCCGTGCTGTTCTCCGATGAGTCGGAGCGGGTTTACCAGCAATCCGGGCTGGAGGCATTTCAGAGCCACGAGCGTGAATCGGCGCGTCAGTTGCTTGGCGGTGGGCCGTTCAAGCCGTTCCTTGCAGCCTTGCATCGCTTGCAGCAGGAATTTCCGCAAGACGACTGTCCGATACGTACGGCCCTGGTCACGGCGCGCTCGGCGCCGGCGCACGAGCGGGTGATTCGCACCTTGCGCGACTGGAATATCCGCCTCGACGAGTCCTTTTTCCTCGGCGGACTGGAGAAGGCCGCGATTCTCGAAACCTTTGGTGCGGATGTGTTCTTCGACGATCAGACCGGCCACTGCGAGAAGGCCTGTGGGGTGGTGACAACCGGCCATGTACCGCACGGCATAAGCAATGAACCTCTACTGTAAATGGCGATCAGCTATATAGCCTTTGGTCCTAAATAGAGGAGTTTTTGTTGACATTTTGCAGCTGCTGCTAAGCTCAGAAGAGACCGCCATCAGGTTGGCGAGGAGGGCACATGATTCGCTCGATTCTCTATGCCACCGATCTTGGTCTCTATTCGCCCTATGTGTTGCAGCATGCATTGTCGTTAGCCCGGGCATTTAATGCCGGTTTATATGTTGTGCATGCCGTCGAGCCGTTGGGCTTGTTCGCCGAGTCGGTATTGCAGACGTATCTGGACGAAGAACGCCTGTTGGAGCTGCGTAGCAAGGGCCTCAGCACGGTAATGGCGAGTATCGAGCAGCGGGTGCTCGAAGGCTTCAACGATGAGTTGGGCGAAGCGGCGCACGAACGCGACCTGATTCGCGCGGTGAGGGTGGTGCATGGTGACCCGCCAGTAGCGATTCTTGAAGAGGTGCAGAAACTTGGGGTGGATCTGCTAGTCGTAGGTAGTCACAGTCATGGCACCGAGCTGGATATTCCTCTCGGTCGCACGGCTGGGCGTTTGGTTCAACTGTCCGAGGTGCCGGTCTATCTGGTGCCCATGCTTCAGCATCGAAGCCGCGGCGATCTTTGAATCGAGCATCGGATCGGCAGATAAAAATAAATCGTCTAGATTTAATTGCTAAACCATGAATATGGTTATATGACGCAGTCGTCGGTTAGGCGATTGTCTATCTGGTTTGAGGGATTTCTATGAAGCTCCAGCAATTGCGCTACATCTGGGAAGTTGCGCACCACGACCTCAACGTTTCTGCCACGGCTCAAAGCCTCTACACCTCGCAGCCGGGTATCAGTAAACAGATTCGCTTGTTGGAAGACGAGCTTGGCGTCGAGGTCTTCGCCCGCAGCGGTAAGCATTTGACCCGCGTAACGCCGGCGGGGGAGCGGATTATCACCACAGCTGGAGAGATACTGCGCAAGGTGGAAAGCATCAAGCAGATCGCCCAGGAGTTCTCCAACGAAAAGAAAGGCACGCTGTCCATCGCCACCACCCACACCCAGGCGCGTTATGCGCTGCCGCCGGTCATAAGCGCGTTCATCAAGCAATATCCCGATGTTTCCCTGCATATGCACCAGGGCACGCCGATGCAGATCGCCGAGATGGCTGCCGACGGCACCGTCGATTTCGCTATCGCCACCGAAGGCCTGGAGTTGTTCAACGACCTGGTGATGATGCCGTGCTACCGCTGGAACCGCTGCGTGGTGGTGCCTCAGGGGCACCCCCTGACCAAGCTGCCCAAGCTGACCCTCGAAGCCCTGGCGGAATACTCGATCGTTACCTATGTGTTCGGCTTCACCGGGCGCTCCAAGCTGGACGAGGCGTTCAGCCATCGCGGCCTGACGCCCAAGGTGGTGTTCACCGCGGCCGACGCCGACGTGATCAAAACCTATGTGCGCCTGGGGCTGGGTGTCGGCATCGTGGCCAGAATGGCCGTGGATGCCAAGCTCGATCCGGACCTGGTGGTGCTCGACGCCAGCGGCCTGTTCGAACCGAGCGTGACCAAGATCGGCTTCCGGCGTGGCACCTTCCTACGAGGATTCATGTGCGACTTTATCGAGAAGTTCGCCCCGCACCTGACGCGTGATGTGCTGGCCAGCGCCGTGCAATGCCATAACAAATCGGAATTGGAAGCACTGTTCGAAAACACCGAGTTGCCGACCCACTGAAGCGCGAGGCTCGGCGCGAACTGCCGGCTCACCGCGCGCCCCGCGGTTACGGAACGACGGCCTGATCCTCCTGCAGCAGGCCGCGCCGCAATCAGTTAACGGGCGCCCAACCTGATCCCACTTACGCTGCTGTGTTTAACGCAGCGTTGAGGGCGCCTGGTTGGCACGGTTGCCATTCGCCCTGTTTGGGGTGCTTGCGAGCAATTCCACCTTCAAGGTCCGCACACGCGATGCTATGTTGCCGTTCCTCAGCCGAGCGGGTGGCCGATTGCGCACCATGCTTTTGAGTCTGGGCGTCGCACTCGGGTGCCGCACGAGGCGCGCGCCGCAACCATCAGGAATTCCCGCCATGTCGATCGGCAACATCCTCCATGCCTGAACCAGCGCCGCAATCCGCCAAACGTGGGCGCGGCCGGCCGCCGCTGCGCAGCCGTGACGAGCAGATGAGCCTGCTGCTGGATGCCGCAGCCCTCGAGCTCGGCAGCGGCAATTTCGCCAATGTCACCATGGACGCCATCGCGCGTTCGGCCGGTATCTCGAAAAAGACCCTCTATCAATTGGTCGCCAGCAAGGAAGAACTGATGTCGCTGCTGGTGGCGCGCGACCTGTCCACCCTCGAGTTGCTGCTGGAAAGCGGCATCGACTGCGCCGAGAGCCTGTTGGCCGAGCTGCGCATGTACCTTTACCTGTGGGCGCGTCTGACCCTTTCGCCGTTGGCCCTGGGGATCTATCTGCTGGCCGCGCAAGGGCGCGAGAACGCGCCGGGTATTGCCCGGATCTGGTATCAGGAGGGCGCCGAGCGCTGCCTCAATCTGCTGCGTGGCTGGTTGGGCAAGGCCGCAGGCAAAGGCTTGCTGGCGCGCGAGGATGTCGAGCCGGCGGTCGAACTGATCGACGCGCTGCTGATTTCGCAGCCGCTCAAGCTGTTCACTCTGGGCGTGCAGCAAAGCTGGTCCGACGAGCAGATCGGCGAGCGGGTCGAGGTGGCCCTGGGGATGTTCGGCAGGTGTTTCATACGGGGCGCTGCCGCGTCTTGATCAGGCTCTGCCTGCGCTATGATGGCGAGCATTGGAGAGTGGCTGGGGAATGTCATGAGTAAGCCGGGTCAGCGCGTCTTGATCGCGCTGCGCAAGATGATCGCCTCGGGGGAGCTGGCCGCGGGCGAGCGCATCGCCGAAATCCCCACCGCCGAATTGCTTCAGGTGTCGCGTACGCCGGTGCGCATCGCCTTCCGTACCCTGGAGCAGGAGGGCCTGCTGGTCAAATGCGCCGGGCGTGGCTACACCGTGCGTGCGGTCAGCCCGGCCGATATCGCCGGTGCGGTCGAGGTGCGCGGTGTGCTCGAGGGCCTGGCCGCGCGCCAGGCGGCGGAGCGGGGTATCGACGCCGAGGTGCGCGAGGCCCTGCAGCAATGCCTGGAGCAGGGCGACCGGCTGTTTCAGAAGGGGCATGTCGTGGAAGAGGACCTGGAGACCTACCACGACCTCAATATGCGCTTCCATCAACTGATCCTCACGGCCAGCGGCAACCCGGCCATCGCCGAAGCCCTGTCGCGTAACGACCACCTGCCGTTCGCTTCGGTCAGTTCGCTGGCGGTCGACCTGCACGACATGGCCGGCGAATATCGCCGCTTCAATTTCGCCCATATGCAGCACCACGCGGTGTTCGACGCACTCATCAACGGCCAGGGCGCGCGGGCCGAGGCGATCATGCGCGAACACGCCAACGCGACCCTGCGCTACGCGGAAATCTTCGGCCCGATCCCGGTCGCCAGCGAAGGGCTCAAGGTGATCCAGAAGGGTGTGGCGGAGCTGTCGTAGGCACGATCACGCCTCTCGTAGCCAGAATAAGCGCCAGCGCAATCCGGGAAATGTGTTGTCCCAGCCCGAATTTCCCCGGATTGCATCCGGGCTACAAGAGCGAGGTAGGGTGGATCGGGGCGCGTAGCTGACGTTGTTTTCATCCACCATCGCTATCGTGATGGGTAAAACGCCAGCTACGCGCGTCCCGATCCATCTAGCCCCTACAAATCCAACACCAACAACGGACTCTTCGCCCGCGAGCAGCAGGGGGTGAACTGGTCGTTGCGCGCCTGTTCTTCTTCGTTCAGGTAGAGGTCGCGGTGTTCCGGTTCGCCGGCCAGTACGCCGGTCAGGCAGGTGCCGCAGATACCTTGCTCGCACGACAGCGGAATCAGGACACCGGCGGCCTCGAGCGCTTCGGCCACGCTCTGGTCGGCGGGAATCTGGATGATCTGGCCGCTACTGCTGAGCTGCACGGCGAAGCTGCCGTCGTTGTCATGGTTGACGGGCGCGGCGGCGAAATATTCGCGGTGCGCGCGTTCCTCGGCCCAGCCCTGGGCCTTGGCCGTGTCCAGCACATGCGCCATAAAGCCGCCAGGGCCGCAGACATACAGATGGGTACCGGCGTCGGGATCGGCGAGCAGTTCGGCGGCATCCAGGCGTTGTTCGGCATCGCCATCGTCGAAGTGCAGGTGCACGCGTGCGGCGAAGGGCGCGGCCCGCAGGCGCTCGATAAAGGCCGCGCGCTCGATGGAGCGGGCGCAGTAGTGCAGCTCGAACTCGGCGCCGAGCTGATGCAGGCGCTCGGCCATGCAGAGGATTGGGGTGATGCCGATGCCGCCAGCGAACAGCAGGCTGCGCCGGGCATCCTCGCTCAGCGGGAAGAGGTTGTGCGGCTCGCTGATCGACAGCGTCCGGCCCACCTGAATCTGCTCGTGCATGGCCTGGGAGCCGCCGCGTGAGGCGGGATCCTTGAGCACGCCAATCAGGTAGCGGTGGTTTTCGTCCGGGTGGTTGCAGAGCGAGTATTGGCGGATCAGGCCGCCGGGCAGGTGCACGTCGATATGGGCGCCGGCGGCGAACGCTGGCAGCGGCGCGCCGTCGACGCGGGCCAGTTCGAAGCTGCAGATATCCTGGGCCTGGTTGTTGCGTGCGATTACGGAGACTTCGATCACGGGGCGCTCCTTGCACCGGCAGTGCTGGCGATCAACTCGGGCGCCGCGGTTGGCGTGCGTTCCTGGGCGATCAGGCGGTCGAGGATGCGCCGCGACTGCACGCCGCCGGCGTCGATATTCAGCTTGAGCAGTTGGCGCTCTGGATGAGCCAGCAGGTTGGCCTGTTGTTGTTCGAGCATCTGCAGGTCTTCGCTGAAGATCTTGCCCTGGCCTTCGCGGATGCTTGCGGTGAGTTCCTGGTCGTCGGGCTTGAAGCTGCGCGCCATGCCCCAGAAGTACCAGATCGAGGTCTCGGTTTCCGGGGTGATGAAGTCAACCACGATGCTCGCCGCCTTGTCGCTCGCCGCCGCGTCATAACCACCCTTGCCGGCATGGGCCACGCCGACCTCGATCAGCACATGGCTTGGCGGGGTGAAGCGGCAGATCTGCCAGCGGTCCACCGGCACGTCGTCGGCCAGGCCGTTGCCGCGCAGGGCCATGCGCCAGAACGGCGGGGCCATGATGTTCTGCATATGCCGGCTGGTGACCACGCTGTCGCCCTCGACCGTGGTCACTGGCGCGACCTCGTCGATTTCCTTCTGGCCGATGCTCGATGCGTGCACGTAGGTCTCGTGGGTCAGGTCCATCAGGTTGTCGATCATCAGCCGGTAGTCGCAGTTGATATGGAACAGCCCGCCGCCATAGGCCCAATCCGGGTTGTCGGCCCATTCCAGGTGATGGATCAGCGCCGGGTCGGCCTGCTCGGCATCGCCCGGCCAGACCCAGATAAAGCCGTAGCGTTCCTCCACCGGGTAACTGCGGATGCACGGGAAGCCGCGTACGCGCTGACCGGGCATCGCCGCGGTCTTGCCGTCGGCGCCCATGGTCAGGCCGTGATAGCCGCAGACCAGTTGGCCGTCTTCGACGAAACCCAGGGACAGCGGCGCGCCACGGTGCGGGCAGAAGTCCTCGACCGCCGCGACCTTGCCTTCGACGCCGCGATAGAAGGCAATCTTCTCCCCGCAGATCTGCCGGCCGAGGGGTTTCTCGGCGATCTCGTCCGGGGTGCAGGCTACATACCAGGTGTTTTTCGGGAACATGGGCGGTTCTCCAGGATGGGCTTGTTTGTTGTTATTGGATCCAATGGTCATCGCGTGCTTTGCACCTGTCAAACTGCATGCTCTATTTTCGGCCGATAATCGCCCATATTTATCTTGGTAGGATGTTTTAGCTTGGGTTGGTGTCTATTTATGGATCCAATTTCAGTTGCACTATAAGAGCTATCGACGCGCTAGGTTTCCGTCGCTCGTTCCCAGGCTCCAGCGTGGAAACGCATCCCTGACGCTCTGCGTCAGCTGCATTCGGGAGGCGATTGCGCAATTGAGAGTGCGGCCCCGGATTGCGCTGGGGCTTATCTGGGCTACGAGGCTGCAGTCCTGCGTCCGTTTGGCGGGTGCTGGACGCGGAGCGTCCAAGGCGGCGTGCCCACGCTGGAGCGTGGGTACGA
>NZ_CAMPHI010000006.1 GCF_946885955.1 uncultured Pseudomonas sp.
CTACGGCCCAACCCGTAGGGTGCGCCATGCGCACCAAAGCCACCGAACGACGCACAGCACAGCGGTGCGCGCGACGCACCCTACGGGGCCGCTAGCTAACCACTCACCAGCAACGACTGCCCATCCATCTCCGCCGGCACCGGCAGGTCCATCAACGCCAACAGGGTCGGAGCGATATCGCAGAGCCGGCCATCACGCAGGGCGAACTGCCCGGCGCGGCCGCTGACCAGAATCAACGGCACCGGGTTGAGCGTGTGCGCGGTGTGCGCCTGCCCGGACTCGGCATCGAGCATCTGCTCGACATTGCCGTGGTCGGCACTGATCAGGCACTCGCCACCCGCCGCCAGGGTCGCCTCGACCACCTCGGCCAGGCATGCGTCCAGCGCCTCGACCGCCTGCACCGCGGCGGCGAACGAGCCGGTGTGACCGACCATGTCGCCGTTGGCGTAGTTGCACACGATCAGGTCGAAGGCCTGGCTGCGGATCGCCCGCACCAGTTTCTCGGTCAGCTCCGGAGCACTCATCTGCGGCTGCAAATCGTAGGACGCGACGTTCGGCGAGGGGATCAGAATGCGCTCTTCGCCGGCAAAGGGCTGCTCGCGACCGCCATTGAAGAAGAAGGTGACGTGGGCATACTTCTCCGTCTCGGCGATGCGTAACTGGGTCTTGCCCAACCCCGCCAGGTACTCGCCCAGACTGTTGGCGATAGGCTGCGGAGCAAAGGCGCACGGCCCATCGAGCCGGTCTGCATAGCGGGTCAGGGTCAGCAGGCGCTGCTTGTCGATCAGCCTCGGCCGAACGAAACCGTCGAACTCGGGATCGATCAGCGCCTGGCACAGCTGCCGCGCCCGGTCGGGACGGAAATTCATGAAGATCAGCGCATCCTCGTCCGCCACCTGAACCGCCGGACCGATCGCGCTGGCGCGAACGAACTCGTCCGACTCGCCACGCCCATAGGCGGCGCTCAGCGCCTCGTCGGCAGTGGCCGCATGAAACTCGGCGCGCCCCTCGACGATCAGCCGATAAGCCGCCTCGATCCGCTCCCAGCGCTTGTCGCGATCCATCGCGTAGTAGCGGCCGATCAGCGAGGCGATGCGACCCTTGCCCAACGCATCCAGCTCGGCCTGCAGCTGCGCGATGAAGGGCCCAGCGCTCTTCGGCGGAGTATCGCGACCATCGAGAAAGGCATGCACATAGAAGCGCTCGATGCCGCGCTGAGCCAATACCCTGCAGGCGGCGAGTATCTGCTCGCAGTGGCTGTGCACCCCGCCCGGCGACAGCAGACCGAACAGATGCACCGCGCCGCCACGGCGTCGAGCGCCATCGACCAGATGCAGCAGCGCCGGATTGGCGGCGAACTCGCCAGTGGCGATGGCCCGGTCGATACGTGTGAGGCTCTGATACACCACACGCCCGGCGCCGAGGTTCATGTGGCCCACTTCGGAGTTGCCCATCTGCCCCTCCGGCAGACCAACCGCCAACCCGGAGGTGGCGATCCGGCTATGCGGAAAGCACTGCAGCAGGCCGTCCAGGGTCGGCGTGCGCGCCGTGGCCAGGGCATTGGCCTCGGCTTCCTGGCGCAGGCCGATGCCGTCGAGAACGATCAGGGTACGGGTGGTCATGGATGCACACTCAGAAGATGTAGTCGGTGGTCAGGAAGCTCGACTCGCGGTTGCGAATGATCTCGCTGACCAGCGTCTTGTTGCTGTCCTGAAACTTGGTCGCCACCAGGGTGCGGATGGAGAACACCCGCAGCGCGTCATGCACCGACAGAGTGCCCTCGGCCGAATTCTTGCGACCGTTGAACGGGAAGCTGTCCGGGCCACGCTGGCACTGGGCATTGATGTTGATGCGACCCACCTGATTGGCGAAGGCATCGACCAGCCGGCCAACCTGGGCCGAGTTGTTGCCGAAGATGCTCAGCTGCTGGCCGAAATCGGAATCGAGCACATAGTCGATTACCGTCTGCAGATCGCGGTACGGCACCACCGGCACCAGCGGGCCGAACTGTTCCTCCTGATAGACGCGCATGGCCGGGCTCACCGGGTAGAGCAGCGCCGGGTAGAAGAATGAACCACGGCTTTCGCCACCGCCGACATTCATCACCCGCGCGCCCTTCTCCAGCGCGTCGGCCAGCAGGCCGCCGAGGAACTCGGTCTTGCCCGGCTCAGGCAGCGGGGTCAGGCTCACGCCCTCCTCCCAAGGCATGCCCGGCTTCAGCGCGGCGACCTTGGCGGCGAACTTGTCGAGGAAGCTGTCGACCACATCCTCGTGCACGAACAGGATCTTCAGCGCCGTACAGCGCTGGCCGTTGAACGACAGCGCGCCGGTGACCGCCTCGCTGACCGCGTTGTCCAGATCGACCTGCGGCAGGACGATCCCCGGGTTCTTCGCATCCAGACCCAGGGCCGCGCGCAGCCGGTGCGGGCGCGGGTGCAGCTTCTTCAGGTCGCTGGCGCCCTTGTGGGTGCCGATGAAGGCGAACACATCGACCTTGCCGCTGGCCATCAGCGCGCTGACGGTCTCGCGGCCGCTGCCGTAGATCACGTTGATCACCCCGGCCGGGAAGCTGTCGCGGAATGCCTCGAGCAGCGGGCGGATCAGCAGCACGCCGAACTTGGCCGGCTTGAACACCACGGTGTTGCCCATGATCAGCGCCGGGATCAGGGTGGTGAAGGTCTCGTTCAGCGGGTAGTTGTAGGGCCCCATGCACAGGGTCACACCCAGCGGCACCCGGCGGATCTGGCCGAGGGTATCCTGCTCCAGCTCGAAGCGACTGGAGCGCCGGTCCAGTTCCTTGAGCGCCTCGATGGTGTCGACGATGTAGTCGCAGGTGCGGTCGAACTCCTTCTGCGAGTCCTTGAGGTTCTTGCCGATCTCCCACATCAAGAGCTTGACCACCGCCTCGCGCTGCTCGCGCATGCGCACCAGGAAGGCCTCGACGTGCTGGATTCGCTCGGCCACGCGCAGGCTCGGCCAGGCGCCCTGGCCATTGGCGTAGGCGCGCACCGCCGCATCCAGGGCGACCAGCGCGGTCTCGGCGTCGAGCAGCGGCGTACTGCCGAGAATCACCTGCTCCTCGCCGTTTTCGGACTTGAGGAATACCGGGCTGCGCACCGTGGCCAGCGGTCCTTCCCAGGTGCGCAACTGGCCATCTACCAGGTAGTCGCGCTGCTCGATCGGCGCACCGAAACGGTACTGCTCGGGAATCTCGGCCAGGCTTGGAAACAGGTTGTCGAGACGATTTGCGGTCATGGCGTCAACCCCTCCGGGACAGGATCGCAGCGCCGTCATAGGCCGCACGACCTTGTAGCGCCTGCTCGATGCGCAGCAACTGGTTGTACTTGCCGACCCGATCAGAGCGGCACAGCGAACCGGTCTTGATCTGTCCGGCGCAGGTCGCCACCGCCAGGTCGGCGATGCTGGTGTCCTCGGTCTCGCCGGAACGGTGCGAAATCACCGCCGTGTAGCCGGCATCCTGGGCCATGCGAATGGCATCGAAGGTCTCGCTGAGGCTGCCGATCTGGTTGAACTTGATCAGGATCGAGTTGCCGATGCCGCGCTCGATGCCTTCGCGCAGGATTTTGCTGTTGGTGACGAACAGGTCATCGCCGACCAGTTGCACCGTCTTGCCCAGGCGCTCGGTCAGGCAGGCCCAGCCATCCCAATCGCTCTCGTCCATGCCGTCCTCGATCGAGGCGATCGGGTAGCGCTGGCACAAGCCGGCCAGGTAATCGGCGAAACCGGCGGAGTCGAAGCTCTTGCCCTCGCCGGCTAGCACGTAGCGGCCGTCGCGATAGAACTCCGAGGCGGCGCAATCCAGGGCCAGGCTGATGTCCTTGCCCAGCTCATAGCCGGCGCGGCGCACCGCCTCGGCGATCACCACCAGCGCCTCCTCGTTGCTGGCCAGCGACGGCGCGAAGCCGCCCTCGTCGCCCACCGCGGTGCTCAGGCCGCGCTCGCCGAGCACCTGCTTGAGCGTATGGAAGACCTCCGCGCCCATGCGCAAGGCCTCGCTGAAGGAATCGGCGCCGATCGGCTGGATCATGAACTCCTGGATGTCGACGTTATTGTCGGCATGCTCGCCGCCATTGATGATGTTCATCATCGGCACCGGCAGGCTGAAGCGCCCTGACTGGCCATAGAGCGCCGCCAGGTGCTCATACAGCGGCAGCTGCTGCGCCGCTGCGGCGGCCTTGGCGCTGGCCAGCGACACCGCGAGGATCGCATTGGCGCCCAGTACGCTTTTGTCCTCGCTGCCGTCGAGGGCGATCATCGCGGCATCGACCGCGCGCTGATCCAGCGCATCCAGCCCGCGCACCCGATCGCCCAGCGGCCCGTTGACGTTGGCCACGGCGCGCAGCACGCCCTTGCCTTTATAACGTTCGCCGCCGTCGCGCAGTTCCAGCGCCTCGCGGCTGCCGGTAGAGGCGCCGGACGGTACGCTGGCGACGCCCACGGCGCCGCCGGCCAGGGTCACCACCGCTTCCACGGTCGGGTTGCCGCGCGAATCGAGAATTTCACGGGCGCTCACCTGATGGATCAGGGTCATGTCAGTCATTGTGTTCGGCACCTTGGACAGAGGCTGGAGAAATAAGCGTGGGGTTTCGCGAGCCAGGGGCGCCTGGCCCAGCAACTCCCGCTGCTCGGCGTAGGCTTCACGAAAATCGAAGTCGCGCGGCCAGTTATCGTCGGCCGCATCGATGACCGTCTTGCGGTCGTTGTGGGTAGTGGATCGGTTCACGGACAGTTCCTCGATTAGCAGATGCGATCGCCGACGCGGATCACCCGCAGGCAGTTAGTCCCGCCTTGGGCATTGGCGTGATCACCGCGTGAAATCAATACATGGTCGCCCTCGGCGACCACCCCGCGACGCAGCAATTCATCGACCGCACGGCCGTTGACCTCGGCGATCGGGTAGCTGTCACTGTCGAACGGAATGGTCTGCACCCCGCGAAACAGCGCGACCCGGTTCTGCGTGCGCGGGTTGCGGGAAAAGGCGTAGATCGGCAGGTGCGAGCGGATTCGCGACATCAGCCGCGGCGTGTCGCCGCTCTCGGTCATGCAGATGATCGCCTTGACCCCGTACAGGTGGTTGGCCGCGTACATCGCCGCCATGGCGATCGACTCGTCGATCTTGTGAAATTGTTCGTCCATGCGGTGCTTGGAGCGGTGCGCCAGCGGGTGCTTTTCCGCGCCGACAATCACCCGGCGCATGGCCTCGACGGTCTCCACCGGATAGGCGCCGGCCGCAGTCTCGGCCGAAAGCATTACCGCATCGGTGCCATCGAGCACCGCATTGGCCACATCGAACACCTCGGCACGGGTCGGCATCGACTGGGTGATCATCGACTCCATCATCTGCGTCGCGGTAATCACCAGGCGATTGAGCGTACGGGCGCGCTCGATGATCATCTTCTGCACCGCGACCAGTTCGGCATCGCCGATTTCCACACCGAGGTCGCCACGCGCCACCATGACCCCATCGGAGGCCTCGATGATCGCGTCCAGCACCGCGAGGTCGTTGACCGTTTCCGCCCGTTCGATCTTGGCGATTAGCCCGGCCTCGCCGCCGGCCTCCTGCAACAGGCGGCGCGCCAGCTGAATATCCGCAGCATCACGGGGGAAGGACACCGCCAGGTAGTCGACCTGCATCTCGGCGGCGGTGCGAATGTCGACGCAATCCTTGTCGGTCAGCGCAGCCGCCGACAGGCCGCCGCCCTTGCGGTTAATACCCTTGTTGTTGGACAAGGGGCCGCCGACCAGCACCTCGCACAGCAGCCGGCTGGCCTCGACCTGGCGCACCACCAGTTCGATACGACCGTCGTCGAGCAGCAGGATGTCGTCAGGGCGGCTATCGGTGATCAGCGCCTCGTAGTCGATGCCCACCGCCTGCGCATCGCCGGCGTTCTTGTCGAGCCCGGCATCGAGCACGAAAGCCTGCCCCTTGCGCAGTTGCACCTTGCCCTCGGCGAAGCGTGCGATGCGGATTTTCGGACCCTGCAGGTCGGCCAGCACGGCGACGAAGCGGCCGTGCTTGCGCGCCATCTCGCGCACCAGCGCGGCACGGGCGATGTGCTCCTGCGCGCTGCCGTGAGAGAAGTTCAACCGCACCACGTCCACACCGGCCTGAACCAGCGCCTCGATCGCTTCGGGGCTCTCGGTGGCCGGCCCCAGGGTGGCCACGATCTTGGTTCTTCGGCGCATAGCTCAGACTCCTCAACGACGGTTTGGGCGAAGATGGAAAAGCGCCCCATAACGGGCGCAGCAGGCAACCAGGCGCGCGGCATCGAACCGAACAAACGCCAAATAAGTGGTTGCTTTACGAAAGCCATCTATTGTTAGCCGACACAATCACAACTATCAAGACAAAATGTTGTAATAAAACAACATTTAATCAAAACAGTAGTGTGTCTTGCCGTGGCGATCCGGAACATGTCTATGCACCGAGCCGCTTCGCCCCCTGTCCGTCGGCTAGGAGCCTGTCGGACTTGACCGTTCGTAGCGAGGGAAAGCTCGGCTTGAGTCAGTTTTGTTGGTCTTTCGAGGCGAATAGCTAGCTATTTAACGAGAAAGAGCAGCAAAAATGGCCAAGTCCGGCTTTTGCGCAGTAGAACAGTGTTAAGTCCGACAGGCTCCTAGGGTTGCGTGGTGGCCGTGCCCTGCGGCACCCCGAGCAGCAGGTGGAAAATCCCGCCCGGCAGCGTCATCAGCGCCGGTACGCCGGCGGCACGCAGCGCGCTTTCCTGGAGCAAGCCGGGATCGCGCAGCTCCACGCGCAGACGGGTCAACGCCACCGGCTCGCAGGACTTGAGGTTGGCCGCGCCGCCGAGGGCGGCCAGCACGGCCGGGGCAATCGCGCCCGTCACGTGCTGGTTTTCGTCCTGCACCAGATCCGGTGTCAGGGCATTCCAGAACCAATCGCCGATTCGCTCAAACATATTCCGCACTCCTCTCGGTAACGCTGCGACTAACCTCCAGCAGACGCTGGCGGACCTGGGCGATGGTGCCCATGGCCAGGATTTCCTTGGCCAACAGGCGGCAGTCGCCCATGTGCTGACGGCGCACCGCGGCCTTGATCGCAGGAATCGCCGGCACGCTCACCGACAGTTCGTCCACCCCGAGCCCCAGCAGCAGCGGTACCGCCAGCGGCTCCGAAGCCAGGCCGCCACACAGGCCAACCCATTTGCCATGGGCGTGGGCGCCGCGCACCGTCAGCTCGATCAGGCGCAACACCCCAGGGTGCAGGGCGTCGGCCTGAGCGGCCAGGCGCGGGTGACCGCGGTCCATGGCCAGGCAGTATTGGGTCAGGTCGTTAGTGCCAATGGAGAAGAAATCCACCTCCGCGGCGAATTGCTCGGCGAGCAGCGCGGCGGCGGGCACCTCGACCATGATGCCGAGCTTGGGCAGTTGGGCGACCCCGAGAACCGCCGCCTCCTGTTCCAGCATGCCGCGCACCTCGCGCAGCTCCTCCAGGTTGGCGACCATCGGCAACATCAGGTGCAAGCGGCTCAGCTCCGCCGCGCCGAGCACCGCGCGCAACTGGCTGCGCAACAGCTCCGGGCGCTGCAGACACAGGCGTATGCCACGCATGCCTAGGAACGGATTTTCCTCGGCCGCCATCGGCACATACGGCAGGGGCTTGTCGCCGCCGACATCCAGGGTGCGCACCACCAGGTTGCGTTCCGCGCCCAGCGCCGCAGCGATGGCGCGGTAGGTCTCGCGCTGTTCCGCCTCATTCGGTGCGGCGTCGCGATGCAGATAGAGAAACTCCGAGCGCAGCAGGCCGACGCCCTCGCCGCCCAGGTCGAGCGCCTGACGCACCTCTTCCAGCGAGGCGACATTGGCCGAAACTTCGATGCGGCAATCGTCGCGGGTCGTCGCCGGCAACAGCGCGGCATCGCGCTCCAGTCGCTGGCGCTGGCGGTCCGCGCGCAGCTCGGCATACAGCTCTTCGACCTCGCTGGCACTCGGCGCCACACGCAACAGGCCGCTGTTGCCGTCCAGCAATACCTGGGTGCCGCTGGCCAGCGCCAGCACCTGCGCGGGCAAGCCGCACAATGCCGGAATGTTCAGGGCACGGGCGAGGATCGCGACATGACTGGTCGGCCCGCCGCCAACCGTGACCAGCCCCAGCACCTTGCTGGTATCCAGGCTGGCGGTCTGCGACGGACTCAGTTGCTCGGCGATCAGGATGCTCTGCTCGGGCAGTTGCAAAGGCCCGTCGCTCTCCCCCTGCAGACACCTGGCCACACGCTGGCCAACATCGCGCAGGTCCTGGGCACGCTCGGCGAGCAAGGCGTTTTGCAGGTCGGCGAGCCGCTCGGCACTGCTCATGCAGGCCCTATACCAGGCGAACGCGGCGCTCTTGCCAGCCGCGATCATCGCTTCCGCCTGCTCCAATAGATCGGGGTCTTCGAGCAACTCCTGGTGCGCCTGGAGGATCTCCACCTGTGGTCCGCCGGCTTGCGCCAGGCGCATCGAGGCCAGTTGCTCCCAGGCCGTGGCCAGGCCCTGGCGCAAATGCTGCAGTTCGAGCGTTTCACCCTGTCCCAGCTCATCCAGCGACAATTCCGGCTCAGCGATTTGCACCACCCAGCCCAGGGCCAGCCCCGGCGAAGCGCAGACCCCGCGCAACTGCCCATCGCCAGGTTGCACAGGTGCTGCGGCGGTTTGCTTGTCCGCCTGCGCCTGCCGAACGGGCTCGATGCCCTCGCCGCAGCCCTCGGCGATCAGCTCGCGCAGACGCGTCACCGCCTGCTCGGCGTCGGCACCGTAGGCCCGGACTTCCAGCGCATCGCCGCATGTCACTTCCAGGGCCATGATCGCCACCAGCGACTTGGCGTTGGCCTCCTGCGAGCCCTTGTGCAGGCTGATGCGCGCAGCGAAGCCCTTGGCCGCGTGCGCCAGGATCGCCGCCGGGCGAGCATGCAGGCCGCTGGGGTTAGGCACCGCGACCAACCCGGACAGACGCTGCACAGCGCCTTGCTGCTCGCTTTGCACGGCGTCGTCCGTGGTGCTCAGGGTCAGGCTCAGCACCGGCTGGCCGCATTCGATCAGGCCGGTTTTCGCGGTGTAGGCGCTGACTTTCTCGCCGTTGACCACCAACATCTGGGTCAGCAGGCTGCGTGCGCTCTGGGCGATGGCATCGGCATCGAACTCGATCAGCGGTTGCCCCGCCGCCACCTGCTCGCCGCTCTGTACCAGGCAGCGAAAACCCGCGCCTTGCAGTTGCACGGTATCCAGGCCGATATGCATCAGCACTTCGACGCCGGCCTCGCCGATCAGGCTCAGGGCATGGCCGGAGGCCTGCAGCTGACCGACCACACCGGCCATGGGTGCACAGAGGGTTTGCGAGGTAGGGTCGATGGAAATCCCGTCGCCAACCAGCTTGCCGGCGAATACCGGGTCAGGCACGGCCTCGAGGGGCACCAGCAACCCCGAGAGGGGCGCCAGCAGTTCCAGAGTTTGATTTGCGGACATTGCATCACCTGCTGTAGTTCTTGTTTGGTTGCGAGTGGCCGGGATAGAGAGCTATTCCAGCGCCCCTCACCCCCTCTCCCCTGCCTGTATGCCGAGGAAAAAAGCTTTTGCTTGGCTCTGTACCCATTACTTATTGCACACCGTTTTGTAGGGTGGGTTAGTGGCGCTGAGCCGGGTTTAGGCGGCCACTGCTGAATCCGAGCGCCACGTAACCCACCAAGCGATGATCGGTTTAGCCCCCATGGTGGGTTACGGCGCAACAGGCTAAGTATCAGCTTATAGCCCGTGGTTATGCGCCTAACCCACCCTACGAATGACGCCACCCTTGGCATCGTCTCGACGGCTCAAAGTGCCTCAACAGATAACGAGCAAACAGCCTTTTGCTTACCACCAATACTCAACCTGAGCGCCGAAGTTGGAGCCGTGGCGGGCATTGCCGAAGGCACCGGTTTCCGACAGCGCATCGCCGGCACCGGCGGCGTCCTGCGCGGACTGGTTCCATACCGCATAGGTGTAGTACAGACGAATTTCCGGGCGCGCCCAGAACGCCGGACCGCTCGGCGACCAGGTCGGCGCGATGGTGGCCTTGCTCAGCTTGCGTGTGCCGCCTGCGGCGTCCACCTGGTCGTGACCGAATTCGGTGACCAGCTTGAATTGCTCGCTGAAGGCATAGGTCGGGCGCACGCCGATCGACAGCCAATCCTGACTGGCGCCGTTGTCGCGCTTGTCCTTCTGATAGACCGCCTCGAATTGACCACCGAAACGCGGGGTCAGTTGCCAATCGAAGAACTCGACCACCCGCCAGCTGCTGTTGTCGCGATCCAGAGTCACGTCGCCGGTATAACCCAGTCCGGTGCCCGGACCTTTGCCGTACTGCACGGCGAACTTGTTCTTGCCGCCGAGGAAATCGCTTTGCGTGTGCTGTGCGGTGAACGCCCAGCCGCCATGGGCATCGCGGCTGTCCGGCTTGTCGATATAGCTCAGGCCGAACTCCAGGGCGCCGCCGGCGTTGGGCGCAAAGCCGCTGACGTTGAAGTCGTGACGATTGACATAGGCTTCCTGCCACAGGCTGTCCTTGCGCGAGAAGGCGTAGCTGTATTTCAACCCACCGAATTCCACGTCCTCGATACCGGCGCCGGTGCCGCTCTGGTTCCAGTAGTAGAAGTCGGAGATGTGGATGTCGTTACGCTTGTAGTAACGGCGCCCGGCCCACAGCGAGCCGTTGTTCAGCCCCGGGATCTTGCTCCACTCGGCATAGATCTGCGGCATCCGCGCCGAACCGTAGTCGCCGGTGAATTTCAGGCTGTGATCGTAGGCGTTGTACAGCGAGGCCATGGCCTCGACGCTGAGCACCGAACCGTCGTCGAGGGTGAACAGGTCCTGACGCAGATCGAGTTCGGCGTACTGCTCGCATTCGTTACCCAGACGGTATTTGGTCTGCGCGCCCGGCAGCTTGAAGCAGGCCTGCGAATCGCTGTTGACCGAGTCGCCGACGCCGCTGCGCAGGTAACCGGAAAATTCCAGGGCCTGACTGGCCAGGGGCAGACCGGCAAGGGCCAAGGCAAGGGTGAAGGTTGTTGTTTTCATGGCTGTTCCGCTTGTTTTTATTGTTGTGGAACCGGCCCTGGCGAAGGGCCGGCGCTTTGGTTTGCCCGGATGGCGCTGCTTATCCGGGTTATTGCAGGGAAACGTCGCCCTCCGTCAGGTGCAGCACGAAGGATTCATAGGGCCGCAGGTACAGGCAGGTACCGCGCGGCGGGCAATCGGGGTAATTACTGATCAGCAGGCGCTGTTGGCAGCCGGCCGGTAGCGCGCCCTCGGGCAGCGTCACCTCACAATCGGCGGCAAAGAAGTTGTTCACCACCAGCAAGCGCTCGCCCTCGCCGATCCGCAGATAGGCCCACACCTGCGGGTGTTCAGGCAGCAGACAGCGGTATTCGCCGGTGGTGATCAGCGGCTCGGCCTTGCGCAAGGCGATCAGCCGGCGGTAGTGGTGCAACACCGAGTCGCTGTCCGCCAGGGCCGCCTCGACATTCACCTCGGGGTAGTTGGGCGCCAGTTCGATCCACGGCTGGGCACTGCTGAAGCCGGCGTTGGGCGCCGCACTCCAGTGCATCGGAGTGCGCGCGTTGTCCCGCGACTTCTGCCGGATCGCCGCCATGATCTGTTCTTCCGGCACCCCGGCCTCACGCTTGAGGCGGTGAATGTTCAGGGTCTCGACATCGCGGTACTGGCGGATATCGTCGAAGCCCGGATCGCTCATGCCGATCTCTTCGCCCTGGTAGATATAGGGCGTGCCCTGCAGCAGGTGCAGCGCAGTGCCGAGCATCTTCGCCGACTGCACGCGGTACTCGCCGTCGTCGGCGAAGCGCGAGACCACCCGTGGCTGATCGTGGTTACACCAGAACAGGGCGTTCCAGCCCCCGCCCTGCTGCATGCCGGTCTGCCAGTCGGAGAGGATGCGTTTGAGCCCGACGAAATCGAACTCGGCGTACACCCATTTCTGCAATGCCGGGTAATCGACCTTCAGGTGATGAAAGTTGAAGGTCATCGACAGCTCGCTGGACTGCGGGTGCGAATAGCGGATGCAGTGTTCCAGGGTGGTGGACGACATCTCGCCGACGCTGATCAGCGGATAACCATCGAACACTTCGCGGTTCATCTCCTGCAGGTATTCGTGCACCAGTGGACCGTCGGTGTAGAAACGCCGACCGTCGCAGTCGCCCTCGGGAAAGTCCTTGGGCTTGGAGATCAGGTTGATCACATCCAGCCTGAAGCCGCCGACGCCCTTGTCGCGCCAGAAGCGCATCATGCGGAAGATTTCCTCACGCACGCGGGGGTTGTCCCAGTTCAGGTCGGCCTGGCTGTGGTCGAACAGGTGCAGGTAGTACTGCTCGGTGACGGCGTCGTACTCCCAGGCCGAACCACCGAACTTGGATTGCCAGTTGTTCGGCGTATCGCGCCAGATATAGAAATCCCGGTAGGGATTGTCGCGGCTCTGCCGCGCGGCCTGGAACCAGGGGTGTTCGATCGAGGTGTGACTGACCACGATATCCATCATCAGGCGGATACCGCGGCGCCCGGCCTGGTCGATCAGCAGTTCCAGATCGGCCATGCTGCCGCAGCTCGGGTCGACCGCGTAGTAGTCGCTGATGTCGTAGCCGTTGTCGCGCTGCGGCGAACGCAGGAACGGGGTCAGCCACAGGTAATCGACGCCCAGCCACTGCAGGTAGTCGAGCTTGGCGACTATCCCGAGCAGGTCGCCGGTGGCCCGGTCGGCGTGGCTATAAAAGCTCTTGGGGTAGATCTGATAGACCACCGAGCGCTTCCAGTCTTGCATTGCACAGTTCCCGATAAGAATGAATGACGCAGGTTGAATCGCACGCCGGGGCCAAGCGCCCCGGCGTGGTTGAGCGGATATCAGGCGACGCGATAGCCCGGCAGAATGATCTTGCGGCTCAGGGCGTAGGTCAGGGTGAAGGGCACGACTATGGCGATCAGCATGCCGAGCATGAACAGCGGGATGTACTGCGGAATGATCGAGATGAATCCCGGCAGCCCGCCGACGCCGATGGCCGCGGCCTTGACCTTGCTCAACGAGAGGAAGATGCAGGCCAGCGCCGAGCCGCACAGCGCCGCATAGAAGGGAAACTTGTAGCGCAGGTTGACGCCGAACATCGCCGGTTCGGTGATGCCGAAATACGCCGAGATCGCCGAGGTCGAGGCCATGCTGCGTTCGCGGGCGTTGCGGGTGACGTAGAACACCGCCAGCGCCGCACTGCCCTGGGCGACGTTGGACATCACGATCATCGGCCAGATAAAGGTGCCGCCATTACTGGCGATCAACTGCAGATCCACGGCGATGAACATATGGTGCATGCCGGTGATCACCAGCGGCGCATAGAGCAGGCCGAAGATCAGCCCGCCGAGCAGCGGCGCCAGCTCGAACACATAGACCATGCCTTCGGTGATCAGGATACCCAGGTGGCGGGTCAGCGGGCCGATCAGCGCCAGGGCGAGGAAGCCGGTGATAACGATGGTGGTGATCGGCACCACCAGCAATTGAATGGAATTGGGTACCCGCGCACGCAACCAGGTCTCGATCCGGCTCATCACCCAGGCCGCCAGCAGGATCGGCAGAATCTGCCCCTGGTAACCGACCTTCTCGATCTTGATCAGGCCGAAGATATCGAAATAGGGAATGCTCGCGCCGTCCAGCCCGGCCACTGCCTTGCCGTAGTTCCAGGCGTTGAGCAGGTCCGGATGCACCAGCAGCAGACCGAGCACGATGCCGAGAATCTCGCTGCCGCCGAAGCGCTTGGCCGCCGACCAGCCGACCAGCGCCGGCAGGAAGACGAAGGCGGTATTGGCCATCATATTGATCAGCTGCCACAGGCCTTCGAGGTTCGGGTAGGCCGCCAGCAGCGTCTTGCCCTCGATAAACATGCCCTCGGCGCCGAGCAGGTTGTTGATGCCCATCAGCAGGCCGGCAACGATGATCGCCGGCAGGATCGGCATGAACACATCGGAGAACACCCGCACCAGGCGCTGCATGGGATTGCCCTTGGCTGCACCCTGCTGCTTGACGTCGGCGATGGTCGCGGCGCTCAGGCCAGTGAGTTCGCGCAGGGCGGCGTAGACCTTCTCCACCTCCCCCGGCCCGATGACGATCTGAAACACCCCGCCGGTGAGGAAACTGCCCTTGACCAGCTCGACCTGAGCCAGCTGGGTGGCGTTCACCAGGCTGTGATTTTTCAGCGACAGGCGCAAACGGGTGACGCAATGCGCGGCTTGCTCGATGTTGTCCGCCCCGCCGAGCGCTTCGAGAATCTCGGCGGCGGTTTTACGGTAATCCTGGCCCATGCTTTTTTCCTTTCGGTAAGGTTTTGTTATTGGCGCATGCCGAGGCGTAACGTACTCGTATAGACGAGTTAAAGCAACAACTCGTATAGACGAGTTTAGAGGCAAGCCGACGAATGGACAAAACGCGGCCGCCCTCTGTAAGGTCAAGCACTCGCGGGCGCCGCTATGGCGCCGCATGGGAAGCAAGAGCGAGAGCATGAGCAAATACAACCAGATCTATAGCGATCTGCTTGCCGATATCAGCGCCGAGCGCCTGGCCAAAGGTGCGCGCCTGCCTTCGGAAACGGAATTGATGGATGCCTATCAGGCTAGTCGCGGTACCGTGCGCAAGGCCATCGAGTTATTGCAGGAGCGTGGTTTCGTGCAGAAACAGCACGGCAAAGGCGCTTTCGTTCTGTCGCAAAGCCATATCGAACTGCAACTGGGCGGCATCGTCAGCTTCCAGGAAATCCACCAGCGCCTCGGTCGCAGCCTGATCACCGAGGTCGTCGAATTCCGCCGCATCCCCCTGCAAGGCGCCCTGCTCGAACACCTGCATGCCGAGGAAGGCAGCCTGGTCACGCAGATCAAACGTATCCGTCATATCGATGGCAAACGGGTGATCCTCGACATCAACTACTTCGTCGACGAGCTGATTCCCGGCCTCAGCGAAGAGATCGCCAAGGGCTCGATCTACGAATACATCGAGGGCCAGCTCGGCCTCAGCATCAGCTTCGCCCAGCGCGTGATCGAAGCGCAGCAATGCAGCAAGGACGACCGCCAATACCTCGACCTCGATGGCCTGGGCCACGTGATCGTGATCAAGAACCACACCTTCCTGCAGGACGGCCGCCAGTTCGAATACACCGAATCGCGGCACACCCTGGACAAGTTCTACTTCTCCGATGTGGCAAGGCGCTGAGCAGGACTCAATTGCGTGGCCCCATGATCGTTCCCACGCTCCAGCGTGGGAACGATCACAAAAGCGCCACGCAGATCAGCACGTAGCCTGGGTTGAGCGCAGCGATACCCAGGGCGCCGATACCCGGGCTACCATTGTGTGACTTTGATCGTTCCCACATCGAGGCGTCGAACCATCCACGTGGGAACGATCAGCTGCTCCGGTAGCCCGGATGCAATCCGGGGAAAGATTGCGCGGCCGATGACCCTTCCCACATTGCATCCGGGCTACAAAAGCGCCACGCAGATCAGCCCAAACGCGCCTTCAACTCCAATACCGCCTCCTCGCCTGGCTTCAAGCTCAGGCTATCGGTCATGCAGCTGGCGGCCTGTACGCTGAGAAAGCCCAGGGTTTCGCTCCAGCTGACGTCGGTCAGCGGTCGGCTGCCGGGGTGCCAGACCAGGCTGTTGGCGCCGCCGCGGGTGTCGAGTAACAGGCGCCGCTGCCAGGACAGATCCTGCAACTGCAGCAGCGCGCCGCGGCGAAACACCCGATGGCAACCGTCCTCGATGCGCAGCGCGCCCTGCTGTTGGCAGTTCGCGCGTTTCAGCAGGTCATACCCCTCAGCACCATCCAGACCGAGCAGCGCCACCCGCACCACGTCACTGACCCGCCAATAGGCGTGCAGGGCGTGGCTGAGCTGGCAGGGCTCATCGTCCTGATGGCTGCTGCTCAGGCGCAGGCTCATCTGCTCGCCGAGCTCGGCATCCAGGGTCACCCGCCAGTCGCACAGCTGCAGCTGCCAGCGCAGGCGTACACCCGCCTCGTCTACGCTACTGTCGAGCAATTGCCAATCGCTGAGCCGCGCCCAGCCGTGGGACGGCCAGCCGCTTTCGCCGGGATGACGGCCGACCCAGGGCCAGCACACCGGCACGCCGCCACGAATCGCACCGCCACGCGGCCAGTGCCTGGCGCACCAGAGCCAGGGCCGCTGTCCGCGGGGCTGAAAATGCAGCAACTGACCGCCCTGCCGGCTGAAAGCCGCCTGAAAGCGCGCATGTTCGATCAGCAGCACCTCGCGCTCCTGATGCATCACCCAGCGCAGACCCGGCTCGGCGCCTGGCACAAACAACTCAGCCAGGGGATGCGCGGCGGCATCTCCTGGCTGGGTTGCAGGCACTCGCTGCGGTTTAACTCGCAGCATGGTTTCGCCCTTGTTTCATATCACCACCAGTACTCGACCTGCACGCCGAAGTTCGAACCGTGCTGGGCGTTGCCGAAGGCGCCGCTGTCGGACAGCGCCGAGCCGGCGGCGACCAGGCTGGCCGCACGCTGCGCCGCTTCGTTCCAGTTGGCGTAGGTGTAGTACAAGCGGATTTCCGGGCGCGCCCAGAAGCCCGGGCCGGACGGCGACCAGGTTGGCGCCACGGTGAACTTGGTCAGCTTGCGCGTACCGTCGGTGGCATCGACCTGATCGTGGCCGATCTCGCCGACCAGCTTGAACTGCTCGGTGAAGGCATAGCTGGTACGCCCGCCGACCGACAGCCAGTCCTGGTCGTCACCGTCGGGACGGATGTCCTTCTGGTAGACGAACTGCACCTGGCCACCCAAGCGCGGCGTGGCCTGCCAATCGAAGAACTCGACCAGGCGATAGCTCTTGTTGTCGCTGTCCAGGGTCACGTCGCCGGTGTAACCCAAGGCGGTGCCGGGGCCGCGACCGTATTGCAGGGCGAAGGTGTTCTTGCCGCCGAGAAAATCGCTCTGCTTATGCTGCGCGGTGATCGCCCAGCCGCTGTGGGCATCGGTGCTGTCGGGCTTGTCGATATAGCTCAGGCCGAACTCCAGCTCGCCGCCCGGATTGACATCGAAGCCGGCGACGTTGAAGTCGTGGCGGTTGATATAGGGTTCCTGAAAGTAGCTGTCCTTGCGCGAAAACGCGTAGCTGTATTTCAACCCGCCCAGCTCGAAATCCTCGATACCCGCGCCGGTGCCGCTCTGGTTCCAGTAGAAGAAGTCGGAGATATGGATGTCGTTACGTTTGTAGAAGCGCCGCCCGGCCCATAGCGAACCGCCGTTGAGCGCACTGACGTTGCTCCATTCCGCGTACATCTGGTTCATCCGCGCGAAGCCGTAGTCGCCAGTGAACTTCGGCGTATGGCCATAGGCGTTGTACAGCTGCGCCATGCCTTCGACGCTGAGTACCGAGCCGTCATCGAAACTGGCCAGGTCCTGGCGCAGATCCAGCTCGATGTACTGCTCGCACTCGTTACCCAAGCGGTACTTGGATTGTGCTCCCGGCAACTGGAAACAGGATTGACGGTCGCCATCCGAGCTGCCGGCGCCACTACGGGCATAGCCGGTGAACTCCAGCGCGCTCGCCGCCTGCGGCAATGCCAGGCTACCCAGGGTCAGGGCCAGGCCGATCTTCGTTGCTGCTCTCATGTTTACTCCTTCTTGTTTTTATTGTTGTAACGCTTATTGCACCAGCCGCAGGGGTAATCCCCACAACCTGTGTTCATTGCAGGTCCAACAACCGCCTGGCGCCGTAGCCCGGATGCAATCCGGGAAAAGATTGCGCGACCGACCGGGCTTCCCGGATTGCGCCGAGACTTATCCGGGCTACGAATCAGCGGCCCTTGAACTGGGTGACCTTGGCCGCCTGTTCGGCGCTTTGTGGTTTCCCCGACAGCAAGCGCTCGCCGCTTTGCGCGTCGAACAGCAGCACCTTGCTCGGGTCGAATTGCAGCTCCAGGGTCTGCCCAACCCGCGGCGCGTCGTCCGGCGCCATGCGGCAGCAGACCTTGGTCTGGTTGAGGTTGACGAAGACCAGGGTGTCCGGGCCGGTGGGCTCGGTGACCTCGACCTCGGCGCGAATCGACGACGGGCCGCTGGCACCGGCCGCCGCCAGCAGGATCTGCTCGGGACGGATGCCGAGAATCACCTCGCGGTTCTCGAAGCCCGCCTCCATCGCGCCCAACGGCAGCTCGCAACGCGCCTGCCCGGAGTCGAGCAAGGCGAACAACTGGCCGTCGCGGCGCTGCAGGCGCAGGGGGATGAAATTCATCGGCGGCGAGCCGATAAAACTCGCGACGAACAGGTTGGCCGGGTCGTTGTAGATCTGCTGCGGGGTGCCGAACTGCTGGATGATGCCGTCCTTCATCACCGCCACCTTGTCGCCCAGGGTCATGGCCTCGATCTGGTCGTGGGTGACGTACACCGTGGTGGTCTTCAGGCGTTGGTGCATCAGCTTGATTTCGGTGCGCATTTCCACGCGCAACTTGGCGTCGAGGTTCGACAGCGGCTCGTCGAACAGGTAGATCTTCGGCCGCCGCGCCAGCGCCCGGCCCATCGCCACGCGCTGCTGCTGACCGCCGGAGAGCTGCCCGGGTTTGCGCCCGAGCAGATGCTCGATCTGCAACAGCTTGGCCACCCGCGCCACTTCTTCTTCGATGGCCGCCGGCGCCATCTTGCGCATCTTCAGGCCGAAGGCGATGTTGTCGCGCACGGTCATGGTCGGGTACAGCGCATAGGACTGAAAGACCATGGCGATATCGCGGTCCTTCGGGCTCATGCCGCTGATGTCCTGATCATCGACCAGGATCGCGCCGCCACTAATGTCTTCCAGGCCGGCGATGCAGTTCATCAGCGTGGATTTACCGCAACCGGACGGGCCCACGAGAATCAGAAACTCGCCGGAGTCGATCGAAATCTCGATGTTCTTCAGGGTGTCCGGCAGGCCGCTGCCGTAGGACTTGTTAACGTTGCGCAGTTCGAGGGTTGCCATTTCATCTCTCCAAAATCGTTCGTTGAAGCGCCGCAGCAGCTTTCAACCCTTGACGGCGCCGGCAGTCAGCCCACGCAAGAAATATTTGCCAGCCAGGATGTACACGACCAGCGTGGGTAGGCCGGCGATCATCGCGGCAGCCATATCGACGTTGTATTCCTTGGCCCCGGTGCTGGTGTTGACCAGGTTGTTCAGCGCCACTGTGATCGGTTGGGTATCGCCGCTGGCGAACACCACGCCGAAGAGGAAGTCGTTCCAGATCTGGGTGAACTGCCAGATCAGGCAAACCATGATGATCGGGATCGACATCGGCAGCAGAATCCGCCCGAAGATGGTGAAGAAGCCCGCGCCATCCAGGCGTGCCGCCCGCACCAGGGCTTCCGGCACGCTGACGTAGTAGTTGCGGAAGAACAGCGTGGTGAAGGCCAGGCCGTAGACCACGTGGATCAGCACCAGACCGCTGGTGGTATTGGCCAGACCGAACTGACCGAGGGTGAACGAGGCCGGCAGCAGCACCACCTGGAACGGCAGAAAGCAGCCGAACAGCAGCAGGCCGAAGAACAACTGCGAACCGCGAAAGCGCCACATTGCCAGCACATAGCCGTTCAGCGCACCGAGCAGGGTCGAGATCAGCACCGCCGGGAAGGTGATCTTCACCGAGTTCCAGAAGTAACCGCCGACGCCATCCCAGGCCTTGACCCAACCGATCGCGGTGATCACATCCGGCCACGACAGCAGGTTGCCGGTACGGATGTCCTCCGGGCTTTTGAAACTGGTCAACAGCATGATCACCAGCGGGATCAGGTATACCGCGCAGGCGGTGAGCAGGGTCGCGTAGATCGCCACACGGCTCAGACTGAGGGACTTAGTCATGGCGCTTGCCTCGCAGTTCGGAGTACAGGTAGGGCACCAGAATCGCCAGCACCGCGCCGAGCATCAGGATCGCGCTGGCGGCGCCGAGACCCATCTGGCCGCGGGTAAAGGTGTGGGCATACATGAACATCGCCGGCAGATCGGACGAGTAGCCGGGGCCGCCCGCGGTCATCGAGGCGACCAGGTCGAAACTCTTGATCGCGATATGCGCGAGGATCATCAGCGCACTGAAGAACACCGGCCCGAGACTCGGCAAGACGATGCGCAGGTAGATGTTCGGCAGGCTCGCGCCATCGACCTGGGCAGCCCGAATGATCGACTGATCGACCCCGCGCAAACCGGCGAGGAACAGCGCCATGACGAAACCCGAGGCCTGCCACACGGCGGCGATCACCAGGCAGTAGACGACCCGATCCGGGTCCACCAGCCAGTCGAAACGAAAACCTTCCCAGCCCCAGTCGCGGAGCATCTTGTCGATACCCAGGCCGGGATTGAGCAGCCATTTCCAGGCGGTGCCGGTGACGATCATCGACAGCGCCATGGGGTAGAGGAAAATCGTGCGGATAAATCCTTCGCGGCGAATGCGCTGATCGAGCAGCACCGCCAGCAGCACGCCGATCACCAGGCTGATGCCGATAAACAGGCCACCGAATACCAGCAGATTCTTGCTCGCCACCCACCAACGGTCGTTGTCCCACAAGCGCGCGTATTGCTGCAGACCGACCCACTTGTAGCCGGGCATGAAGCGCGAATTGGTAAACGACAGGACGAAAGTCCAGAGGATGTAGCCGTAGAAACCGACCAGGATGATCAGCATGCTCGGCGCCAGCACCAGCTTGGGCAGCCAGCGCTGTAACGCATCCAGCGGCGAGGCCTTGGTAAAGACGGCGATTGAACTCATGGGTAACTCCATTGCTTGATACACCACCTGCAGGAGCCAGGTGGATGCCTACAGAAAAACCGACACGGCCGATCCCGTGGCGCTTGCCTGAAAGGCAGGCGCCAGGGAGAACATGCTTAAAACTGACGAGTTGGCCGCCGGCTGACCGGCGACCGGGCTGGCTTTACTGCACGGCCTGGATGGCCGCGGCCAGTTGCTGGGCAGCCTTCTTCGGATCGGCCTTGGGGTCGTTGAAGAAGTTGGTCACCACATCGAACACCGCACCCTGCACATAGCTGGAGGCAGCCATGCCATGAGCCAGGCTCGGTTGCAGGCCGCCACTGGCTGCCGCTTCCTTGAAGTCCTTCATCGAGGCCTGGGCGCAGGCGTCGAAGGTGCTCATGTCCATATCGGTCCGTACGGGGATCGAACCCTTGTTCTGGTTGAAGAACTCCTGAAATTTCGGCTCCATCACGGTGCGCGCCAGGTCTTCCTGGGCCTTGCGATTTTCCGGATTGCTCAACTTGAACATTGCCAGGGAGTCGATGTTGTAGGCGAAGCTGCCCTGGGTGCCGGGGAACGGCAGGCACTGGTAGTCCTTGCCGGCGACCTTGCCGGCAGCGGTCCACTCGCTCTTGGCCCAGTCGCCCATGATCTGCATACCGGCCTTGCCGTTGATCACCATGGCGGTGGCGCTGTTCCAGTCACGACCGGCGGCGTTGGCGTCGACATAGCCGTGCAGTTTTTGCAGGGCGGCGAATACCTCGACCATCTTGTCGCCGGTCAGCACGCTCTCGTCGAGCTCGACGAAGGCTTTGTTGAAGTCCTGCGGCCCGAGAATGGCGAAGGCCAGGTCTTCGAATACGGTGCTGTCCTGCCAGGGCTGACCGCCGTGGGCCAGGGGCATGAAGCCGGCGGCCTTGAGCTTGTCGGCGGCGGCGAAGAACTCGTCGAGGGTGGTCGGCGCCTTGGCACCGGCCTTGGCGAACACCTCGGGGTTGATCCACAACCAGTTGACCCGGTGCACGTTGACCGGCACCGCCACGTAGTGGCCGCCGAACTGCATCACGTCGATCACCTGGGGCGGCAGCAATTTGTCCCACTGCTGCTCCTTGGCGACGTCGTCAAGGTCGGCGAGCAAGCCCAGCTCGCCCCACTCCTGAATGTCCGGCCCTTTGATCTGCGCGGCGGCAGGCGGGTTACCGGAAACCGCGCGGGTCTTCAGCACGGTCATGGCCGCTTCGCCACCGCCGCCGGCGACGGCGAAGTCCTTCCAGGTATGTCCTTTCTCTTCAACCAGTTTTTGCAGGGTATCGGCGGCGCGCTTTTCACCACCGGAGGTCCACCAGTGCAGCACTTCGACTTCACCGGCGTGAGCGGCCAGCGGCATCAGGGAGACGAGGGAAATAACGGTTGCCAGGCGGGATATCGAATTCATTAAGGGTTCCTTTCTTGTTGTTATTACCGGCAAGTCGGATGCTTGCTCTGGTATCGAGTCTAACCATGCTCAGCGCCGCTGCGGGTAACGAAGGGATGCACAAAAGTCACCGGATGGTTACAAAGCAGGCCGCACCGCACACCGGTAACCCGGATGCAATCCGGGGCATCGATAGCGGCCATTAGACTGCTCCCCGGATTGCATCCGGGCTACCTGACGGCAACGGAACGGTCGGGTTCGCCATACGCACCACTGGCCCGGCATCCCGGTATCGGCGGTGCGCACGGCGCCCCCTACGACTCATCAGCGCGGCAACATGAGGGTCACCCGCAGGCCGCCTTCGCGCAGGTTGCGCAGGCTCAACTCGCCGCCGTGGCTGTGGGCGATATTGCGTGCGATGCCCAGGCCCAGGCCGTAGCCCTGCTGCTGCCCGGCCAAACGGAAATGCGGTTCGAATACCTGCTCCAGGCGTTGCTCGGGCACGCCAGGGCCTTCGTCGTCGACATGCAGGACAAAGGCGCCATCGTCGTCTTCGATATGCAGATGGGCGCGCTCGCCGTACTTCAGCGCGTTGTCCACCAGGTTGCCGATGCAGCGCTTCAGGGCCAGCGGCTTGCCCGGATAGGCGGCGAGCGCCTGGCCGTCCACGGTCACCCGGCCGTTGCCGAGCGGCGCCAGGTAGGGCTCGACCACGCAATTGAGTAACTGGTTGAGGTCCACCGGCTCGATGTTCTCGTGGATATCGGTGTCCTTGACGCATTGCAGCGCGCCCTTGACCAGCATTTCCAGCTCGTCCAGATCGCGACTGAACTTGGCCTGCACGGCCTCGTCTTCGAGCAGTTCGACGCGCAGTCTCAGACGGGTGATCGGTGTGCGCAGATCATGGGAGATCGCGCTGAACAACTGGCTGCGCTCGCGCAGGTAGCGGCCGATGCGCTCGCGCATGCTGTTGAACGCACGGCTGACCTCGACCACCTCGCTACCGCCCGCCTCGGTCAGCGGCTCGACCTCGCTGCCCAGGGACATTTCCCGCGCCGCCACCGCCAGACGCTTGAGCGGCCGGCTCTGCCAGTGCACCAGAATGCCGATGAACAACAGCAGAAAACTGCTGGTAAGGATGATGAACCATAGCTGCTGGGCCGGCAGCCCCTGCTGCTCCAGGCTGACATAGGGTTCGGGCATCAGGGAGGCGAGATACAGCCATTCGCCCGGCGATATCTGGATCTGGGTGACCAGCACCGGCGGGTTGAGTGGCTCCAGGCTGAGGGCGTAATGGGCCCAGGAGCGCGGCAGCTCATCGAGCTTCAGGGCGTTGTTGAAAATACGCAGATCGTCCGGGCTGACGAACTGCGCCGACACATCCAGATCGCTACCCAGGCGCTCACGTAGCGTGGCATCCACCGCATCGAGCACCGCGCGCTTGCGCGGGGTTTCCGGCAGCACCTGCATGCTCAGCGGCTTGTCGTTGAGCGAAACGAAAAACCGCGTACCGCCCATATTGCGTAACTGATCGAGGACCATCGGCCGGTAGCCGATCGGCAACGAGCGGAAGTAACCAACGCTGGCGGCCATCGACTGCGCCAGGCTGCGCGCGCTGGTCAGCAGCCCTTCCATCTGGCTGGCGCGCAGCTGCGACACCCAGATCACGCTCGACAACGCCTGGGCCAGCAACACCACCAGCAGGGTCAGCAACAGCATGCGCCCAAGCAACGAGCGCGGCACCGGCAGCAGCCGGCGGAGGTTAATGCGCATCGCCGAGATACGGCGTGACGGCAGCCGCCAACTGATAACCGCTGCCACGCACCGTGCGAATCAGGCGAGCCGGCTTGCCGGTATCGCGCAAGCGCTGGCGCAGGCGACTGACAGCCATGTCGACGATGCGTTCGAGCGGCATCACTTCGCGGCCGCGGGTGGCGTTGCCGATGGTGTCGCGATCGAGGATCTGTTGCGGGTGGTCGAGAAACAGCTTGAGCAAGGCGAAATCGGCGCCGGAGAGCAGTACCTCCTCGCCATCGGCATGGAACAAGCGATGGCTGACCATATCCAGACGCCAATCGTCGAACGCCAGCACCTCGCCGCCGCGCTCCTGGCTGAAATGCGCGCGGCGTAACAGCGCCTTGATCCGCGCCAGCAGTTCGCGCGGGCTGAAGGGTTTACCCAGGTAATCGTCGGCGCCCAGCTCCAGGCCGATCACCCGGTCGGTCTCGTCGGAGCTGGCGGTGAGCATGATGATCGGCACCTGGGCGAAGCGCTGATGTTCTCGCACCCAGCGGCACAGGCTGAAGCCGTCCTCGTCGGGCAGCATCACATCGAGGATCACCAGATCGGCCGCTTCCGCGCAGAGCCCCTGGCGAAAGCCCGCGCCATCGCCAACGGTGCGCACCTGAAAACCGGCGCGGCTCAGGTAGGTTTGCAGCAGTTCGCGAATTTCCTGATCGTCGTCGACCAGCAGAATCGATTTTCCGGGCTGGCTCATAGTCCGCCGTCCTTATTGTTATCAATCATTAAACCGTGGGAGGGGCTTTAGCCGCGGCCCTCTGTTGTATGTCGCGGCTAAAGCCCCTCCCACCAAAGCATGCAGTTTCGTAGCCCGGAGGCAATCCGGGGAGCGGTTTTATAGCCGCCAACGATGCCCCGGATTTCATCCGGGCTACGGGTGCAGTGAGCTAAGCAGCACTAGTGTCCAGTCGCCTGCTGCAAGGCCACGCCCGCCCCCATCAAGCCTGGGTATTCAGCGGTCACCAGCCATACCGGGATGCCGTCAAAATAATCGCTCATGCGCCCTTTGTCGCGGAAGCTGCGTGCAAAACCGCTGCTCAGGAAAAACTCCGCGAAACGCGGCACCACCCCGCCGACGATATACACGCCGCCGCGCGCACCGAGGGTCAGCACATTGTTGCCCGCCGCACGCCCCAGCCAGCAGCAGAATTGCTCCAGCACCGCGATGGCTACCGGGTCGCCAGCCAGCGCCGCGGCTGTGACTTCGGCCGGCGAATGCAGCACCGGCTCGATAGCATCGACCGCGCAGATGGCGCGGTAGAGCAGCAGCAAACCGCTGCCACTGAGCACATCTTCGGCGCGCACATGCTCGAGCTGGCTATACAGCTGTTGCCAAAGCTGAGCTTCGCGCAGGTCACCAATCGGCAAATCGACATGCCCGCCCTCGCCCGGCAGCGCCAACCAACTGCCGTCGGCCAAGGCCAGCAAGGTGCCGACGCCCAACCCCGTGCCCGGACCTATCACCACACAGGGACGATCCGCTTCGGCCTCGCCGGGGCAAACGCTGAGGCGTTCGCCGTCGCGCAAGCGGGTCATGCCCAGGGCCATCGCCGAGAAATCGTTGACCAACAGTAGCTCGCGCACCTGCAATTCGCGGCAGAACGCCGCGCGGCTGATCCGCCAGTGGTTGTTGGTGAAGCGGAACAGGTCGCCGTCGACCGGCCCGGCACATGCCAGGCAGACGGAATCGATCGAACCCAGGGGCAGGCCGAGATCGTCCAGATAAACCCTGATCGCCTGCTCCGGCCCCGGATAATCGGCGGTGGGCAAAACCCGCACCGATTCCAATTGCTCGTCGCGCCAGAGGGCGAAACGCGCATTGGTGCCGCCAATATCACCGACCAGTGCCACTTTCACTGCAGTGCCTCCAGGTCCGCACTGAACACGCTGGCGCCGTGCTCGGCCGGGCTGAAGGCCGCACGCATAAAGCCGAACAGCTCGCGCCCGCAACCGATGCCGCCATCCGTTGGCCGCGGCACCACCTCGCGCGCCGCCCACTCGGCGTCATCGACCAGCACCTGCAGGGTGCCGGCGACACCGTCGACACGAATCACGTCACCATCGCGCACCTTGGCCAGCGGCCCGCCGTCCCAGGCTTCAGGGCTGACGTGAATGGCCGCCGGCACCTTGCCCGAGGCGCCGGACATGCGCCCGTCAGTGACCAGCGCCACCTTGAAGCCGCGGTCCTGCAACACACCGAGGTAAGGCGTGAGCTTGTGCAGCTCCGGCATGCCGTTGGCTTTCGGGCCCTGGAAGCGCACCACGGCAATGAAATCGCGCTCCAGCTCGCCGGCCTTGAAGGCATCGGCGAGTTCGAGCTGGCTCTGGAACACCCGCGCCGACGCTTCGACGATCTGGTGCTCGGGAGCCACTGCGGAGACCTTGGCCACGCCGCGGCCGAGGTTGCCGTCGAGCACGCGCAGACCACCTTCCGGGGAGAAGGCCTCACCGACCGAGCGCAGGATAGTCGGATCGAGGCTTTCGCTCGGGCCTTCGCGCCAGGTCAATACGCCGTCTTCGAGGAACGGCTCCTGGGTGTAACGCGACAGGCCCTGGCCCATCACGGTGTAGACGTCTTCGTGCAGCAAGCCCGCGTCCAGCAGCGTGCGCACCATAAAGGGCACGCCACCGCTGGCATGGAAGTGATTCACGTCGGCCTGGCCGTTGGGGTAGACCTTGGCCAGGCTCGGGGTCACCGCCGACAGATCGGCCATGTCTTCCCAGGTCAGCTGGATGCCCGCGGCGCGGGCGAAGGCCGGAATATGCAGGGTGTGGTTGGTCGAACCGCCGGTGGCGTTGAGCGCCACCACCGAGTTGACGATGGCCTTCTCGTCGATGATCTGGCACAGCGGCAGATAGCTGCCGTTCTGCTTGGTCAGGCGGGTGACCTGGCGCGCGGCTTCGCGGGTCAGCTCGTCGCGCAGCGGCGTGTAGGGGTTGACGAAGGACGAGCCGGGCAAGTGCAGGCCCATGATCTCCATCACCACCTGGTTGGTGTTGGCGGTGCCGTAGAAGGTGCAGGTGCCGGGGCTGTGATAGGACTGCATCTCGGATTCGAGCAGCTCCTCGCGGCTGGCCTTGCCTTCGGCATAGCGCTGGCGCACCTCGGCCTTCTGTTTGTTGGGAATGCCTGAAGGCATCGGCCCGCCGGGCACGAAGACCATCGGCAAATGACCGAAGCGCAGTGCACCGATCATCAGCCCGGGAATGATCTTGTCGCAGATGCCGAGCATCAGCGCGGCATCGAACATGTTGTGCGACAGCGCCACAGCGGTGGCCATGGCGATCACTTCGCGGCTGGCCAGGCTCAATTCCATGCCCGGCTCGCCCTGGGTCACGCCATCGCACATCGCCGGCACACCACCGGCGAACTGGCCGACCGAGCCGATTTCGCGCAGGGCCTGCTTGATCAGTTCGGGAAAGTGCTCGTAGGGCTGGTGCGCCGAGAGCATGTCGTTATAGGCCGAGACTATGCCGACATTGGCCTCGTTGGTCAGACGCAGGCGCTGTTTGTCGCTGGGCGAACCGCAGCCGGCCACCCCATGGGCGAAGTTGGCGCACTGCAGGCTGCTGCGGTGCGGGCCCTCGCCGGCGGCGGCGCCCATCTGCGCCAGATAGCGCTCGCGCGTGGCACGGCTGCGGGCGATCAGGCGGTCGGTTACCTCTTGAACACGGGGATGCATGGGTCAACTCCAGGCTAACGTGAAAGTCGCACAGCGACGCCATCCTTATAGCCTTCTTCCCTCGGAAGAAGGTGGCGCGCAGCGCCGGATGAGGGAGCGGGTATGCCATGGGAGACCCCTGAAAATTCGGGTGCCTGTCTTGGCGTGCCCGCTAGCGAGCAATAGCTGTATGTAGTTTTAACAAAATATTGCCAGTTAAAACGCTTGATTTCTAGTTTCATGAGAATAATCTTGTTATTTAAACAACAAAAACCACAACAAAACCTCAACGAGACCTTACTTATGACTCTGCGAATCGCCATCAATGGTTTTGGCCGTATCGGCCGCAACGTCCTGCGCGCGCTCTACACCCAGGACTACCGCCAACAGCTGCAGGTCGTGGCGATCAACGACCTGGGCGATAGCGCGATGAACGCGCACCTCTTCAAGTACGACAGCGTACATGGCATTTTTGACGGCCAGGTCGAGCACGATGAGGAAAATCTGACGATCAATGGCGATCGTATCGCCGTCAGCGCCATCCGCAACCCGGCGGAATTGCCGTGGAAGAATCAGAAGATCGACGTGGTGTTCGAATGCACCGGGCTGTTCACCGACCGCGACAAAGCCGCCGCGCATATCGCCGCCGGGGCGCGCAAAGTGATCATCTCCGCACCGGCCAAAGGCGCCGATGCCACCGTCGTGTACGGCGTCAACCATGACATTCTGCGCCAGTCGCACCAGATAATCTCCAACGCCTCCTGCACCACCAACTGCCTGGCGCCGGTAGCCCAGGTGCTGCAGCGCGCCGTCGGTATCGAACAGGGCATGATGACCACCATTCATGCCTACACCAATGACCAGAACCTGTCCGACGTTTACCACAGCGACCCTTACCGCGCGCGCTCGGCCACCCAATCGATGATCCCGACCAAAACCGGCGCGGCCGAAGCCGTGGGCCTGGTGCTGCCGGAACTGGCCGGCAAGTTCACCGGCATGGCGGTACGGGTGCCGGTGATCAACGTGTCGCTGGTCGACCTGACCTTGCAAGTGCAGCGCGAAACCAGCGCAGACGAAGTCAACGCCCTGCTCCTGGCGGCCAGCCAGAAGTCCAAAGTGCTCGGCTACAACAGCCTGCCGCTGGTCTCGTGCGACTTCAACCACAACCCGCTGTCGGCGATCTTCGATGCCAACCACACCAAGGTCAGCGGCAGGATGGTCAAGGTCATGGCCTGGTACGACAACGAATGGGGCTTCTCCAACCGCATGCTGGATAACTGCCTGGCCCTGTGCCGCGCGGATTGAAGACGCTCGTAGCCCGGATAAAATCCGGGGAAGCGGTGCTGGCCATAAGACCATCCCCGGATTGCGCCTAGGCTTATTCGGGTTACAGCGCTTTGGGCGATACGACCTCACGGCGGGCGCAAGCTCTTGTAGCCCGGATGAAATCCGGGGGCATCGGTGGTGACCGAAAGACCATCCCCGGATTGCATCCGGGCTACGGGATCTCGTTCATCCTTGATGCCGGAGGTTGGCGCAGAGCCTGCGAAGCCCAACGTAAGAACCCATCCTCTAACCCTTCCACCGAGCAAATCCAGGAAACCACCATGCCGCGTATCAGCTTCACCACCGCCACCCTGCCGGCGCGCAAACGTATCGCGCTGGTCGCCCACGACCATTGCAAGGAGTTCCTGCTCGACTGGAGCGAGCGCCAGCGCGACAAGCTGGCACGTCATCATCTACTCGCGACCGGCACCACCGGCCTGCTACTGGGCCGGCGTCTAGGCCTGCCGGTTGAATGCATGATCAGCGGGCCGCTCGGCGGCGATCAACAATTGGGCGCGCGCATCGCCGAGCAGCGGGTGGATATGCTGGTGTTCTTCTGGGACCCCTTCGAGCAGCAACCCCACGACCCGGATATCAAGGCGCTGCTACGTGTAGCGGCGGTGTGGAATATTCCCGTGGCCTGCAACGAAAGCAGCGCCGACTACATGCTCGGCAGCGCCCTGCTGGATCAGGCCCACGACTATCGGGTGCCGGATTACCAGACCTACTTGGATAACCGCCAATAAGCCTCAGCCCTCCTCGCGCGCCTCGCTGCCAAGGCAACAGGCGCGGCTGTCCAGCGCCTCAAGTAGCCGGCAGTGCTCGGCCTCGGCGCTGGTACAACCGGCGAGCTTGCTCAGTTCCGCCTTCATCTTCTGCAGGTCGCGAATCCGCGCCTCGATGGTCAGCAAGTGCTCCTGCACCAATTGGTCGGCTTCGGCGCAGGGGCTGTGAGGCTGCGCGGCCAAGCCGAGCAAGGTGCGAATCTCCTCCAGGCTGAAGCCCAGCTCACGGCCGCGGCGGATAAAACGCACCCGACGTATATCGGCATCTTCGTAATGGCGGTAGCCAGAAGCGCTGCGCTTGGGTGGCGGCAGCAACTCGCTACGCTCGTAGAAACGAATGGTTTCCAGATTGACGCCACTTTCGCGGCTCAACCCACTGATGGTCAGCGGCTTGCCCATGGCTTGACTCCGTAGTGACTACAGGGTTTAGCCTACTGCCCATACCCTTTCAGGAGAAGCCCAATGGGCGTCAATTGCTGCAATACCGCATCGAGCTGTGCAACCACCCGCCACAGCAAACGCTACCGCAAGATTCTCTGGGCCGCCCTGGCGGTCAACCTGGGCATGTTCGGCGTGGAGATCTTCGCCGGCATGCGCGCCGATTCGGTGTCGCTGCTGGCGGACTCGCTGGACTTCCTCGGCGACGCCGCCAACTACGGCATCAGCCTGGCGGTGCTGGGCATGAGCCTGACCCTGCGCGCCAGGGCCTCGCAGCTCAAAGCCCTGTCCATGCTGGTATTCGGTGTCGGCGTGCTGACCGCGGCGATCTGGCACTTGCTCAGCGGCCAGGTTCCGGACGCGCCGACCATGGGCTGGGTCGGCGCCCTGGCGTTGCTGGCCAACGTTGGCGTGGCCGCCCTGCTCTACGCCTACCGCGACGGCGATAGCAATATGCGCAGCGTCTGGCTGTGCTCGCGTAACGACGCCCTCGGCAATATCGCCGTATTGTTCGCCGCTCTTGGCGTGTTCGGCACCGGTAGCGCCTGGCCGGATTTATTGGTAGCCAGCATCATGGCCGGCCTGGCGGTCAGTTCGTCCTATCAGGTGCTGCGCCATGCGCGCGAGGAACTCGCCAGCCAGGCCGCAATACCCCAAGCAAGCGACCATTGAGATAAGCCAGAGAACAGGCGATATGCAATGCAGCCTGTAGGGCTGATTGCCTGGCTGCTTACAAAGCAGCCGACCCGAGGCCGGCCGAGTAATGCGAGCCTCGGGAGTACCTGCAACGCTTACACCCTAAAAATCCACCTTGCCCCTTCCCGCCTTGATCGCCCCGCGCTTGGTCTTGCCTTCCAGCCGGCGCTTTTTCGAGCCCAGGGTCGGTTTGGTCGGGCGCCGGGCTTTTTCGGTTTTGCCGGCATTGCGGATCAGCTCGGCCAGCCGTTCGAGGGCGTCGGCGCGATTCTGCTCCTGGGTGCGGTACTGCTGCGCTTTGATGATCACCACGCCGTCGGCGGTGATGCGGCTGTCACGCAGCGCCAGCAAGCGCTCCTTGTAGAACGGCGGCAAGGACGAGGCCTGGCTGTCGAAGCGCAGGTGCACGGCGCTGGAGACCTTGTTGACGTTCTGCCCACCGGCGCCCTGGGCGCGGATGGCGGTCAATTCGATCTCGTCGCCGGGCAGGTGGATGCTGCTGGAGATCACCAGCATGAATGCAGTTGAGCCATGGTGCGGTAAGCCCTCGTTGAAATGTGGACGCCAATAAAGCGACCTCAGGTTCCCGCATCGCATCTTACCGGCAAATCCCCCGGCGACACCGCAGCCAGGACGCCATTTACCGGCAGTCGTATTGGCCCTAGTGCAGCGATATCAAAGTGATATTATCAAGCAGCCCTTTAGCCGGTCGGCTCTTAGCGGGTTATAAAAAACCTAGGCGAGGCAGCGAACGCAAAGCTAGGCGCCCCCGACAATAACAGGCGACAACGTGGACCGACTCGCACCCGGGACCGTTTTTAACGCCGCGATAACAACACAGGTAGTTTTCAACAGCCTGTTAGCCAAAGCGGTCGCCCGCACCCTGGAGCCCCCGACGATGATCCCGTTCCGACTTCGCCAGCCCCTTGCCATGCTCTGTTTGCTGCTCAGCGGCATCGCCCTGGCCGACCCCGCGTGGCAAACACCGCCGGCCAACCCTGTGATTTTGACTGTCAGCGGCGAGCTGGACTGCTGCCCGGAGGGCAACGCCTATTTCGACCTGGCGCGCCTGGACGCCCTGGCGCAAACCGAGGTGAAAACCCTGACTCCCTGGACCGACAGCGTCGACAGCTATACCGGGGTGCGCATGAGCGAGCTGCTCGCCGCCCTGGGCGCCAAGGGCGACAAGCTCGAAGCTGTGGCCTTGAACGACTACAGCAACCAGTTCAATAGCGAGGCGGCGCTGAAATATCCGGTGATTCTCGCCACGCGCAAGAACGGGCAACCGATGCGCATACGCGACAAAGGGCCGATCTGGGTCATCTATCCCCTGAGCGACTACCCGCAACTGCGCAAAGAGGAGTCTCACCACGCCATGGTCTGGCAGCTCAAATCGCTGAAAGTCGCGCGGTAAGCTAGATGAGACGTCTGCGCTATCCCATCTTGCTGCTGATCACCCTGATTCTCGCTGGAGGCATAATCGCATCGCTGATCAACAATCAGCGCAGCGCCGAAATGGCCGCCACCCGCATCCAGCTTTCGGCCTGGTCGCTGGCGCAACTGGAGCAGGAGTTCATCAAGTTTCACACCTCGCTACGCCTGTTTCAGGCCGGCGCCATACCCATTTCACGCCTGCATCTGGATTACGACCTGCTGTGGAATCGCCTGGAGGTGTTTCTCACCGGTGCGGAAAATCAGGCCATTCGCCAGCGCTTCGGCGCCGAAAGCACCGCCCGCAAACTGTTCGCTCAGCTGAAGCAGGACGAAACGCTGCTCTACTCGTCGATACTGCAACCGGGGCCGCAACTCGAAGCGGCGATCGAGCGGTACGGTGTTTATCAGCGCCCCATCCGTTCGCTGATCGTGCGCAACTTCACCGGCCCCGAGGCAGCCAATATCGCCGATGAGGCCTATGCCCAGCGCTTTCTCACCCAGAGCTTGCTACTGGGCCTGCTGTTTTGTGGCGGCACCCTGGTGCTGCTGCTGTTCTTCGAGAGCCGACGCAGCAACTTCCTCGCCCGTAACGACCCGCTGACCCAGCTGCCCAACCGGCAGAGCCTGCAGACATTGCAGAAGGACGCTGGCAATACGCACGTCTACAGCGCCGCCGCAGTCATCGAAATGAGCAATTTTCGCGCACTCAACGAACACATCAGCCACGAGGCCGGCGATCAGTTACTGCGACGCATCGCCAGCACGCTCAAACAGCTGAAACCCGAAAGCAGTTTTATCGCCCGGGTGGGCGGTGATGAATTCCTCATTACCTTCGCTGCGGACTTTCCCGCGGAGCTGGTGATCGAAACCCTGAAAGCGCTGGCCAATGCGCTGAGTTTCGACTTCCAGAGCGACAAGCAACTGTTCCAGGTCAACGCGCGAATCGGCGTGGTGTTCAATCACCAGCGGACGTACGGCATCGAAAAGCTGTATTACTGCGCCACCCTGGCCGCCCGAGAACTGCGCATGAGCCATAGCCGCGGCTTCAAGGTATTCGACGAGGAAATCAGCAGCCGCTATTTGCGCAGCCGGCAGTTGCTCAGCGACCTCAAGCAGGCCATCGACGGCGGTTTCCCTGGGTTGGCGCTGCATTACCAGCCGATCCTGGGGCTCAAACAAACCACCATGGGCGTCGAAGTATTACTGCGCTGGACCCATCCGAGCCTGGGCGCCATCTCGCCGCTGGAAGTCGTCGAACTGGCCGAGAACAATCAACTGGGCGTCACCCTCGGCGACTGGATCCTGCAACGGCTCGACGAAGACCTGCAGCGGCTGCCCGGCGTCATTCGCGAGCGCCTGTACTTCTCGGTCAACATATCGCCTGCACAATTTTCCGCCACCCTGCCGCAAAGCCTGAGCCGCTGGCTGGGCCGGGCACCGATTCGCCCGGATCAACTGCTGCTGGAGATGTCCGAGTCCATTTCGGTGGCGAACTTCAACGACTGCCAAAACATTCTCGAAAACATCAATGCGCTGGGCGTCGACATCGCCCTCGACGATTTCGGCACCGGCTACTCCTCGCTGTCCTACTTGAGCGGTTTGAAGGTACAGCGCGTCAAGATCGACAAGTCGTTTATCCGCGGCATCAACCACGACACCCAGTTGCAGCGCGTGGTGCGCAGCATCATCGAACTCTGCCACTCGTTCAATTTCAGCGTGATCTGCGAAGGCATCGAAGACCGCGCGGACGATCGGCAGGTGCGCCTGCTCGGCAGCGATTACGCCCAAGGTTATTTTTACGGAAAACCCATGTCGTTAGCCGACCTGATCGCCTGGCACGATACCTACGCCAGCCGCCCCAGGCCCGCGCAATATCCGCTGGCGCCGCGCGCTGCTGAAATCTTCGCAGCCAATCTAACCGCTGCCCGGGTCGATAAGCTCAACTAAGCAAGCGTCCGGCTCAGCTTGAGACCTGGTGCGATGGGTTCGGTTACCCAAGCGGTGCTGGGCGCCAGCATTCAAGGCGCGCTGCCGGATCTGGGCGTGATCATCGACCACGGCGGCACCTCAGGGCCTCGTGCTGACCGTAAAGGTCCCTCACCCCCGGCCCCTCTCCCGAGGGAGAGGGGAGTTAATCCGCTGGCGAAGATGGCGCTGCTCCAACCCTGTTAAGCGATTGCCCACCGATCAGTCCCCTCTCCCACCGGGAGAGGGCTAGGGTGAGGGTGCTGCGCCGTCCAGGCCCTACGCAGACGCTGGCTTGACCACCCTGTTGCGCCGCCCCGAAAGCCCTGTGCCGCTATGTACGGAACTGCGCCACCAGGCCCTGCAATTCCACGCCCAGGCGCGCCAATTCGGCACTCGAGGCGGCCGTCTGCTCGCTGGCGCTGGCGCTCTGTTCGCCGATGTCGCGCACCCGCGTCACGCTTTCGTTGATATTCTCGGCCACCGCGCTCTGCTCTTCGGCAGCGGCGGCGATTTGCTGGTTCATCTGCTCGATGGTGCTCACCGACAGGGTGATGCGCCGCAATGCATCCCCCGCCTCGGCCGCCAGGCCGACAGTGCGCTGGGTCAGGCTGCGGCTACCTTCCATTTTCGTCACCGCGCCCTGGGCCATACGCTGTAAGCCGGCGATCAGCGTTTCGATCTCCTGGGCCGACTCCTGGGCACGCTTGGCCAGGGCGCGCACCTCATCGGCGACCACGGCGAAACCGCGGCCCTGTTCACCCGCCCGCGCCGCTTCGATGGCCGCATTCAACGCCAGAAGGTTGGTCTGTTCGGCGACGCTGCGGATGACTTCCAGCACACTGCCGATGCGCTCGCTCTCCCTGTTCAATTCCTGGATCGCCTCGGCGGACTGTTCGACATCAGCGGCCAAGGTGCCGATCTGGCCGACCGCCTGCTGCACCACATGATTGCCCTGCTGGGCCTCCTTATCCGCAGTTTGCGCGGCCTGGGACGCCTGCTCGGCGTTATGCGCCACCTCCTGCACGGTAGCGGCCATTTCATGGATTGCGGTGGCGGTCTGCTCGGTCTCCAGCTTTTGCCGCTGCACCCCGGCGCTGGTTTGCGCGGTAATCGACGACAACTGCTCCGCCGCCGCGGCGATCTGCCCGACACCCGCGCCTATGCCGCCGATCAGGCTGCGCAGGCCGAGGGTCATGCTTTGCATGGCATTCATCAACTGGCCCAGTTCGTCCTTGCGCTGCAGCGGCAGATCCTGGCTCAGGTCGCCGTCGGCGATACGCCGGGCAAACGCCACGCTTTGCCGCAAGGGCACGACGATCGAGCGGGAAATCAGCAACGCGGCCAGCAGACCGAAGACCACGGCACCGGCACCAATGCTTCCGAACATCAGCAGTTCACGTTTCCTGGCATCGCGCATACCCTGTTCGGCGCCGGCCTTCGCCGCGTCGGCAAGGCTCATCGTGGCTCGTGCGCGCTCGATCATCGCCTTTTCCGTGGCCAGGCTCTGCTCGCGGACTTGCTGGTAGTAGCCGAACGAGCGCTGATACAGGGTCAGCGATTGCAGCGCCTTCTCGACCTCTTCCTTCTGCTCATCGTTCAACCAGACCGTCAAGCCGCTGGCCACGGTTTGCAGCTCATCGCTGACGCTGTTCCATTCCTCCAAGGCGGTCTCGGAATGGTCGATGATGTACTGGCTTTCGTAACCGCGCAGATCGAGCATGCGCTTGCTCAGACCGGACGTGGTTTCCGCCAGGGTCAGCGGATCGCTGCCACGCAAATGGTCGCCCTGTAGGCGTAACTCGCGTACCGCGTCATACATGCCCTGCTCGATCACCTCGAACTGATCGCGCGCGTCGCGAGCGGCATCGTCCATATCCTTGCGAGCCTCTCGCGCCTTGTTCTTCACTTCGACGTAGCTATCGAACTGGCCCAGGTATTCGACGACGGCCTGCTGCATCGTCTGCAAGCGCGTCGTTTCCGCCGCGGAAGCGTCGCGCTGCAAGTCGCTCAACAGCGCTTGCACGCCCGCCAGACTTTTGCGCACCCGGGCGGCGCTCTCCGCACTCTGCTCCAGGGCGAACGCCCGCTCCAGCCGACGCGCCTGCAGGATTTCCATATTGACCGCAGCCAAGCGGCCCGTCTGATCGTGCCCCTGCAGAACAGAATCCACCGCGACGAAGCCGCTGCCGATCATGGCGATCGTGAGCATTAGCACCAGGCCGAAACCACAGAATAATTTCTTGCCCACGGCAAGGTTGGCAAACAGGCGGGTGGCAGATTGCAACATGAGCGCTACTCCAGTTCTTATTGTTCTCAATGCCAGCTCTTGGCGGGCATGAGTGCGGCATACAAGCCTACGCAACCGCTGTGCCAGCTTGTGACTCAGGCCACCCAGGTAATCGGCGGACATCGCCTGAAGCTTAGGCCAAGGAGCTGGATAACCCGCCGCCCGGATTGGACCGGCACTAGTGACGAGCCGCTATGGCGCGCATGCCACGAGAGGAATAGGCGGATATTCGCCACTTTTTCGCCACTGCTGGCGGATTTCTGCCTATGGCGGAGTGACGGTAACAAGGACCGTTATGCCCCAAGACGCTGTTGCCCGACTCTCGGTACCCGGAACAGGTGACGCGCCGAGGACATGTGGAAACGCCATCAGGCGTGCGCCCAACGGCATCCCCAGCGCACGGCGGTATCGCGCCCTTGGGCGACTCGCCAGTCGGCTCAGCGTCCTTCGGTACGCCGGCGGAACAACGGGCGAGGCTCGATCGCCGAGCGGCCATACACCACACTCATGCCGGCCAACCCTTTGAGCGCATCATCGAGCGACTTGTCCTCACGCACGGCGAAGGCATCGAAACCGCATTGGCGCATATGACTGAGCTGATCACGCAGCACATCGCCCACCGCCCGCAATTCGCCCCGCCAGCCCAGTCGCGTACGCAGCACGTAGGCCTGGCTGTAACCGCGGCCATCCCGAAAGCTGGGGAAGGCGATGGCAATCAGCGGCAGGGTCGGCAGATAGGCTTGCAGACTCTCCACCTCATCGTCCGGTGCCAGGCAGATGCCGTCGAGGCTGCAGCGCTCGCCACCCAACACAGCCTCATCCTGCCGCTCGCGCCAGGCGCTCAGCGAGAGAATCAAGGGCCCGGCAGGCCGTTGCACCCGGTTGTCAGCCAGCAATTGCCAGGGGTCGTCAACGACGATGCTCGGCGCACCATCGACAAGCCTGATCAGATTGTTCATGCCGGCACCTGCTGCTTGCGATAGACCTGTTCCTTGAACGGCTCCAGGCCGATGCGCTGCACGGTATCGACAAAGCGCTCCTCGGCTTCGCGGTGGTCGGTGAAGGTGCGCACCAAGCCCTCTATCACCTCGGGAATCTGTTCGGCGCTGAACGCGGGGCCGATCACTTTACCCAAGGCGCTGGCCCTGCCCTGGGCGCCACCAATGGTCACCTGATACCACTCGCTGCCGTTCTTATCGACGCCAAGAATGCCGATATTGCCGATGTGGTGATGACCACAAGCATTCATGCAGCCGGAGATATTCAGGCTGATATCGCCCAGGTCATGCAGGTAATCCAGGTCATCGAAGCGCTGCTGGATGGCCTGGGCTATCGGGATCGATTTGGCGTTGGCCAACGCGCAGAAGTCGCCGCCTGGGCAGGCAATCACATCCGTCAGCAAACCGACATTCGGCGTGGCTAAACCGGCTTCTGCCGCTGCTTGCCACAAGGCATACAGATCCGCTTTGCGCACGTCGGGCAGCACGAGGTTCTGTTCGTGGGCAATGCGCAGCTCGGCGAAGCCGAAGCGTTCGGCCAGATCGGCCAGCGCATCCATCTGCTCGGCCGTGACATCACCGGGCGGCGCACTGATGCCCGGCTTGGTCGACAACACCACCGCGACATAACCCGGCACCTTGTGCCTGAGGGTATTGCGCGAGACCCAGCGAGCGAACGTGGCGTCCTGCGCTAACGCCGTGCCGAAGCTCAAGTCGACATCCGCCAGCTGCTCGTAAGGCGGCGCGCTGAAGGCATCGACCACCCGCTGGTATTCCGCATCGGTCAACTCGGCCGGGCCATCCTTGATGTGCTGCCACTCCGCCTCGACCTCACGGGCGAACGCCTCGATACCCAGGGCCTTGAGCAGAATCTTGATGCGCGCCTTGTACTTGTTGTCGCGGCGGCCGTGGCGGTTGTACACGCGCAGCACCGCCTCGACATAGGACAGCAGATGGCGCCAAGGCAGCGCCTCACGGATCTGCTGACCAAGAATCGGCGTGCGCCCCAGGCCGCCACCGACCATCACCCGCAGCAGCAATTCACCGGCCTCGTCGCGGTACAGATAAAGGCCGATGTCGTGCATCATCACCGCCGCGCGATCCTCCTCGGCGGCGCACAGGGCAATCTTGAACTTGCGCGGCAGGTAGAGGAATTCCGGGTTGATGGTCGACCATTGCCGCAGAATTTCCGCCAGTGGACGCGGGTCGAGCAACTCATCGGCAGCGACCCCGGCAAAGGCCTCGGTGGTGATATTGCGCACACAGTTGCCTGACGTTTGGATCGCATGCATTTCCACGCCCGCCAGGTGTTCGAGAATATCCGGCACCTGCGCCAGTTCGATCCAGTTGAACTGGATGTTCTGCCGGGTGGTGAAGTGCCCGTAGCCACGATCGTAATGCCGCGCGACATGCGCCAGGGCGCGCATCTGCCGCGCCGCCAGCGTGCCGTAGGGAATCGCCACCCGCAGCATGTAGGCATGCTTCTGCAGGTACACACCGTTCTGCAGGCGTAGCGGCAGAAACTCTTCTTCGCTCAGCTCACCGCTGATACGCCGCTCGACCTGATCGCGAAACTGCGCCACCCGCTCGCGCACCAGAGCATGGTCATATTCATCGTATTGGTACATCGGCGGCCTCGACTGTTAGCGATGGCCACACTATGCCCAGGCCACTGATAGCGAAACAGCGGCAGATTCAGCGGAAAAATACGGAGCAGATGAGCCATTCAGCCGCCGGCAACCGTAAAGGCGAGGGAATAGAGGCTTCGGCTACGCTGTGCGCTTGAGATCCCTTTGGCGCCACTCGCCGCCTGAACAGGCTCACGCCAGCAGTTCAATAATCCACTGCGTCTGTCGGGCAACCTTCTGCACCCGCTCCTCGGGCACCGCCTGCCGCGCCTGAGCGAAGTCGACCAGGGTCTGCTGCTTCAGACGCAGCATGCGCTGCCACTTGGCCAGGAACGCCTGGCTGCGCGCCTGCATCTGCAGCGGGCCGAAGTACAGTTCCTCGGCGCTGTAGATCACCGGTCCAGAGCGTTCGGCAACGATGATTTCGTATGCAAAGCGGTTTTCCCGCAGCACTTCCTCGCAGAGGATGCGGTAGCCATTTTCCATCAGCCATTGGCGCAGCGGCTGCTCGCCGCCGTTGGGCTGCAGGATCAGACGTTCCTGACCACTCAGGCGGGCCTTACCGCTGTCGAGGATGTCGCGAATCCTCTCGCCGCCCATACCGCAGATGCTGATTGCGGTGATCGCATCTCCCGGCTCGATCGCCGCCAAACCATCTGCCAGGCGCACGCTGATCCGTTGGCTCAGGTCACTCTCGCGTACGCTACGTTCAGCCGCGTGGAACGGCGTCAAGGCCACCTCCCCCGCCACCGCGGTCGCGATGGCACCGCGGCTCATCAACGCCACCGGCAGATAGGCGTGATCCGAGCCAATATCGGCCAGCCGCGCACCCGCTGGCACATGCGCCGCCACACGCTCCAGGCGCGCAGACAATCTCCGCTCGTTCAACTCCAGCCCCTTTTCACCATCGACTTCCGGCCTGTGGCCGAATCGGAGCGGGATTTTGGCGAGCTACGCCGTGCATGGCAAATGCCTGTGACCAATGCGATGGAGCTAGCCGAACCCAGGGCGTGGGGAGCACCGGCTGCGAGCCTTAGTGAGGGGCTGTTTTTCGGCCAGGGGGCGGCGGACCTTGGCGAATGACAGCTATAGGCACTAAGTACCGGATGATAAAGGGTGGACCCTGTTCATAATTAACTGTCTATCTTGAATCGAACCTCTGGCGACTTAGTTGAACCTGCAGAGGTAGATGATGGTTGCAGTGCTTTCCGGCAAACGCACTACAGATTCAACTTGAGTGTAGGCTGAACGTCGGTCGCCCCACATGGTATCCGGCCCGACCGGGTGAATTCCTCCGCATTGGAACTTACCAGAGCTCTCTCAGATGGGTTGCAAATTTGCGTGATGACAGCCTCTAGGCTGCCGACAAGTTCCACGAAACACGGGTCCACATGGAACTCCAATTCTTCGGCCAACCGCCAAGTCGGATTGCGGCCTTCCCATGCGGAGTACTCAGCCTCGGTTGCGCTTTCGGGAGGCTCTGGTTCCCACTGTTCGAACACATACTGTATGCCCCAGCATCACTAGCGAAAGTCGCGCCGAAGAGATGGAAGGGCCAGTACCCATCTTGCATAGTTCGGTCTCGGATCTTGAGTGATTGGCCGGGATGATAGCCGAGAAATGATGAGTGGTCGGTTATCAATCAAGATGGTCGGTGACGAAGTAGCACCCGAACCATACCGGTCAGTCGTGCCCAGCAGAAACCGGCCTAGAGCTTCCCCCTCAATATCAATACCGTGATCTATTCCCAATTGCTTCCCTGGCAAAAGAGTTTGGTCCCGAGGTTACAGCACATGCGCTGGGTCCGCTCAATTGAAAAGAAAGATAATCATCGAACATGCAGATCGTTACGTCTTCACTCTAGAACCCTGAGAGGTTCACTCGGTCCGCTACAGGTTAGTTTATCCGGTGGCTTATAACAATTAGCTGTCAGCCTGGAAGAACTGGCGTCTTAATCAGTGCCAAACCGAGAGTGCTTCAGTGCTGACTGGTGTCGGGTTCTGATCTCGGCATCTAAAGATTCCAAGGTCGGTCTTCCCGGTGTGGCCGCCGCTGAGCCGTTCCAGCCACTCGCCAACGACTCCAATCAATTCAATGCTTAATTTGCGAAAATATAAGAAATGCCGGCGGAATGATGATTAATACAAGGCAAGTTATTTTGAAAATACCATGCTCTAGCTTTATGAACTGTACTTTCCACCATGGAATCCTGAACATGTCGTGCTCAGCACGAAATAATTCGTAGTCAATAGTTTCATGATTCTCTGGGCTGCGGGCAATAATGCTCGCATACTCATCTACCAAATGATCAGCATCAGAGTTATTTGATTGTTTTACCCGAATTACGATCTTATCATATAAGGCTGCCAACTCTTTGGCACAAAGGTGGTGTCGCTCTGCTTTTTGTTCTGCATTTTGCGAGCCTTCGTGCAAGCTAAACACTAAAATCAGTAGCGATCCAACTATGGATAGCATGTTAAAAAAATTGCCAGCCCCAGGCTGGGTTAATAAATATATCGAAATTGTCAATATGTATATTGAGTAGGCGGATACGAGGTAAGACCCCCATGTTTTTCTGCTTTGCAGCCTACGACACGCATTAAAACGAGAACCTTTAGTCTTCCAGACCTTTGTATCTAAGTCTTCAAGAATGTTCGTGGGTTCGCTTGACAAAATTAGTGCCCCCTAAATATTAACTGATTAATTTCCCCGGATTTCCCCGAAGCCAACAGGCTTGAAATTACGCAAGCATAGTAACCAATACCCAAGATTGCTCTTGAATCTACGACCGAGCAGCGAATGGTCGCAAGGGGGCTAATAGATAGTACCTACATCCATCTCAAGCTGCAAGAGTTGGCTTGAACGCAGTTTTTCAAAAAGAAAATTAATATGCTCAGCAGCATAGGCAGTAGATGAGTTCGGATCTAGATAGCCGAAGCGCATTAACGCCTTTATTTTCTCCTCTATAGTTTTGTAAGTATCATAGTTATGTATATATCCAGCCTCCGGGCTATGTTTAGCCTCATGGAAAGCTCGTGTTAATTTTTTTATTTTTAAATATTCCACATCAGAAAATCTAGCCTTTTTTAGTTCTTTTTTTATTACCGCATCAATATCATAAAGAATCTTCAGGTTTGTTATCTCAATAAAATAGAACACCCAGCCAAATCTTTTCTTTTCACTAATGGCACCTGTTATTTTTTCGTTTAGGTGTTCTATTAGTATATTTTTTCTTGTCTCAACAGTTAGCCAGGTTCTTCCAATAGATTTATCTAGGCCCTTTTTGTATCGCGTAATTGGTGCAATCAACGATCTAATGAATTTTTCGACAGATGACTCTCGAACTGACACATAGGTCGACCCGCGAAATTCATACCCAAGGTATTCAAGTCCGTCGTTTATTTTACCCTCAATAGTTTTTTCATTGGTTTCAAGCTTGATCTTTCCAAGTAATGCCTTTATTTCTTTAGTGCTTTTGGAAATTTCGTGCGGGGCAATTATTAAAATATCATCTACATATCGCCTATAATTTTCAGACTCAAATTTCTTATCGATGGCATGCAAGTATATATCAGATAATATGTTCGATATTGGCAATCCTTGCGGCACCCCAAGAATATTCTCCTCGGGGTATTTGCTTTTTTTTGCATTTCCACTGACTGTTATATTTTTTATTGCTTTACTTATAATCCATAGCGTCTTTTTGTCAAGTCTCCTTGAAAGCTCTCTCGCAAGAATTTTATGATCTATAGCGTCATAAAAATTCTTTATATCTATTTTGCAAAAAAACAAATCCTCATTGCTCTCTTGGAGAGTCTTTTTTATTTCGCGAATTATTTCATTCGGTAATTTTCGGTTTACCGCATCAGGGTAATATTCTTGCAAGCACTTATTTGCCGACGAGAGAATTGTCTTATCCCTTATCGTTGGCTTGGAAATGACTCTTGGAAATTTCCCCTTTCCTTTGCTTTTTACTTCTTCCAGATAAGGTGAAAAATTAAAACTGTAAGATTTAAGCTTTTTGCTGCATGTAGCTGTTTCAATATCTAGCCTATCTTCAAATGCAGCGACGCTGGTGCCGTCAATGCCAATACTTGGCTTTGATTTAATTCTTTCAATAAATATTGCTGCAAGGGCTTCAGCGCTAAAGTGTTTCTTGAAAGCCTCCCTTTTGTTCATTTAAAACTCCTTATTCTATATAAGCTCAATAGTTCTGACACCACTAGACCCGTGAAGTAAATCTTAACCGATCTTACTTTGTCATTATTGGTCGCGCTAGCGTGTTGGAAGCCCTCATCAAGTAAGGTGCGAAGGAAAAGGGAACGGATTTATAAAGTAACCGCTCGCTTCTGGGCGATTGCTGCCATCCTCCCCCAGCATCTGATCCGCTTTTTATTTAAAAACCTGAGTCTGTTATCCAAACAGCTGCGCTCGCATCATTCGCCTCGCCTGATAAAGCCCGACGAGGCCCCTAATGAGCGAACGAATTCCTGCGCAGATCATCGAGACCATCGACCCGCGCCAGCCTATCCGCCTGACGCCTTCCCAGGCTGGCGGCCCGATTCATACCCGCAGTTTCAGCGGCCTTTTTCGCAACCTGCGCCTGTACGGTGCCGGCTTGCTGTTTCTGATCTTCTTCGGCACCGCCTGGCTCGATTGGGACGGTCGCCAGGCGGTGTTGTGGAACCTGGCCGAGCACCGCTATTACATCTTCGGCGCGACCTTCTGGCCGCAGGATTTCATCTTGCTCTCGGCGCTGCTGATCATTGCGGCGTTTGGCTTGTTCGCCATCACCGTGGTGGCCGGGCGCGTGTGGTGCGGCTACACCTGTCCGCAGAGTGTGTGGACCTGGGTGTTTATGTGGGCGGAGAAGGTCACCGAGGGCGAGCGCAACCAGCGGATCAAACTGGATGCCGCGCCCTGGTCGCTGAACAAGCTGCTTCGGCGCAGCGCCAAGCACGCGATCTGGCTGGGCGTCAGCCTGATCACGGCGCTGACCTTTATCGGTTACTTCACGCCGATCCGCACCCTTGCCAGCGACCTGCTGCGCCTGCAACTGGATGGCGGCACCTTGGTGTGGGTGCTGTTTTTTATGGCCGCCACCTACCTCAACGCCGGCTGGCTACGCGAGAAAGTGTGCGTGCATATGTGCCCTTACTCGCGCTTTCAGAGTGCGATGTTCGACGATGACACCCTGCTGGTGGCCTACGACGCCAAACGCGGCGAAGGCCGTGGCCCGCGCAAGAAGGACAGCGACCACAAGGCCGAGGGGCTGGGCGACTGCATCGACTGTCAGATGTGTGTGCAGGTGTGCCCGACCGGCATTGATATCCGCGATGGCTTGCAGATCGATTGCATCAGCTGCGGTGCCTGCATCGACGCCTGCGATTCGATCATGGACAAGATGGGTTACGCCAAGGGCCTGGTGGGCTATCACTCCGAGCGCGAACTGCAAGGCGGCAAAACCCAGCTGCTGCGCCCCCGACTGATCGGTTATGGCATCGCTCTGCTGCTGATGATCGGTGCCTTCGTTTGGGCCTTGAACGCGCGCTCGATGTTGTCCATCGACGCGGCCAAGGATCGCAGCATGTTCCGCGAAAACCAGTTGGGGCAGATCGAGAACACCTACCTGCTCAAGGTGATCAACAAGACCCAGCAACCACAGCGCTATGGCCTCGCATTGCTCGACAGCCCGGGCCTGCGCCTGGAGGCGCCGCAACAGCTGCTGCTCGGCCCAGGGGAAATTCTCGACGTGCCGGTCACTCTGGTACTGGAGAACGATCAGGCTATATCCAGCGCCATGCCCGTGCGCTTTGTGATCCACAACCTGACCGATGCCAGCGAGCAGGCGCAGACGCAGAGCATCTTTCTTTCGCCACGCGGGCGCTGACAGTCGCATGAGCGGCAAACAAACCGTAGAGTGCGCTGAACTGCGCAGCACGCCTGTGGATACGATGAAACGCTACGAAAAATTCGCCGAGCAGATTGCCGAACTGATCCGCACCGGCGTGCTCGCCGCCGGTGAGCGGGTGCCTTCGGTGCGCCACGCCAGCCGCACCCATGGGGTCAGCCCGTCCACGGTGTTCCAGGCCTATTACCTGCTGGAAGACCGTGGCCTGATCCAGGCACGGGCCCGCTCCGGCTATTTCGTCCGCGAACTGGCGCGGCATTCGCTGGCAGAACCGGAAACCAGCCAGCAGCCGACGCAGACCACCGAGGTGGATGTCAGCGAGCTGGTGTTCTCCGTGCTCGGCTCACTGAAAGACCCCGACACCGTGCCCTTCGGTTCGGCCTTTCCCAGCCCGGATCTGTTCCCCCTGCCCCGACTGGCCCGCTCCATGGCCCACGCCATGCGCGAACTGTCGCCGCATGCGGTGATCGCCGACATGACCGAGGGCAACCCCAATCTGCGCCGGCAGATCGCCCTGCGCTACATGGTCAGCGGCGTGATGCTGCCGCTGGAAGAACTGGTGATCACCAGTGGTGCCATGGAAGCGCTCAACCTGTGCCTGCAAACGGTGACCCAACCCGGTGATCTGGTAGCGATAGAGGCGCCGGCGTTCTACGCCTGCCTGCAGGTGCTGGAACGCCTCAAGCTCAAGGCGGTGGAGATTCCGGTGCACCCGCGCGAAGGCGTTGACCTGGATGTGCTGGCTGAGCGCCTGGCCAGCCTGCCGATCAAGGCCTGCTGGTTTATGAGCAGCCTGCAGAACCCGCTTGGCGCAAGCATGAGCGACGACAAGAAGCGCGGGCTGTATGCGTTGTTGCAGCGCCATCAGGTGCCGTTGATCGAAGACGATGTGTACGCCGAGCTGTACTTCGGCAGCCAGCCGCCCAAGCCGGTGAAGAGCTTCGACACGGAGGGCCTGGTGATGCACTGCGGCTCGTTTTCCAAGTGCCTGGCGCCCGGCTACCGGGTTGGTTGGGTGGCGGGCGGACGTTATGCCGAGCAGATCAGCCGGCTCAAACTGATGACCACCATTTCGCCCTCAGTCCCGGCCCAGGCCGCGCTGGCCGATTACCTGCAACACGGCGGCTATGACCGCCATTTGCGCAAGCTGCGCCACCAATTGGAGGTTCAACAGGCCTCGATGCTGGCCTCGGCAGCGCGGCATTTTCCAGCCAGCACCAAGGTCACCCGACCCAGTGGCGGTTACTTCCTCTGGTTCGAGTTTCCTGAGCAGGTGGATTCGTTGCAGTTGTTCCGGCTGGCGTTGGCCCAGGGCATCAGCCTGGCGCCCGGGCCGATCTTTTCCGCGACCCGGCGCTTCGGCCATTGTGCGCGGCTGAACCATGGCCACCCCTGGACGCCACAATGCGAACAGGCCATGGCCACGCTCGGGCGCATCCTCGCCTCATTCATGCCGGCGTAAGCGCGCTACCTGCACAGCGGATAGGCGCCAGATACAACAAGGGCGCATGACCAGTCGTCATGCGCCCTTGCTTATCCAACGAGAAGAACGCCTAGCGCCCGACCAATACCGGCACCACCCGTGGCCGCAGCACTTCACCGAGGATCGCCAACATGCCAATCGCGCCGGCGATCCAATACCACTTGGCGATGGGGTCGAACCCCAGCCAGCCGAGGGCGTGCAGGAATACCATGGTGATCAGCACCGGGCATACGTAGCGCACCATAAACAACCAGAGCGCGTAGCCCAGCGGCGGCAGGTTCAACTCGTCGCGCATGATCTCGCCGCGCAGCGCATAGCCGGCCAGCAGCACCATGAAGATCCCGCCCAGGGGCATCATCCAGCGCGAGGTCAGGTAGTCCATCCAGTCGAAGAGGTTCTTGCCCATCGGCGTCCAACCGGCCATCAAGTTGAACGAGAGCATCGCCAGCAGGCTGAGCAACAGCAACACCAAGCCGGCACCCGCGGCACCTTTGAAACGACTGATGCCATATTTCTCGTTGAGGTAGGCAACCGTGGCCTCGGCCAGGGAAATTGCCGAGGTCAGCGCGGCAATCGACACCATGGCGAAGAACAGCGCGCCGAACAGCGTGCCGAACGGCATCTGCTGGAACGCCAACGGCAGGCTCATGAAAATCAGGCCAGGCCCGGCGCTCGGGCTTAGGCCATTGGCGAAGATGATCGGGAAGATCGCCAAACCGGCGAGCAGCGCCACGCAGGTGTCGCAGATCGCCACGATAAAGGTGGTACGGGCGATCGACTGGCCATCGGGGATATAGGAGCCGTAAACCAGAATCGCCCCCGAGGCCAGGCTCAGGGTGAAGAACGCATGACCGAGCGCCGCGAGCAGCGCTTCGCCGGTGATCTTCGAGGCGTCGAAGCTGAACAGGAAGTCGAAGCCGGCGGCGAAGCTGCCGCTGGTAAAGGCATAGCCAACCAGCACCACCAGCATCAGCGCCAGCCCCGGCATCATCCAGCTGACAGCGCTTTCGATGCCCTTCTGCACGCCCTTGGCGACTATCCACATTGTCAGCAACGACACCAGCACGCTCCAGCCACCGAGCTGCCAGGGATTGGCGTTGTGCGCCGCGAACACCTCGCCGAGCGCTTCGACGCTGGTGGCCGCGAGCGAGCCGTCGAGCATTTTCCAGGTGTAGGCGAAAGCCCAACCGGCCACGACCACGTAGAAACACAGGATCAGAAAGCCGCAGAGCATGGCCATGACCCCGACCGTCTTCCACAGCGGGTTGCCGTTGTTTTCCTTGACCACCCGGGCAATAGCATCGATCGGGCTGCCACGGCCGCGTCGGCCCAGGGCGATCTCGGTCATCATCACCGGAATACCGATGGAAAGAATGCAGGCGAGGTACATCAGCACGAAGGCACCGCCGCCGTACTCGCCAGTGATGTAGGGGAATTTCCAGATATTGCCCAGGCCGACGGCCGAGCCAGTTGCAGCGAGGATGAAACCCCAGCGCGAGAGCCAGAGGTTCTTGGGTTTTTCACGGGTCATGCGTCACCTTTTGTTGTTATCTGTGACGGGAACGAACCCGCCGCGCTTATGGCGCGACGGAACTAGGCAAGGCAGCTTGGGTAAAGCCGGTTCACTGGGCGTCGGGCTGCACCTCCGGGGCGGCCTGTTTGAAGGCATCCAAGGACTCGCAACGCGCGACCATGCTGAGAATGCGCGGATAGGCGTCGAGGTCACAGTTGAAACGTCGTGCGTTGTAGATCTGCGGGATCAGGCAGGCCTCCAGATAGCCGGGGCGCTCGCCGAGCGACAGACGCTCGTCGAATGGCGCCAGGCCCTGCTCCACGGCTGCCAAACCGCTGTGCAGCCAATGCAGGTACCAGGCGTTCTTCGCCTCGTCCGAGGCGCCCAGTTCAGCGGACAAATACTGCAGCACACGCAGGTTGTTCAACGGGTGAACATCGCAGGCGATATGCAGCGCCAGCGCCCGCACCTGAGCCCGCAGCGCAGGATTTGCGGGCAACAACGCCGGCACCGGAAATACTTCGTCGAGGTATTCGAGAATCGCCAGGGACTGGGCGATACGCACCTCGCCCTGGTCGGTGCCGGCATCGACCAACAGCGGCACCAGTTCCTGGGGATTCAGCGCTTTGTATTCATCGGCATGCTGCTGCCCGCCATTCTTGACCAAGTGCACCGGCACCTGCCGATAGACCAGGCCTTTGAGGTTCAGGGCGATACGCACCCGGTAGGCGGCACTGGAGCGCCAATAGCCATAGAGCGTCAGCATGGCGCGCCTCCCATTGAAAGCTCTGCGCAAGCGTTCCCGTAGCTGCTACTAATCGCAAGCCCTGCGACTTCGTAGGGTGGATGACGCTTCACCCATCCACCAACCGCGATGGTGGATGAAAAAGGCGTCATCCACCCTACCCGCATCCGGGCTACCAAAACCCAGGCCCCGCCTGCGGCTTCCGGCTCAACGCTCATATTTCTCGACCACCTGATCGATGGCGCCAAACAAACTGTGCCCGGCCTCGTCGAACATCTCGATACGCACCCGGTCGCCGAATTTGAGAAACGGCGTCTTCGCCTCGCCATCGGCGATCACTTCGAGCATGCGTTTCTCCGCCAGACACGAAGACCCGGCGCTGCGGTCGTAGTTGGACACGGTGCCGGAACCGATAATGGTGCCGCTGCCCAGCGGTCGGGTCTTGGCGGCGTGGGCCACCAGCGTCGGAAAGTTGAAGGTCATGTCGACGCCGGCATCCGGCTGGCCGAACAGCGCGTCATTGATATGCGACACCAATGGCCGATGCACCTTACCTTCACGCCAGGCGGCACCCAACTCGTCCGGGGTAATCGCCACCGGCGAAAAACTCGAGGATGGCTTGCTCTGGTAGAAGCCAAAACCCTTGGCCAGCTCGCCGGGGATCAGGTTACGCAGCGACACATCGTTGACCAACATCAGCAACTGGATATGCCCGGCGGCTTCGGCAGGCGTGGCACCCATGGGCACGTCGTCGGTGATCACCGCGATCTCGGCTTCCAGGTCAATGCCCCAGGCCTCATCGGCCATTTGAATCGGCGCGTGGGGCGGAATAAAACTGTCGGCGCCGCCCTGGTACATCAGCGGGTCGTGCCAGAAGCTTTCCGGGATTTCCGCACCACGGGCTTTGCGCACCAGCTCCACGTGGTTGACGTAGGCGCTGCCATCGGCCCAGTGATAGGCGCGCGGCAGCGGGCTGTGGCAATCGGCCTGATCGAAGACAAAAGCCTCCTCGCACAGGCCATCGTTGAGACGCTGATACATGGCCTCGAGATGCGGGCGCTTGATGTCCCAATCGTCCAACGCGGCCTGCAAGGTAGCGGCGATCTGCGGCACCTTGACCGCATGACGCAAATCGCGGGAGACCACCAGCAGCACGCCATCGCGGCCTTGATTCAATGATGCGAGTTTCATGCTCAACCCTCGTAGGGTGCGCCATGCGCACCGCAGCTGTTCTTCAGGGTAGTGGGGCGCGCGACCTGGGCGACCCCGCTTACCTATTTCAAGTTGTCTTTGCCCGGCGCACGCCAGGAGTTCACGTATTCGGGTACATCCACGGCCGCGGCGGCATCACCGACTTCCAGGGCGCGACGGGTATCGATCATCACCGCCACTTCCTCGACGAAGGTCGCCGGGCTTTCCTGGCTCTTCTTCAGCGCCTTGGGGTGCGGACCATGGGGAAAGCCACAGGGATGCAGGGTGACCATTCCCGCTTCGATATTGTCGCGGCTGAAGAAGTTGCCACGGTGGTAGAACAGCACTTCGTCGTAGTCGTCATTGTTGTGATAGAACGGCACCTTCAGCGCGCCTGGATCGCTCTCCACCGGGCGCGGGGTAAAGGTGCAGACCACAAAACCGTTGGCCACAAAGGTGGTGTGCGCCGACGGCGGTAGGTGATAACGGTGGCTCATCAGCGGGCGGATATCGCGCCAATTGAGGCGAACCACGGTGTTATCACCATGCCAGCCGACCACATCCAGCGGGTTATAGGGGTAGGTCACGGTGCTGATCTGGTTGCGCCGTTTGATCCGAATCTGCCAGGTGTTTTCGTCCTGCTGCGCCTTGAAGGCATCGTCCAACTTGGGATGGTCGAGTACCGCCGGGTCGAAGATCGCCTGCGGGCCGAGCAGGCCTTTGTCGGGCAGCTGATAGGCACCGTCACTGTTTTCGATCAGCAGCATAAAGGTCGGCTCGCTGGCTTCGATGCGCCAGGCCGTGCCGCGGGGAATCACCAGATAATCACCGTCGCGATAGGTCAGGTGACCGAAGTCGCAGTAGAAGTGCCCCGCCCCTTCATGAATGAATAACAACTCGTCGCCATCGGCATTGCGCACCAGATGGCGCATGGCGCCGTGGGTTTTCCAGATGCGCAGCTGCACATCGGTGTTATGCAGGCACAGCGGCGCCTCCAGCGGGCAATCGCGCTCGCTGGCGATCGCGTTGAAGTTGAACGCATGGGGGCGCAGTGGCCCTTCCCAATCGATCCAGCCGGTCGGCGGGTGCTTGTGGTGCAGGTGCGCGGTCGGGCCGAAAAAGCCCTCGCGGCCCATCTCGCGCTCATAAGTACCTTCGGGAAAATCGCAGTGCGCCTGACGCGAACACTCGCCCTCGCGCAGGGGGAAGCTGATCCAGTTGCGGCTCATGGCCGGTATCTCCTCGATGAGGCGTTTTCGTAGGGTGGGTTAGGCGCGCGTCCAGCGCTTTGCAAGCACACTGCTGATTCTTGCGCGCCGTAACCCACCATGGGTGATCGACCTGCCAGCGCATGGTGGGTTACGCGGCGCCCGGACACTGTGCTGCTTATAAGCATGGTGTAATGCGCCGCTAACCCACCCTACGGGTTCAGCCTAGTCGGCCTTGATCACACCACGCTTGATCTGGTCCTCCTCGATCGACTCGAACAACGCCTTGAAGTTGCCCTCGCCAAAGCCCTGATTGCCCTTGCGCTGGATGATCTCGAAGAAGATCGGACCGATCACCGTATTGGTGAAAATCTGCAGCAGAATGCCGTCGTCCTCGGGCGCCCCATCGATCAGAATATTCAATTCGCGCAGCACATCGGTCGGCTCGCCATGGCCGGCGACGCGGCTGTCAACCTTGTCGTAATAAGTACCCGGGGTGAGCATGAACTCCACACCATTGGCGCGCAGCTTGCGCACGGTGTCGTAGATATCCTCACTGCTCAGGGCGATGTGCTGGATGCCTTCGCCGTGGTACTCGCGGATGAATTCCTCGATCTGCGACTTGTCGTCAGCCGACTCGTTGATCGGGATGCGGATCTTGCCGCAGGGCGCGGTCATCGCCCGCGACAGCAGGCCAGTGAGCTTGCCTTCAATGTCGAAGTAACGGATCTCGCGGAAGCCGGCGATACGCTCGTAGAAGCCCGACCAGACATCCATCTGCCCGCGTTTGACATTGTGGGTCAGGTGATCCAGCGCTTGCAGGCCCACCGCGTTGTCATTCGGCGTGCGCCCTTCGATGAACTCGAAGTCGACGTCGTAGATGCTCTTGTCGCCGTAGCGATCGACCAGATACAGCAGCGAGCCGCCGATACCCTCGACACAAGGAATATTCAACTCGCCGAAATTGGCGTGGCTGCCGACCAGGGTCGCGCCCTGAGACTCGACATAAGCCGCCGCCTGCGCCGCATTCTTCACCCGAAAGGCCATCGCACAGGCACTCGGGCCATGCTTCAGACCGAACTCGCGCACGTGGCCGGTAGGGCTGCCGTTGAGCACGAAATTGATATCGTTCTGCTGGAACAGCCAGACTTCCTTGGTGCGGTGCTTGGCGGTTTCGGTAAAGCCCATGGCCGTGAACAGCTCACGCAATTGCTGAATGCCTTCGGCGGTGGGCGCGGTGTATTCGACGAACTCGAAGCCGTCGGTGCCGATGGGGTTGTGCTGTTCGATTTTACTCACGGCGTTCATTGCGCCTCCTCGGTTGTTGTTCTGGCCAAACCCGCGGGTGATGCCCGGCGGCTGGATAGAGCCAATAACAACCGACGACCGATGCCGCGACAAGACGCGTCCAAGAGCAGCCCAAGCCAGCCACGAGCCTACACTGGCAATAAATATTTACACCGAAAGAAGACCGCCGAGAAGTGTCATTGTGCAGTTCAATTGCTCACCATTACGTAACGTTTAATTTACAAGGCGGCTCATTAAACTGCCAAACATCAGGATCAATATCGCCCCCAACGCGCGCCTCACCGATAAGCAAGCCCGAATGCCCCACGTGTCGTAGAAAGCCTGGCCTCGGGGCGTAATACCGTTCACCTAAGCGGCATCCCAGATGCATTTACCGTACGCCCGGCAGCCAACGCGTAGCCCGGATGCAATCCGGGAGCGGTTATGCAGGCGCCAGTTCCCCGGATTTCATCCGGGCTACAGAAAAATGCTGCTCACCTGGCATAAGTGAACAGCATTGCGACCTCGGGACGAGATTTGTAGGTAGCTGCCAAACGATCAGTGGGGCAGCCCTGCGGACTGCATTGCAGCGAGGACGCGCGTCCTACGAGAGCGTCTGCCGGACTGAGCCCGGCCATCCATGTGGCATATAACCGGGACATAGCCTTAGCGATTGTCCGTGGACTGTGCCAACATCGGCCAAGGTCATCCAAAAATGGCCATCGGCCACCAAACAGCCCAGGGAAACATACGCCATGAGCAGCGAAGCCCGCGAAGAAAGCACTGAATCCCTCAGCGACGAATCGCGTTTAGGTGTATTGGAGAAAGGCCAGAAGCTGGACCGCATACTGATCTTCGCACTGACCGCAGTATGGGTCGTGATGCTGGCCAGCTGGCTGACCTCCGGCCTGATGAGCCTGCTTAGCGAAGAAGAGCCAGGTATCAGCCCCAGCCAGATCGAAGCACTGCAAACCAATAGCTCGGCTCTGGCGCAACAGGTTGCGGAGCTACAGCAACAACTCCGCGAACAAAAGGCCCTGCTCGTCACCCTGCAAAACCGCAAAGCCGAACCGGTGGCGACGGTGAATACCGACAACTCCGCACTGACCCAACAATTGACTGAAACGCTGATCGGTCAGGAACAAAGCTTTCAGGAAAGCCTACTCGCCCTCAAAGCCGGAATGCGCGACCTGGCCGGCATGATCGCCGGCTCGCGCAGCTGGCTCGCCGACTATAACGAAGCGCTGGATAAGCAGCTGGCCGCAAGCAGAGGCCGGGTCAAGCAGTTGCGGCAGGAGTAGCCGGTACCATCGGAGCTGGCTACTGAAAAACGATTTGGCTGATCAATTAGTCACAATCCCTGGAGAAGACATACCCGCGCGGCGATGGCGGATAACGCTCTCTCAAAAACCGAAACATCGTGCCGGGGCGCCCCACCTACAAAGCAATCGGCCCCGTAACTGGGGCATGACTGGCCGAAGCACGCTAAGGCTCAATCCGCCGCTGCTGATGAATCCAGTCGACAATCTCGCCCTCAGGCTTGTAGCCACTGACGGTCTCACGCAACAGCTGGCGCACCCGGTCATAATCGTCGCGCTCGACTGCCTTCAAAAGATCATCCAATACTTTCTTGAACGAATCCCAAGGTAGATGCTCTTCGTCGGCCCGCATAATCATTGGATGCTCGGTCGGGCTGACGTTGTCACCTATCAGCAACTCCTCGTACAGTTTTTCGCCAGGACGCAAGCCAGTGAACTCAATGGCGATATCGCCATGAGGGTTCTTATCCGAGCGCACGCTCAAACCACTGAGGTGGACCATCTTCTCCGCCAACACAGCGATTTTCACCGGCTGGCCCATATCCAACACGAACACATCCCCGCCCTGCCCCATGGCGCCGGCTTGGATAACCAGCTGGGCGGCCTCTGGGATGGTCATGAAGTAACGAGTGATATTCGGGTGGGTAACAGTGACCGGACCACCCTTGCGAATTTGCTCATGGAACAGCGGAATTACCGAACCCGAAGAGCCCAGCACATTGCCAAACCGCACCATGGTAAAGCGGGTCTTGTTGACCTGATGCAAGCCTTCGCTATCCCGGAACAACACAGGCGCCGACTCACGACTCAGCGCCTGCAGAACCATTTCCGCCAAGCGCTTGGTGCTGCCCATCACATTGGTCGGGCGCACCGCCTTATCGGTGGAAATCAGTACAAAGTGCTCGACCCCAGCCCTCACAGCCGCTTGAGCGGTAAAGGTGGAACCCAGCACGTTGTTCAGAACACCCTCGGCAATATTGTGCTCAACCATAGGCACATGCTTATAGGCCGCGGCGTGATAAACCGTATTCACCGCCCAGGTACGCATCACATCCAGCAAGCGACTCGCATTACGAATCGACCCCAGGATAGGCACCAGGCGCACGGGCAAAGATTCACGACGAATACGCTGTTCCAACTCACCATGGATGCAGTAGAGATTGAACTCGCTGTGCTCGAACAGCAGCAAGGTAGTCGGCCCGGTCGCAATAATCTGCCGACATAATTCAGAACCAATGGAGCCACCTGCTCCCGTCACCATCACCACCTGACCGCGAATGCAGCGCTCGAATAAATCCTGCTGCGGTGGCACCGCATCGCGGCCTAGCAAATCACCGATGTCCACTTCCTGCACATCGTCGACCTTGACCCGCCCGCTGGCCAGATCCATAAACCCCGGCACGCTGCGCACATGCAACGGAAACTGCTCAAGGTTCTCTAGAATCTCTCGCCGCCGCGTCCGCGAAGCAGAAGGAACCGCCAGCAAAATTTCCTCGGCTCCCGTTTCATTGATCATCTGCTCAATATGTTTAGGGGTATAAACCCGTAACCCTGCGATCACCCGGTTGGCGATGCCGGAGTCATCGTCGATGAACGCTACAGGACGCATTCCACGGCCCAACCGCAGTGCAGCAACCAATTGGTTGCCGGCCGCGCCAGCGCCATATACCGCGACCTTCGGTAAACCGGCGTCACGTCCCTGCAGGCGATAGGGCTGATCCGAAGAATACCAATCGCCCATAAAATACTGGCGCATCAGCAAGCGCAAACCACCGATCATCACCAGGCTCAACCACCAATAGTTGAGCACCATGGAGCGAGGAATAAGCTTGGGGGCGTCTTGGTACCAATAGACAGCCAATGCCAGAACCAATGCTGAAAGCGAAACCGCTTTAGCGATGGCCATCAAAGCATCGTTGCCGAAATAGCGCATTACCGCTCGGTACATACCGAAACGAACGAACAAGGGAATCGCTATCAGCGGAGCCAGGGCAAACAACCAGGCATGGCCATTGAAGGGCTCGATGCTATTTGAGTTACCCAAGCGCACGACAAACGCCAACCACAGGGCGGCCCACACCAACAGCACATCGACGAAGACTTGCATCAGGCGCTTATAGCGCCGCGGCAATGCGACCAGTCGTGTGCGAACCTTCTCAGCAATCCTTAACACCGCAACACCTCGAATCCTTGTTAAGCCCAAACCCAAATTGGCTCTAAACGGCTCCAAATCAACATAAAGTAGCCATCGGCGAAAAGCGTTGTTACGCCTTGTTTTCCAGCTCTCCAGCACGAAACTTGATGCATAGCAGCACTAATGGCAGATAAGCGATCAGCAACCCAACCACGCCATCGATGCCATCCACGCCGACCCACAACGCGATCGGCAAAAGCCATAGCAGATTAAGCGCCGCTACAGCCAGAGTAACTGGTAAATGCCGACCAAACTGACGGGACGCATATTGATAGGCATGACTACGGTGAGCTTCATAGACCTTATCGCCACGCAGTAGACGTCTTAGCAAGGTAAAAGTGGCATCAACAATGAAAGTGCCGAGCAGAATCAACCAACTCCAGAGCAACTGAGGCGCCACCCACGCCGCCTGCAGCGACAAAACACCCAAAATAATACCGAGAAAACCACTGCCCGCGTCGCCCATAAAGATACGCGCCGGCGGAAAGTTCCAGAATAGAAAGCCCGCCACCGCGGCCGCCAATAGCATTGGCATAACCCAGCCTGTAGGTTGGGCTGGGCCTGCGAAGCTCAACATGGCATACGACAAGGCACCGCCGAGGCATACACAAATTGCCTCGATACTGGCGATGCCATCAATGCCGTCCATAAAGTTATAGAGGTTAAGCAGCCATACCAGATAGATCGCAGCCAGCCCATGGCCGACCCAGCCAAGATCGATACCGAAGCCAAACAGCATCAAAGGCGGTAAACCACCGAGCCAGAACAACGCCCAAATAGCTGCTGCGAAATGCCCAAGCAAACGCCAGCGTGCGGCGATATGGCCGTGATCGTCGAGAAAGCCCAGAACAGCGATACCCGTCCCAGCCCCCAATAATGCCCAGGCCAAAGGCCAAGCGACCAAGCCCATATCGGCCATTAACGGCAAGGCCAGCAAAAAGCTCACGACAATCGCCACCCCACCGCCACGCGGTGTAGGTACCGAGTGCGAACTGCGTGCATTGGGAATATCAATCAAACTGCGGGCCAAGGCGTAACGACGTAATGCGCCGGTCATGAAAAGCGAAACGCCGGCCACCGCCGGCAACAACCACCAGATGCTCATTTAGCCTGCTGTTCCAGAAAATGCCTGGCCGTTTTGCACAGCGCTTCGTCGACGCTGAACGGCGGGGTCCAATTAAGTAGCTCACGATTTTTGCTGATATCGACCTGCAGCGAGCCGCACAAGCGCTGGGAAAGCGCCTGTTTACCCAACATCGCCGCCCCCACCTCAAGCAGCCGGCTCGGCACCGGTAACAACCGCGCCGGCTTGCCTAAGGCTGCCCCCATACGGCACAACAACTCAGTGGTCGAGAGATCTTCGCCATCGCTCACCAGAAAGGTCTGATTCGCCGCGGCCGGGTGGTCGATGCAGGTCACGATCAAATCAACCAGATTGTCCAGGGCAACCAGGCTGCGCCGGTTGTGAATGGCGCCAAACGGCAAGGGCACGCCCTTGTGCAGCCAGCGCATCATGTTCAGGAAATTAGCTTTCACGCCCGGCCCATACACCAGCACCGGGCGGATAATCACCACCTCCATCTCGGTTTCGGCTGCGAGTGCACGCAAGCCCTGCTCAGCTTCCATCTTGGAGATGCCATACGGATCAAGTGGAGCCGGATCATCATCGGCCTTGTACGGCAGGCTCGGCGCAGTGCCTTCGCCATTTACCTTGATCGAGCTGATAAAGATAAAGCGCCGCACTCCCGCCGTCGCGGCCTGACGGGCAAGATTCAAGGTGCCCTCAACATTGACCTGGCGAAACTCCGCGAGCGGGTCGGAGGACTCATCGTGCATGACGTGGACGCGGGCGGCGCTGTGAATAACCACCTCGATCCCATCCAACGCCGTTCGCCAGCCGGCATCAGCCTCAAGCCCGGAAACCTGCCGGCTCACAACATTCCCGGGCAACCCCGAGACCTTCTTACGCACGGCAGCAACCACTTCCAGATTGACCTGAGTGGACATCCTTTCCAGCAATCCCCGGCCGACAAAACCAGTGGCGCCGGTAGCAAGAACTTTCATAAGAACCCCAAATCAATTATTTAATAAAATTCAACCTGGCGCCCTATCAACCTCAACCGTGCCATGACATTCAAAATAAAAATTCTTTAACGCATCATATAGTTGATCGGCAGTAAAATATGCCTCAACTCTTTGCTTGGCAGCTAACCCCATCTGCACACGCCGCTCTGGATTTTTCAGAAAAAACAGCATAGCTTTAGCCAACTCACTCAAATCGCCGGCAGGAAATAAAATACCCGTTTCGCCATCCTCAATTGAATCTACCAAACCCACTATATCAGAACCGATAGTTGGCACACTCAAAGCTGCAGCATCAATCACTATAGTGCCAAACCCCTCACGATAACTTGGCAAACAGAGAACGTTACTGATAGCCAAATACAACTCATGGTTATCAACCCTCCCAATATTCATGACGTTATTGAAAATCTCAGGATTAGACCTCACCATCCCCTCAATTTCGCCCCCAGTTTCATCGGGTCCAACGAAAAGAAGCTTAGTCTCAGGAAAAATCCTACGGACTTCTTGAAAACCCTTGATTATATCAATTGCACCTTTATCGCGAGTTTTTCTGGCGATAAACGCAAAAACAAAATCAGTCGCATCAATCCCCAAATCTTCACGCAATTTAGCAGCTGTCGCACCAATCGCCTGCGAGTTAAACCTTGACATTTCAATCCCTGACAGCGACCCCTTAGACAGGACGGACAGAGGCTTCCCTGCGCAATGTATTTTATGTTGAAAAAGAAATAGAGACTGGGAGGGACTATCTGTTAGGCATGCAGTATTAAGAGCGTTAACCAGTCTATCACAAGCATATAAAACAGTTCGTGCAAGTCCTTTTTTTGTCACCCAAACCTGACCCGTGAATGTATGAATCCGAACAGGCACCCGGCAAATGAACCCGGCAATAGCCGTCAACAACCCTGCTTTGGGCATAATAGAGTGTATGATATCGGGCTTATATTTCAGGAAAATCTTACAAAGTTTAAACAATGAAAAAACATCTGAAATTGGATTAACTTTTCTATCGAGATCAACGTCAACAAATTCTACATCGGGGAATTTTTCTTGGTGACGTGAAACATTCTGACCAACCACATATACGTCAAAATTTTCAGGCGATCTTCTTAGTGCGTTCCCCAAATGCCAGGGTACACATTCAGATGAGGTCACAACTCGAATGACCTTTAACTTTCGCACCCCAGCCAAACTGGACTTTTCACTTCTTCCAATAGTGCGCGAGCTCACTGATCCCTTCTCCCATTGAAATTTTGTTAACGTAACCTAATTCAGACTGAATCTTATCTGAGGAATAAACAGTTCGACTTGTAAGAGCATCAACCCTCGATGAACTTAGAGGAAATCTTGGAATTATAGCCCCCGTCGCAGCAGCGGCTCTTACCAGCGACTCGGGCAGCCGTATATGAGGAGTCGTCCGCCCTAAAGCCGTCGCAATTATTCCGACAAACTCTTCAAGAGTTCGGTAGTCCGAAACGATATACGTCTCATCCTTCACAGACGTTGAGAACATGCCACACAAAACTAACGCATTGACCACATTATCTACGTGGATATAGTTTGCTATTGCTCCTTCCCTACCAATAAAAAAGAACAATCCACGATCAATCATTCTAATTAGCTGAAAAAGCGATTGATTAGGCATGTCAACGCCATAAACAATTGACGGTCTTAATATTGAGTAACTAAGCAACCCATTTCTAGCCGCCTGAACCACCAACTCATCAGAAAGAGTTTTGGTCACTTCGTACTCACCTACAGGATGTACAGGTGTTGCCTCTGTAACAAGACGTTCAGCGCTGGAATTTCCTTGTGGCGGCCCATAAGCACCAACGCTGCTCAACTGTACCCAATGAATAGCATTGCCCGATTTGTCTGCTTCACGTAACGAAGCGGTAAGCAAACGCTCGGTTGCCCCCACATGTAACGATCGCATTAGCGCTTGATTCTGAATCTCACCGGCGCAGTGATACACCAAAGTGCAGCCTTCCAACAATCCATCAAATGAAAAATCATTCGCCGTCAAATCACCTTGAATCACTTCAACATTTTTACTGAAGCAACTCTGCGCGCGACGGGAGACAATGCGTACCTGATCGCCTCGCAAGCAAAGTGCATTGACTAGCCTCCGACCGATAAATCCATTTCCACCAGTCACTAAAACCTTCGCCATAAATTCCGGATCTCTCTTTGAATGCAGTGAAATTGAATGCACCGCAAGAATCGCCTATCACCCATCGACCAACTAATAACAAATAATTGGTCAGTTGCTATGTAGCACGTAGAAGCAGGGCTTATTAAAGTCAGTATGCAAACCCATAATTAACCATCCCTATGAAAATCAGGCAGGAAGCGAGCAGCAAAACAGGTAATATTAAGCGAGAGCCCACCAAACTAAAGCGAAGCGAACCAACCAGCCCCCCCATGGCAATAGACAAAAATAACCATGCCGTATAGACATAGCGATTCGAGTAATTCCCAAAACCGAAAAGTAGAAATGGAATTAAAAGCACAAGATAAATCTTAATCAAAATCCGAAAGCCATGACGCCGCTCTGGTTCCACAAGAAAAATTGAGCCAACTAAAAACAACACCATCCAGAACCATGAGAACATTAAAAAATCCAACCTAACACCAGACCGATACTCAGCCCCGGCAACATAGTCCACTATAAAGGAATAGATACCAAACCCTGTCTGATCTGACACAAATTTAACTATCGCCTCGGAGAAACCAAAGCCATAGACAACTGACAAAACAACAGTAACCATCAGAAGAAGATACAATGGAAAAAACAACATCAAGGATAGCAGAACCAATACACTAGAAAAGTAGTGAAAAGAAATACCAAGAATAGAATAAAAACAAAAACTGCGCCATTTATGCTCAATCAAAGAAAACATCGCAAAAAAAACAAACAGCGAGGCAAGGCCTTGTCTGACCGTATTAATGTTAGCCGAAACAAAAAAAGGAGATACAAATAAAAAAATCAGAATCCAATATCGAACTTTCCATTGCTCAATATCACTCCCACCTAACAAATTACCGATTTTCCTTGACAATGAATATGCAACCACGAATATGAGCAAGGATATTGAAAAGAAATAAAATCCGGTCCCCAGCCCCGTCAGACCGAGCAACCAAGTAAACACCTGAAAGCCAGGCTCCAATCTACCAGGAAAACAATTACACGATTGGACCGACAAAAAATTACTTGCGTAATTAAGGGTATCAGTCCCAATGGACAAATCCCTCAGCCCAACCACAGCCGTAGCAGCCAACAAAACAATCAGTAGAAATAAATACTTCAGGCGAAGTACAAAGTCACTAACACACATATTTAATTTATTCGAAATCAAGAATATAGAAACCTTACCACTCAAACGTTCCTAAACCGAGAGCGCCAGGATCCTGGTAAGAACGCCAGTATTGAGGACAGAGTGCGCATGGAGCGAAAAGCCATGATTCCAATGAGTGCGCTGAGACGAGTAGTTGAATCGAAAGACAATAATAACTTCAGCTTCTTTCGCTCCTTCCCTGCACAGTTCGCAACCAGTTTGGATCTAGAACTCACCTCCCCCAATGTAATATGGCGTTCCAAGAGCAAATGGCAGAATCTGACGAAGATCATTTTCCCAATAGGCCCGGCATAGAGATCACCAATAGTCACGCCTAACTTTTGCATAGCACTTATATATGAATCGAAAAATTTTAATCGTCTTTCTGGGTCGACTTTCATCGCTGACGACCAAGAGCCCGATGAGTGTGCTCGATACAGGCACATTTCATCTGGAAGATAAAGGGCGCCGCCTGGAACGGATGAAAGAATCTGAATAAAATAGTCACCAACAGGGGTTTCATCGAACCAGGCGGGGAGATTATCCAAACACTCTTTCCGAACAACAATCGAAGGAGTTGGCATAAAACCACCATCCCCCAAAATCACGCTTTTTACTGGAAATACATAGGGTCGATTGGGATAGTTCAAACCACTGCCACTTGATCGCCGAAAAAGTCTGGCTGACAGCCCTCCGCCCCAGACAAAAGCTCGGTGAAAGCTTATTTTGCACTGCCCATAATTCTGCATGCTTGATATCTGTATACTTAATTTTTCCGGGCTAATCCAAAAGTCATCACCTTCACACAAAGCCAAATACTCACCTACTGCCTGCTTGCTAGCTAGTGGTATAATTCTTTTCCCCTTAGAATATTGATTTTCAGCCTGTTGAATATATTTTATTAATGTCGGATACCCCTCTACATATTTCTGAACAATCAAATTGGTGCCATCTGTCGAGGCATCGTCATGAATAATAATCTCAAAAGGAAAATCAGTTCTCTGAATCAGAAAGCCTCGAATTGCATCTTCAATGTAGTGCTTATGATTGTAGGTTGTGCATACAATACTGACGAGCGGAGTTTGACTATTCCAAGTAGCCATAATCTCAACTTCTAGAGGAAGAACAGCGTTTCTGAACTCATCAATATTAAACTCTTTCACGGATAAAACCCTTAATTTTTTCACCGAATGCTATTAGCGCTGCACAGCCAAAAGACAATAGTGCGGCACCCACTATCAAGGTCAAACCTAACAAACGATTTTCCGAAAAGCCCCCCTGCACCATATAAAATGCAAGTAAGGCGCCACCAGTGGCGGCGAATAAAGCTGGCAGTACATCTTTGAGCATCCATTTAGCGTGTATTCCTGGCGCGAACACCTTATGAACGTAAGGCGTCCATAAAAGCAGCGAGACTGTGCGCAGCCCCAGCCATATGTAGCCCACACCAATAGCGCCATAGTTTATAGCGGCATAGACAATCAATGGTATTGATATAACAGCTGAAACTGTGTTGTAGAGGACATGGATCTTAAGCTTTCCATGCGCATATTGGAGGTAATATTGGAACGCACCGATCGCCAAGAGACCATTGCCCAGCGCAAACAGCGGCAGCACGGGTTGCATCCACTTAGCTGCTTCTGGATCGCCAGTCCAAATATATACAATCTCATAGGAAAATAATGACATTACCAAAGACACAGGCGCAACAATGCAGACAATAAAACGTGTCGCGAGCCGGTAGAGCACGAGCATATCTTGCTCTTTGCCTTGAGACAGCAAGACTGTCATACGCGGCAAAATAGCTTTGCTAACCGGACCCGATAGCAACAGAATCGCTGCAGAAACGATGGCGACTAAACTAAAATAACCATATTCCTTGAGTGGAAGATATTTCGAGAGCAACAATTTATCCAGCTGAGTTACCAACACCCAGATCCCGCTCGTATATGCTGCACCTGCGGCGAAAGGAAGAATTCGTCTAACTTCTTTGATAGAGAGTCTGGCACTTCCTCCACTCACGCCTGCGACTTGCTTATTTAACTTTCCTTTAATCACCAGAACTTCAGCAATCGAAAGACTCACTTGATAGACAAAAAATACCAGTAAATTTCCTGCGGCTAGCCAAATAACCAGCAGCGCGCCTGGATAGCGCAACGTATTAAATACAATATTGTACTGGTTTAGCCAAACCTGCTGCTCATAGCCTTCGATGCCGCCGCGATACAGGCAGAAAAAGCACCTGATAGCAAGCATCACGCCCATGAGCCCAATGCAGGTGCTGACGAGGTGTATATCCAACTCCTGAATACTCAACCATTCTTGTGCCAACCAGTGACGCGCCAGAAAAACACTAACCCCCGTAACAATTGCAATGCCTAAGAAAATCACTTCAAGACTGCGCAAGAGTGTCTTCATTTGCAGACCTGAACCTTCAGTTCCGCGCATGTTTGCTATTTCACGGGAAAGTGCTGGGGTCATTCCCATGTCAAGCAACTGCATCCAGGACTGCAACAGTGTAAAGAAGCCGATCAAACCATAGGCCTCGGCGCCCATAAACCTCAGATAAAAAGGCAAGACTAAGATGCCTATAAAGGCTACGTATAACTGGCCAATGTAGTTAAATACAATATTTTTCTTTAATGACGACATTTAGGAGAAATTTTATTTCTAGGCAAATCAGAGTAATTACTCAGCGGATAAAGAGCGAGGCAAAATGAATACACAACCCTCTTTTGCCTCATACATCAACACCGCTGGACTCAACGAGCGCCTTAGCAATAAGCGGCGCACATTGCAATTCACCCAATGAATCAACTTAACTTAAGGTAGTCCACTATTTTATTTGGGGTGCTAAGTTCTTCAACCTTTTCGTCAGGAATGGCAACACCAGTTTTTTCCTGTATATCCATCATCACAAGCATGACATCCAAAGAGTCAACACCCAAATCACCAAGGGTATGATCCATCATATCCACTTCTACTTGCAGACCAGCAACATTATTCTCGAGCACTTCGATAACCACCTGCCTAAAATCCACACTCATTTCAATCTCCTACATTTATTCTGTTTTTGTATAAATCGCAGTGGCCCATGAAAGACCCACGCCAAATCCTGACATAAGGATTGTATTGATAGTTCCGCTTCCAAGATACCTTTCAAGCAAAACCGGAATTGATGAAGACACCGTATTGCCGCTAAGCTCCAGGTCGACCGGTGCTCGGTCGGCGATACCGCCTATTCTCTTTATCGTATTCTCAAGCATAAACTTGCTACCCTGATGCAGCAAGAACAGATCAATTTGATCCTTATTCAAACCGGAGCATTCGATCAGTTCAGAAATTTGTTTTGGCACATCGGTCAATGCAAAGTTGAAAACGGCTCTACCGTTCATGAAAAGTTTGCCGTTCTTTTTAGTCAACGCCTCGGCGGCACTACCTCGAGTTGCAAATTTTACGTTTTTTGAAACCAGCCTCGGCTTGTCGCTGATCAAGGTAACTGTCGCCGCATCGCCAAACAACAAACTGGTGTTTTTATCATCCACGTCAAGAATCCTTGAGTAAGGATCACACGTGAAGAGCAACCCCTTTCGCATCCCATGCATCTGCATGAAAGAGCTAATCAGTTGCAGGCAATAAACGTAGCCAGAACAGCCCAGGCCGACATCAAAACAGGCACTGGTTTCTGGGGCGCCAATGGCGGCATGGACAAGTGCGGAGGTGTGCGGGATTCCCCCCCTATCGGGGTTTTGCGTACAAACTACGATGCATTCAACCTCACTGGACTCGAGAGTAGTTTTCTTCAGCAACCTTGCAAATGCCTGTTTACAGGCCATCGTAACGGTTTCATCGTCATCCAGCTTGGGAAGCTCACGAGCACCAATTTTCTCTAGAACAAAATCACTGTCCGTGCCGTGCTGGCGCCCCTGTGCCAAGTTATCTATTTTTATGGGCGGAATGTAGACGGCCACATCCTGAATACCGAGGTTAAACTTTAGCTCGTGCATCGAAAATACCTACTTTGTCTTGGCTTAAGAGAAGAAGATTTCGCCTACTTTTTCACCTTCGCTAAATACATCGCTACAAGTCAATTTGGTACCGATATTTTTCACGATAGAAAGCTTTACTTCGCTGGAGAGGTCAAGCGGGAATCTGCCCCGGTAGCGGCTGAACAACCATTTTTTGTCTGTATCAAAATAGGCTTGATGCAGTTTCTTGCAAAGCGCGACAAGCAACTCGATCTCGTCTTTGTGTACCGGTTTTTTTACAGAAATGCTGCAACCGTCTATTACTGAGCCCGTGCAAACGGCGCCCTCATCATATTGGACTCTGGCAACCTGCCCCATCGCTTCGGCCGGGACAAGACAGAAAGTGGTTTTGCTGTCGTCCAACCCGGTGATGAGGGCGACGGAAGAATCCTCTGGCCGGCTTGCCCGCAACTGAATGATACAGGCAGGGTTAGAGACTATTTTCTTGAACGTAATGTCTATGCTTCCCTGGACTTGCCCCACGCTCTTCGCAGCATTGACGACGGCATTAAAAATACTGGTTCCCTGCACATATTGGCGGTCCCCCTTGAGTGGAAAGTTTTCTTCAATTTGCATGCGTTTTCCCTTCAGCGTTTGGGGCCGGTGGAGAGCGTGGCCATTCTTTTAGCCGGGTTGCCGAACACAGACACTCCCGATTCTATGTCCTTGACAACCACGCTACCCATGCCGATGGAGGCGCCTTCAGCGATCATCAGGTTGTCCCGGATGCAGCTCCCCATGCCGATAGTAGCTTTAGCTCCTATATGGGTATGCCCGCCTACCAAAGTACCCACCGACATCCACACATTGTCGGAGAGCGAGGCGCCATGGCCAATGTTGCAAAGGTTGCCAATGACGACATGACTACCTATTAGCGTAGAGGTTAGGATCCCTTTAGGAATCACACAGCCTGCGCCGATCTCGCTATCATCGCCGATGCTAACCCCACAGACATGCGGGAACTTTAGAAGTCTCCCATCCTTGCTTTTGTACACGGTAATACCATCAATTCCGATAACCGTATTTTCACGGATGACAGTATTTTTTCCAATTTGCGTTCCAGACTTTATAATGCAACCTGCGGATATTACAGCTCCATCATCGATCGCAACATCACTCTCTACGAGCGCTGTCGGCGCGATGACAGCGCCTTCTGATATACCGGGCCGCACACTCATCTTTGACGTAAACGGCTTTAAACCGACCATATTAATCAGAATATTCAACAGGTCGATAAAAACGGCTCTAGCATCATCTACGACACAATAGATATTATTATTTGAGTCGCACACATGCGTAGCTTCAGTAAGAATTAAGCATGACTCCAGTTTTTTCTCCATATCCTCCGCACTCATACTGGCAGCGAACACAATACAGTGCTTACCTCCTGCCCGCGCATCGCATACGCCCTGTAACTCAAGCGATTTTTCCAGCGAGTTATTACGGAAATTCCGTCTCAACTGCTCTCTGATGATTCGCAATACTTCATTGCTACAAATGCGCTCACTTAGGTATGAAATTTCCATGCTGTAACGTCTTCTATATTACTTACTTTGGCACATTACTTAACAAAGTGAGAATTTCTCATTTACTCACTCGGGCCAGTTGACTCTCGTCAGCGCCGCTTATTATTTCGAATATTTTGTATTGCTCTGATTGACTCATGGCCGGATAAATCGGCAAACACAGCACTTTTCCGGCCGTATTACTAGCGACCGGCAGATTATCTCTTTGAGCCGACTGCATCCCTTGGTACATGGGAAAGTCAGAAATCAATGGATAGAAATAACGGCGGGCAAAAATATCGTTATCCTTAAGCTTTTGGTAAAGCTCATCACGGCTTAGGGGGTAGTCTGGCCCCACGAGAACCGGAAAATAAGAATAATTGGCGACGGTTTCACCGGCATCCTCCACGCAATGAATACCTTTTACGCCCTTGAGCATCTCGCGATAAGTCAGATCTAGCTTATGGCGCTTGTCGATAGCTTGATCAATGTGCTGCAGTTGCAACAGTCCGAAAGCTGCGTTTATCTCGCTCATCTTTCCGTTGATGCCAGGCGCAACCACAGTGACCTCGTCGATAAAGCCGAAGTTCTTAAGCTGTTCGATGCGCTGCTTGGTTTTTGCGTCAGGGCAAACGATGGCGCCTCCCTCGAAAGTATTGAATACCTTGGTGGCGTGAAAGCTGAGTACGGACAGATCGCCATGGCGCAGAATACTTCCACCAGCATCCTTTACACCAAAAGCATGGGCAGCATCGTAGATCACACGAAGGTTATAGTTGTCGGCAATTTTCTTGATGGCGTCAACATCACAACGGTGTCCGTAGCAATGTACCGGCATGATAGCAGTGGTCTGCGGGGTGATTGCTGCCTCAATCTTAGTTGGGTCGAGATTGAGGCTATTGGGGTCAATGTCGACGAATACCGGCTTGATACCGTTCCAAAGCAAGGAGTGAGCAGTGGCAACAAATGAATACGGGGTCGTGATCACTTCCCCAGTGATCCGCATGGCTTGCAGGGCGGTGACCAACGCCAACGTACCGTTGGCAAACAAGGCAATATGCTCTACACCAAGGTATTCACACAGTGCTTTCTCCAGATCTTGGTGCATTGGCCCGCCATTGGTGAGGACTTTGCTGGCCCAGATTTTCTCTAAGTAAGGTACGAACTCTTCAAGTGGCGGCAAGTAGGGCTGGGTAACGAAAATCGGCTTGTCGCTCATAGCGAGTCCTTAACCAATGAAAGCAGGTATTGGCCGTAACTATTCTTGCTGAGGGACTTACCAGCTCGTTGCAAGGCGTCAGTAGTTAGCCAGCCGTTGTTGAAGGCAATCTCTTCTAGACAGGCAACTTTATAGCCTTGGCGTTTCTCGATAGTTTCGACGAAGTGCGCGGCCTCCAACAGGCTTTCGTGTGTACCGGTATCTAGCCAAGCGAAGCCACGACCGAGCAGTTCCACATTGAGGTCGCCGCGTTCAAGATAGGCTTGGTTAATGCTAGTGATTTCCAACTCGCCACGATCTGAGGGTTTCACCTGCTTGGCTATCTCTACCACAGCGTTATCGTAGAAATACAGCCCGGTGACCGCGTAGGATGATTTGGGCTTCAGCGGTTTTTCCTCGATGGATACAGCGCGTTTGTCGTCATCGAATTCGACCACACCAAAACGTTCCGGGTCTTTGACTTGATAACCGAATACAGTAGCGCCTTGGTTGCGATTGACGGCGGCGCGCAGCATGGGGCTGAAGCCCTGGCCGTAGAAGATGTTGTCTCCGAGTACAAGGCACACCGAGTCACCGCCGATGAACTCCTCACCAATGATGAAGGCTTGTGCCAAGCCATCCGGACTGGGTTGTACTGCATAGCTAAGCTTGATGCCGAATTCACGACCATCACCAAGCAGCCGTTGAAAACCACCGATATCGTCAGGGGTGCTGATCAGAAGGATATCGTGAATCCCGGCGAGCATCAGTACCGACAGGGGGTAATAGACCATTGGTTTGTCGTAGACCGGCAACAGCTGCTTAGAGACGCCTTTAGTGACAGGGTATAAACGAGTGCCGGAACCGCCAGCGAGGATGATGCCTTTCATATGCTTGAAATCCTTATTCACTAGTACCGAGGCGCTCACGCTGATAGCTGCCGTCCTGTACGCGACGGCACCATTCGAGGTTATTGAGATACCACTCAACTGTCTTGCGGATACCCGACTCGAAGGTTTCTTCTGGTGTCCAACCCAGTTCTTGCTGAATTTTTCTGGCGTCGATGGCATAGCGCAGATCGTGGCCGGGCCGATCCTGGACGTGCGTGATCAGTGAGGCATGCGGACGATGCGGCGAGTCGGGGCACAACTCATCGAGTAATTCACAGAGGGTATGCACAACCTCGATGTTCTGCTTTTCGTTATGGCCGCCGATGTTGTAGGTCTCGCCCACCACGCCTTCGGTCACCACCTTGTACAGAGCCCGGGCGTGGTCTTCCACATAGAGCCAATCGCGAACCTGGTCACCTTTGCCGTACACCGGTAGCGGCTTGCCCTCCAGGGCGTTGAGAATCATCAGCGGGATAAGCTTCTCGGGGAAGTGATACGGCCCGTAATTGTTCGAGCAGTTGGTAACTAGCGTCGGTAACCCGTAAGTGCGACGCCAGGCGCGAACCAGATGATCGGAGCTGGCCTTACTCGCAGAGTACGGAGAGCTGGGCGCGTAGGGCGTGGTTTCAGTGAACAGCTCCTCGGGATCCTCCAGATCGCCGTACACCTCGTCAGTGGAGATGTGGTGGAAGCGGAAGCCGGCCCCGCGCGAGTCATCAAGGCCTTGCCAGTAATGGCGAGCAACCTCTAGCAGGCTGTAGGTGCCAACGATATTGGTTTCGATAAAAGCAGCCGGCCCGTCAATGGACCGGTCGACATGGGATTCGGCAGCCAGGTGCATCACGGCGTCCGGCTGATGCTCCCGGAACACTCGCTCAACTTCAGCACGGTCGCAGATATCGACCTGCTCGAAGGTATAACGCTCACTGTCGCTGACTCCGAGCAGGGACTCAAGATTCCCTGCGTAGGTGAGCTTGTCGAGATTGACAACGCTATCAGCGGTGTTACGGATGATATGACGAACAACAGCCGAGCCGATAAAGCCCGCGCCACCGGTAACAAGAATTTTCATGCGTTGATTAGCCCTTCAATTACTGCACGTTGTTGCTCAACTAATACTGAACTCGCCCGACTTTCAATATTGAGTCGCAGGAGTGGTTCCGTATTCGACGAACGCAGGCTCATACGCCAATCCGCATATTTCAGGCTATTGCCAACGGTGGTGCCCAGCTTAGAGCTCTGTTCGTCATAGTGACAGCGCAGGGGCCTTAATCACCGCCATGCGCTCGCCGACCAGTTGCGAAAGCGACTTTCCCTGGGTGCTGATCAGTTTAGCGACAGCAGCCTGTGGATCACTGTCGCAATAGGCGAAGTTTTCGAGGTATAAGTACAAGCTTGCCCGCCAAGTGTTTAAAGGTCATAAGCATAGCGCCGGGGTCAGCCCTCCTTCAGAAGCAGCGTAGCAAACACCGTGGAGGTCCCAGACACGCTACCGCCCCAGGATTTACCGTTGGTTCCCTGAGAACGTCACAATCATCAAATTTACTGGCACTGCAGCCTTGATCTCAGCCAATGCCGAGACCTGTTCAATTCTTGACAATGCTTTCCAGCGGCACGCTGATCTGTTGTTGGCGGTTAAGTATATCGAGCAGCAGTATCACACGCTGCTCGCCCTCCATGGCCATAAAAATGGCATCCAATTCGGCAAAGCCGCCTGCGGTAATACGGACGCTGTCCCCGACTTCAAAAGCCGGCTCGGCGGTTATGGTCGTACGTTGTTGCAGATGCGCGATCAGGCCATCATCAAGTGGCAGCGGCTTGCTGCCAAAGCCTACAACGCGATTGACGCCGCGAGTCGAACGTAGCGGCGCCCAATTAGCATCGCTTGCCAGCTGAATGAAGAGATAGCCGGGGAATAGCGACTCAACGACGGTTTGTCTGCGGCCATGTACGATCCGCTCGCGACTGTGTTGCGGGCGATAGCAGCCATAACCTTGGCGCAGCAGATTTTCCTCTGCCCGTTCATCCTGCCGGGGTTTGCAGTGCACCAGATACCACAGTGGCGCCTGCTCTGTAACAACGGTGCTCGCGGTACTCATATTCATGTGGGTAACTACCCTGTCGATATAGCGCGCGCCATATCGACAGCTAACTCCAGTTCACAGCGGCTCAATGGTGCCAGCTGCATGATTTGTCCAGGTCCTGCTCACCCGAGAGAGTATGAAGACATTTTTGCCACCGAAGCCACATTAGCAGCAGCCTGCGGCTTGAATGAGACCTATGCGAAAAAGGCGGGTTCCTTGGCTATCAACTGCGTCACCTTGTGGTGTATCGCCCCATGCCCGTATCAGTATCCTGTTAAAGCCTGTTTACCCAAGTGATGTGCCACCATTGTGTTGATCATCCAATACTGAACTTTCAGGGCAGCGTCCTGTGCCCCCAACAACGAGCGGGCATCCCTGCGGGCTGCATTCGCCTTGGGGGCGCGCGCCCTACGAGACATCGCCACTACAATTAACGGACATAACCTTTATCCACCCTGGCTACTAGGAATGACTATCTCAATATCACGTTTTGCAAGCTGGTAAGACGCCTCGATACGTTCGGCGAACTCGCGTTTTGCACTGCTTTCAGCATGGACGACACGCACCTGGCCAGGCCAACCGCGCATACCTGTCACGAAACCCAGCAAGCCTTTTTGATCGGCATGGGCCGAATAGCCGCCCATTATATGGATTTTGGCGCCAATTTTATAACGTTCCCCATCCAGATCCACATAGCCTCCACGCGGGCCATAGATCTGGATGGCGCGCCCTGCCGTACCCTGAGCCTGGTAACCGACGAACAGGACATCTGCCTTGGATCATGCAGCATGGCTTTCAGGTAATTGACGATTCTACCGCTGCTGCGCATGCCACTCCCGGCAATAACGGTGGCTGGACGGGCGGTATCCGCTGAATGGCGCACCATAGCCAAGTGCGCCTGATGGCTGTCTACTGTAAGCAGCTGCTCGAAGCCCAAGGGATTACGCCCCCGCTTTACCCGCTGCAGCGCTTCGTTGTCCCAGAAGGGTTTTAGATCGCGGTGGGTGAAACGACTGGCCAGCGGGGAGTCCAGGATGATGGGGAGTGTGGGCCAGTTAATTGCTGAGCTGACGGGGTTTTGTGGGTCGACCTTTTGCCCGGTATCAACCCCTGCCCTCACCCCTACGCCGGGCGCCCCCAGCCCCTCTCCCGGGGGAAGGGGGGAACTAAAAGCTGCTTTGCTCCCCTGCTGCTTGTTAGGGGTATTGAGTTTTTTGCGATGGATAATGTCTTCCAGTTCGTAGAGCAGTTCTTGGGTACGACCGATGCTGAAGGCGGGGATCAGGACTGTGCCATTGTTGGCCAACGCGTGTTCGACGACCATCTCCAAACGCTGACGGCGGGTTTTGCGATTTTCGTGCAGACGGTCGCCGTAGGTGCTTTCGATTACCAGAATGTCGGCACGGTATGGCGGTTTTGGCGCCGGTAACAGAGGAGCATGGGGCACGCCGAGGTCGCCGGAGAAGACGATGCGTTTCGTCTTGCCGCTTTCGGGGTAGTGCACATCGATTTCCACGTAGGCGGAACCGAGGATATGCCCGGCGCGCTGCAGGCGAATGCGGCAAATCAGCTGTGCGGTTTCATGCAGGGTGAACCAGGTTTTGTACGGCAGGGCAATGATGCGCTGTTCGATTAGCTTGATATAGCGCTCTACCTGCTTCTGGTCGCGGCTGAAGCCCAGCTTGAAGGCATCCTCGAGCACAATGGGCAGCAACTTCGCCGAGGGCTCGCTGCATAGTATCGGCCCTTTGAATCCAGCGGCCAGCAGATAGGGGATACGCCCGACATGGTCGATATGCACGTGAGTAGCGACAAGGGCCTTGATCGTATCCAGGGGAAATTCGATGGCCAGGCGATCGGCTGCGGACCTGCCCTCCCCCGATGTTTCCGCGCCTTGGAACAGACCGCAATCGATCAGCAGGCTGTGCTGGGCATCCATCAGCAACTGATGGCAGGAGCCGGTCACGCCGTCTTTGGCGCCATGATGAAGGATGTCGGGGTAGTCCATGCGTGTAATCCGTATTAGTCCATTAACAATGGCCGGCAATGAAATAATGCCGGCGCATACCCCTGATTATGGTTACGTAAATAATTAAGTTTCGGCCGTCTAGCTTGAGAAACGTTTACAGAAGACCGATCAAGACGCCAAGCTCAATTGAGTGGTTTGTTTTGGCGAGACTTTTTACCCAGCATGCTGCGCATCAGGGCAATAAATACCCCGAGCATGCCGCCGAGCACCAACCCCAAAGCCAGGATCAGCGCTTTTTGGGGTTTTATCGGGCGAAGAGGCTCCAGGGCCACCTGGTCGATTGAAACCAGCTTCAAGTTGGAGACATCGACTTGAAGGCTACGCAGGCGCGCAGCTTCCTCCCGCCAGATAGCCAGGTCCTTGAGAAAAAGGTCTTCGTTTTCGCGCTTACTCAACGCTTCAATCTGCCGATTGTTCGTCAGCAGCTGCATCTCTTTGGCGATCTGCGCGATACGTGGCTCGGTAAAATCGTCCGAGCGGCGCTGCCTTAGCGCAGCCCGCTCGGCCTCGAGCGCTTCGCTGCCCATAAAGTACAGCGGGATCTGCTGATTATTGACCTCGGTACGAATTACGCTGCCCTGGGTCACTCGGTCAACTTCCCCCAAAGAAGACGGGGTGGTGGGTTTGACGATGTCCAGAGCCTTGGCGATGCGAATCGCTTCGTCCAGCTGCGCGATGCGGTTATCGCGACGCGTCTTGAGCTGCTGCCGAAGGGCCTTGAGCTCGTCCTGCAGCTCGGCACGCTTGAGATTGTCGGCCTCCTGTAACTCGGCGATCTTGGCCTCCTTGCTGGCTTCATAGCTGGCGCGGGCTGCGGCCATCTTCAAATCGAGTTGGTTAAGGCGGTTCTGAATCACAACCGTCAGATCATCGGCAATGCGTTCACGCTCGCGCTGAAGCACATAGTCGACCAAGCCATTGACCAGAGCGACGCCATCGACATCCTGCGGATAGGTCAGCTGTATACCGACATAGGCGCTGAGGTTGTCAGTTTTTTTCGGGTCGGCCTGGAGCATCTTGAAGGCTTCTTTATTAAAGCTTTCAAACGCTTGCTCGAGAGTACGGTTGGGCTGGCGCAATGCCTCGAACAATCCCTGATGGGCGCGAAAAAACTCCAACCGGCTGTCATAGGAATCCAGACTGGCGCCGACGCGTTGCATGGCCTGCTCTGGCGTAAGCTCATAGATATCGGTGCGGTTCAATGCATCAAGATCCCTGATCGCCGCGGGCCGCAATACGCTTTGCACCTGATATTCAGGGGTAGCGAGAAAGGCGTACGCCAATGCCAGCATGCCAACCAGCAGCGTCGCCAGAACGATCAGCACTTTTTGCGCCCACAGGGCCTGAAAGAGTGCCGCTAGATCGATTTCATCAGCAGCGGTTTGTTGCACCGCGGAGGAAACTGCATTCACGATAAAGATCCGTCTTCGGAAAAAAGCGCCCTAACGCGCCAACGAGCCAGCCACAAGAGCAAATATCCACTCGTCGCCAGATGCATATGGCATGAATGGAACGCCCCGATGTCGACAATAATGATTGCGCCGCATTGTGCCAGTGACTGGAAACAATACAAGCCTTGACTTCTTTCTTTATCCGCGGGCGGATAGACGGAAGCCCTGTGACCCCCATCACTCTTTGAGCGCAAAGCGATATTGACAAGGACCATCCAAGCAATGCCGGCTGGCTTGCTAAAACGATGGCCATCTAACCATCAAGTGCCGCAGTACACACGAATTGCCTGCGATCCGCAGGAGGCGTGAGTCGCGGCGAATAACGCCTGCAAGACTGTTCCGCGTATAGCTTGACCGATACAGCGAAAAGCGCGCCCCGAACACTGCCTGCCCCCTACAAGTGAACGCGCACGCAGGAGAGATAACGGGCACCACAGCCACATCTATCATCTTTCGCTTCGCGCTTCTTCAAAAGAATAAGATCTCAGGTGCTCCTCGGCCGCCACCGCCCTTATGCCGGCAGGATACCGCCCCTGATCAGCCCGGCTCTGCTCTGGCCGCATCAGATTGCGTAGCAACGCGATGAACATGCCAGCCATTAGACCAAGAACCATCCCCAACGCAATGATCAACACCTTCTTCGGCTTGATCGCAGCAAGCGGCTCGAGTGCTTGCTGATCAAGCCTGGCCAGCCGCAGGCCGTCGGTATCGAACCTGATCCCTTTCAGCTGAGCCGCCTCCTGGCGCCACTCAGCAAGATCCTTTAGGTATAAATCTTCGTTCTGACGCGCCTCAAGTATTTCGACCTGGCGGTTGTGGTCGAGCAACGTCAGCTGCTTCTCGATCTCAGCGATCCGCGGCTCACTGAAATCGTCCGATCGACGTGCATTCAGTGCGTCCCGCTCGGCTTCCAAGGCATCAACCCCCATGAAATAAAGGGGGACTTCCTGGCTGTTGACCTCAGTAAGCACCACCTGCCCTTGCCGTTGAGCACCCGCCATGGCCGAAGGCGTCGTGGGGGTATTGATGCCCAAGGCCTTGGCAATTTGAATCGCCTCTGTAAGGCTTTTAATACGGTACTCGCGCCGTGTTTTCAGTTCGTTGCGCAAAACACTCAACTCATCCTGCAACTGGGCGCGCTGCAGAGCATGTTGCTCCTGCAAGGTGGCGATCTGCGCCTGCTTGTTTGCTTCGTAGCGAGCACGGGCTGCCGCGATTTTTTGCTCGATGCCGAATAAGCGATTTGCAATCAATACCTCCAGGTCGGAAGCTATCCGCTCCCGCTCAGCCTCCAGCACGAAGTTGACCAGCCCGTTAACCACTGCAACCCCTTCCACATCAGCAGGGTACGTCAGCGATAGGCCGACAAACTCGCTTAACCTATCCGGCTTTTTCGGATCGACCTGCAGCATGCTAAATGCCGAACGATTGAATTCTTCGAACACTTGCTCCAACGAACGCCCCGGGACAGTCAGGCCATCGAAAAGCGCCTGATTATCACGAAAAAAGGCAAGACGGTTTTCATAAGAAGAGAGCCCGGCGCCTATGCGAGTCAGCGCTTCTGCCGGGGTCAGCTGGTAGACGCCAGTGCCATTCAACTCATCCAGGCTGCCTTGATCCACAGGGCGCAATACACTCTGGACCTGGTAATAAGGGGTTGCCAGAAAGGCATAGACAGCAGCGATCAGGGTGACCAAACCGGCAACGGCCAGGATCAGATACTTTTGTCGAAACAGGGTATGAATCAGCGCAAGTAGATCGATCTCGTCGTCAGGGATAGGGCGCGGGGATTGATCTTGCATAAACGGAGGGCTCCACAGGATAGTCTTCTATCGCTCGTCCCTCAGCGTAGCGTTCACATCATGCGCCCAGTGCACGGAATAGCCGGCAAAGCACACGTCCATATGATGCATTGATCTGGCAGCTTTTTTCTTTAAACGTTCCCCAGACTGGATAATTTGCTCATAGCAGCACAAATTAGTAATTAGTTTTTCGGATCGCTATTTGAGCCCGCAACCTATGACCAAGGCACAGACATCCGCTGGGCTGGAAGGAGGCAATGCATGGAGCGATGACGCTGCAACCAGCCCAATACATTGAGCGGGCCTTGCGCCTGAGGGGGGGGAGCTAGTCAGCAGAGAGTGCCTATTACATCGTTATGGCTATGGACTAAACGATGCCCTACTCGTCTTCATTGACCCGATCGCGCAATTCTTTGCCGGGTTTGAAGTGAGGCACGAATTTGCCATCAAGGCGAACCGAGTCGCCGGTTTTCGGGTTACGCCCTACACGCGGTGCGCGGTAGTGCAACGAGAAGCTGCCAAAGCCACGAATTTCGATGCGATCGCCGGTCGACAATGCCTGGGACATTTGCTCCAGCATGGTCTTGATGGCCAGCTCAACATCCTTGGATGAGAGCTGCCCCTGATGGGTGACGATGCGCTCGATCAACTCTGACTTGGTCATGGTTTTCCCTTCTTTTTCAAGCAGCTAGATCACTAGATAGAACGGTTTTAGCATGCTGAGTCAGTTTTGAACAGCCTGAAAACTCATAGACAACTCAAGTGCCGGCCAAGTCTTTCAAGGAATGCATTGGTCACCAGTTTTCTTCGCCGCTAAAGCGCCTCCCACAGACTCTATGTACAGCAAGCGTAGCGCCCGTCACGCACCACGGGAGGAGCTTTAACCCGACAGACAATAAAGCCCCCCACAGGCTTGTGCGTAACCGCCCGGCGCCACAACCTGGCTAAGGATACTTTTAAGCAGACACAAAAAAGGGCGACCGAAGTCGCCCTTTTTCTGGATTACCTGAACTTAGTTCTGGTTTTCCATTTGCGCACGGATCAGATCACCAATGGTGGTCGGACCAGCAGTTTCAACTTCCTGCTTGCGCATTTCTTTGATGGCTTCTTTTTCGTCTTCAACGTCTTTCGACTTGATCGACAAGCTGATTACGCGGCTCTTACGATCGACGCTGATGATCTTGGCTTCGACTTCTTCGCCTTCTTTCAGCACGTTGCGCGCGTCTTCAACGCGGTCACGGCTGATTTCGGAGGCTTTCAGAGTGGCTTCGATGCCGTCGGCCAGGGTGATGATGGCGCCCTTGGCGTCAACTTCTTTAACGGTACCGCGAACGATGGTGCCTTTATCGTTGACAGCAACGTAGTCGGAGAACGGATCTTCTTCCAGTTGCTTGATGCCGAGGGAAATGCGCTCACGCTCCGGATCAACGGAGAGGATAACGGTTTCCAGCTCATCGCCTTTCTTGAAGCGACGTACAGCTTCTTCGCCTACTTCGTTCCAGGAGATGTCGGACAGGTGAACGAGGCCGTCGATGCCGCCATCCAGACCAATGAAGATACCGAAATCGGTGATCGACTTGATGGTGCCGGAGATCTTGTCGCCCTTGTTGAACTGGCCGGAGAAGTCTTCCCACGGATTGGTCTTGCACTGCTTGATACCCAGGGAGATACGACGACGCTCTTCGTCGATATCCAGAACCATGACTTCCACTTCGTCGCCGACGTTAACGACTTTGGACGGGTGGATGTTCTTGTTGGTCCAATCCATTTCGGATACGTGCACCAGGCCTTCCACGCCTTCTTCCAGCTCTGCGAAGCAGCCGTAGTCGGTCAGGTTGGTTACGCGTGCAGTAACGCGGGTGCTTTCCGGGTAACGCGCCTTGATAGCAACCCATGGGTCTTCGCCCAGCTGCTTGAGGCCCAGGGAAACACGATTGCGCTCGCGATCGTACTTGAGGATCTTGACATCGATTTCATCGCCAACGTTGACGATTTCCGACGGATGCTTGATGCGCTTCCAAGCCATGTCGGTGATGTGCAGCAGGCCGTCGACACCACCCAGATCCACGAACGCGCCGTAGTCGGTGAGGTTCTTGACAATACCTTTGACTTGCTGACCTTCCTGCAGGGATTCCAGCAGAGCTTCGCGCTCGGCGCTGTTCTCGGCTTCCAGCACGCTGCGGCGGGAAACGACAACGTTGTTGCGCTTCTGGTCGAGCTTGATAACTTTGAATTCGAGTTCTTTGCCTTCCAGGTGAGTGGTATCACGCACCGGACGGACATCGACCAAGGAACCTGGGAGGAACGCACGGATGCCGTTAACGTCGACAGTGAAGCCGCCCTTAACCTTACCGTTGATAACGCCCGTAACCACTTCCTCAGCGGCGAAAGCTGCTTCCAGAACGATCCAGCACTCGGCGCGCTTGGCTTTTTCGCGGGACAACTTGGTTTCACCAAAGCCATCTTCAACCGCGTCCAGCGCCACGTGAACTTCATCACCGACCTTGATGGTCAGCTCACCAGCGTCGTTGTGGAACTGCTCGAGCGGGATGAGGCCTTCGGACTTCAAACCAGCGTGAACGGTTACCCAACCAGCTTGGTAATCGATATCGACGATAATTGCGGTGATGATCGAGCCAGCCTGAAGATTCAGGGTTTTTAGGCTTTCTTCAAACAGTTCTGCAAAGCTTTCGCTCATGTTGATTCCTGTTGATTCAGGGCAGGGAATCTGCCCAAACCACACTCCAGACAATGTGGGTACGTTCATATAAGAAGAGGCGTACGGGACTAGGACTGGTCTCCCGCATGCCTCCTTGCGAGCCGGTCGGCTTAAGCAGCCGTGGCTCTTGTCATCCGGCCAGATCGCGAAGGGCGACCTCACTCAGAACTCGTTCCATTACTTGCTCGATGGAGAGTTCGGTGGAATCCAGCTGTATCGCATCGACCGCCGGCTTTAACGGGGCCACTGCGCGCTGGGTATCACGCTCATCGCGCGCCCGAATCTCTTCAAGAAGACTCGCAAGGTTAACATCATCGCCCTTGGCCTTCAACTGCAAGTAGCGCCGCTGTGCGCGCTCCTCGGCGCTCGCGGTAAGGAAGACCTTCAGCGGTGCCTCGGGGAATACCACCGTACCCATGTCGCGGCCATCGGCAACCAGGCCAGGCATCTCGCGAAACGCCCGCTGGCGCTGCAGCAGTGCTTCGCGTACAGCCGGCAGGGAGGCGACTTGCGAGGCGCCAGCGCCGACGTATTCATTGCGGATGGCGTCCGTGACCTCTTCGCCCTCGAGAATGATCTTCTGACCCTGGCCAGCCTCGGCGGCAATAAACTGCACATCCAGATGAGCGGCCAGCAGCTTCAAAGCCTCTTCATTCGTCAGGTCGACGCCATGATTGCGCGCGGCGAACGCCAGCAGCCGATAGAGGGCGCCGGAATCCAGCAGATTCCAACCCAACTGCTTGGCCAATAGACCGGCAATAGTGCCCTTGCCCGAGCCGCTGGGCCCGTCGATGGTGATTACCGCCGCCAACGCCGTCATGACTTGCCCTCCTCCGCCACGCGCATCCCGACCTGCGCCGCCAGGGCCAGGAAGTTGGGGAACGAGGTGGCGACGTTGGCACAGTCGTGGATACGGATCGGTGCCGTAGCGCGCAGCGAAGCCACACTGAAAGCCATGGCGATACGGTGATCGCCGTGGCTCCACACCTCACCACCGCCAATGCTGCCGCCCTCGATGACAATACCGTCCGGGGTCGGCTCGGCCTTGACGCCCAATGCGATCAAACCATCGGCCATCACTTGAATGCGGTCGGACTCTTTCACCCGCAGTTCTTCCGCGCCGCGCAGTACGGTGCGACCGGAGGCGACTGACGCGGCGACGAACAACACGGGGAATTCGTCGATCGCCAACGGCACCAGATCCTCGGGTATATCAATACCTTTGAGCTTGGCGCTACGAACGCGGATATCCGCGACCGGTTCGCCGCCCACCTCACGCTGGTTTTCCAGGGTGATATCACCGCCCATCAGCCTGAGGATATCGATCACCCCGGTACGGGTCGGGTTGATGCCGACGTGCTCCAGCACCAGCTCGGAGTCTTCGGCAATGCTGCCGGCGACCAGGAAGAATGCCGCCGAGGAGATATCGGCCGGCACTTCGATATGGCTGGCCTTGAGCTTGTGGCCGGACTCGACACAGGCAGTGCTGCCGTCCACCGTCACTGGATAGCCGAAGCCACGCAGCATGCGCTCGGTGTGGTCGCGGGTCGGCGCAGGCTCGGTGACCGAAGTTTCGCCAGCGGCATACAACCCAGCCAGCAGCAGACAGGATTTGACCTGGGCACTGGCCATAGGCATTTCATAATGCATTCCGGTCAGGCGCTGGCCACCGCGAATGGTCAACGGCGGACGCCCTTCGGGGGCGGTCTCGATCACGGCACCCATTTCACGCAACGGCTTGGCCACACGATTCATCGGACGCTTGGACAGCGAGGCGTCGCCGGTCAGGGTCACGTCGAACGGTTGCGCGGCGAGCAAGCCGCTGAGCAGGCGCATCGAGGTGCCGGAATTGCCCAGGTAGATCGGACCGGGCGGCGCCTGCAAGCCATGCAGACCAACACCGTGAATGGTCACGCGACCATGGTGCGGGCCTTCGATGACCACCCCCATATCGCGAAACGCCTGCAGAGTCGCCAGGGCATCCTCGCCCTCGAGGAAACCTTCCACCTCGGTCGTACCTTCGGCGAGGGAGCCGAGCATGATCGAGCGGTGGGAGATGGATTTGTCGCCCGGAACGCGGATGCGCCCGGACAGCTTGCCGCCTGGATTGGCCAGAAAAATCAGATCGTTCGAGTGCATAGCGTCCACATAGGCCCTGCGGGCCAAAATTTTGCTGAAATGTTCGCGGGCCACGCGGGCGCGGGTGAACACGCCCAACAACTGATGCCCATCCCCGGCGTCGACCGCGTCGCGCAAAGCGTCGAGGTCGCCGCGAAATAAATCCAGGGTGTGCAGCACAGCCTCGCGGTTGGCGAGAAAGATGTCGTGCCACATCACCGGGTCGCTGCCGGCGATCCGCGTAAAATCGCGAAAGCCGCCGGCGGCATAACGAAAGATTTCCAGATTCTCGCTGCGCTTGGCCAACGAGTCGACCAGACCAAAAGCCAGCAGATGCGGCAGATGACTGGTGGCGGCGAGTACCTGATCATGGTGCTCGACCTGCATATGCTCGACGTCCGCCCCCAACTCACGCCATAGGCTATCGACCAGTTGCAGGGCCTGAGGGTTCGTCTGCTCCAGCGGCGTCAGAATCACCTTATGACGACGGAACAGATCGGGGTTCGATGCTTCCACCCCGCTTTGCTCGGAACCGGCAATCGGGTGGCCCGGGACGAAGCGTGCCGGCATCTCGCCGAAGGCCAGGCGCGCAGCGCGCACCACGTTGCCCTTGGCGCTGCCGACATCGGTGAGTACCGCATCGCCCAGTTCGAGCTTGGCCAGTTCGCCGAGAAGCTTTTCCATGGCCAGAATCGGTACCGCCAACTGGATCAGCTCGGCGCCCTTGCAGGCGTCGGCCAGGTTCTCCTCGCAGCGATCGACTACACCCAACTCCACGGCCAGACGCCGCGACTGGGGGTCCAGATCGACACCCACCACTTCACGGCACAAGCCACGTTCGCGCAGCCCTTTGGCGAATGAGCCGCCGATCAACCCCAGACCGACCACCACCAGGGTGCCGACCAACGGCGTAGCAACCGGCTTGGAATTACTCACGCGCCCAGCACCTTGGCCAGGGCCTCGAGAAAGCGGGCGTTCTCTTGTGGCAAGCCAATGGAAATCCGCAGATGAGTCGGCATGCCATAGTTGGCCACCGGCCGGACGATCACGCCTTCGCGCAGCAGGCCCTGGTAAACGGGCATGGACTCACGCCCCAGGTCGACCGCGATAAAGTTGCCCTTGGATGGAATCCAGCTCAGGCCCAGCGCACGAAACCCGTCTTCCAGCTGCAGCATGCCGGCACTGTTGATCCGGCGGCTCTGCGCCAGGTAGTCGGCATCGTCGAACGCCGCACACGCCGCCGCCAAGGCCAGGCTATTGACGTTGAACGGTTGCCGTACGCGATTGAGCACATCGGCGATTTGCGCCGAACTGATGCCATAACCAACACGCAATGCCGCCAAACCATAGGCCTTGGAAAAAGTCCGCGAGACCAACAGATTCGCATGTGCAGCCAGGTAATCGAGACCATTCGGCAACTCGTCACCTGCGGCATATTCGATATAAGCCTCGTCCAGCACCACCAATACATCTTCGGGTACCCGAGCGAGGAAATCCGCAAGCGCTTGGGGACCGAACCAGGTACCGGTCGGGTTGTTCGGATTGGCGATGAATACCACCCGGGTATTGGCGTCTATCGTAGCGAGCATGGCCTCCAGGTCATGACCGAAGTCCTTGGCCGGCACCACCTTGCTCTGAGCCCCCACCGCCTGGGTGGCGATCGGGTAAACGGCAAAGGCGTGCTCGCTGAATACCGCATTCAAACCGGGCGCCAAATAGGCGCGGGCGACCAGCTCGAGGATATCGTTGGAACCGTTACCCAGGGTGACTTGATTGACCTGCACGCCACAGCGCTCGGCCAACAGGCTTTTCAGGGCGAAACCATTGCCATCGGGATAGCGGGTCAGTTCGTCCAGTTCCGCACGAATCGCCTCCAGCGCCTTGGGGCTGGGGCCCAGCGGGTTTTCGTTGCTGGCCAGCTTGACGATGGTTGCCGGATCCAGATCCAGCTCACGGGCCAACTCGTCCACCGGCTTACCCGGCACATAGGGCGACAGCTTTTGTACGCCTGGCTGAGCCAGGGCGATGAAATCACAGGTCATAGCTACAAGCCTCGAGCTACAAGCCACAAGTCAGAAGCCGCACGTCGATCCGCTTGCAGCTTGTGGCTTGCAGCTTGCCGCTGCTGTTTAAAGTACCGCCTTCGGATACGACCCCAGCACTTTCAGCGCCACGGCTTCCTGATTGAGTTTTTCCAGCACGTCCTTGATCAACGGGTCGCGGTGGTGGCCGACGAAGTCGATGAAGAACACGTAGGTCCACTTACCACTGCGCGAGGGGCGGGTTTCGATGCGGGTCAGGTCGATGCCGTTGTTGTGGAAAGGCACCAGCAATTCGTGCAGCGCACCGGGCTTGTTGCGCATGGAAACGATGATCGAGGTTTTGTCGTCGCCGGTCGGCGGCACTTCCTGGCTGCCGATAATCAGGAAGCGCGTGGAGTTGTCCGGGCGGTCTTCGATCTTTTCCGCGATCTTGCTCAGGCCATAGAGACCGGCCGCCATGTCGCCAGCGATCGCCGCGCTGTTCCACTCGCTCTTGACCCGTTTGGCCGCATCGGCGTTGCTCGATACCGCCACGCGCTCGACGTTCGGGTAGTGCGCATCCAGCCATTTGCGGCACTGGGCCAAGGACTGGGCATGGGAGTAGATACGGGTGATCTTGTCGACCTTGGTGGTTTCGCCGACCAACAGATGGTGGTGAATGCGCAGCTCGACTTCGCCGCAAATCACCATATCGTGTTCGAGGAAGCTGTCGAGGGTGTGGTTGACCGCGCCTTCGGTGGAGTTTTCCACCGGCACCACGCCGAAATTCACCGCTCCCGCCGCCACTTCGCGGAATACTTCGTCGATCGCGGCCATTGGCTGACTGATCACCGCGTGACCGAAGTGCTTCATCGCCGCAGCCTGGGTGAAGGTACCTTCCGGGCCCAGGTAAGCGACACGCAGCGGGTTTTCCAGGGCCAGGCAGGACGACATGATTTCGCGGAACAACCGCGCCATTTCCTCGTTGCCCAGCGGCCCCTGATTGCGCTCCATGATGCGCTTGAGCACCTGGGCTTCGCGCTCTGGGCGATAGAACACCGGCTTTTCGCCTTCCGGCAACGCCTTCATCTTTACCCGCGCCACTTCCTCGGCGCAGCGCGCACGGTCGCTGATCAGCTCGAGAATGCGCTCATCGAGGTTGTCGATGCGCAGGCGCAGCGCTTGCAGCTCCTGCTCGGTGATTGCTTCCGCCATCAGCCGTGCTCCTTCTCGAATTCCGCCATATAGGCCACCAGCGCCTCGACGGCATCCAGGCCCACGGCGTTGTAGATCGAGGCACGCATGCCGCCGACCGAGCGATGGCCCTTGAGATTGAGCAGGCCGCGGGCGTCGGCGCCGGCCAGGAACGGCTTGTCCAGACGCTCATCGGCCAGGCGGAACGGTACGTTCATCCAGGAGCGGGCATTGATCGCGATCGGGTTGCTGTACAGCTCGCTGCTGTCGATGGCGCCATACAGCAACTCTTTCTTGGCGCGATTGCGCTGCTCCATCGCCTCGACGCCGCCCTGCTCTTTCAGCCACTCGAAGACCAGGCCGGAGAGGTACCAGGAGAAGGTCGCCGGGGTGTTGTACATCGAGCCGTTGTCGGCGGCGATCTTGTAGTTGAGCATGGTAGGGCAAACGCTGCGAGCGCGACCGAGCAGATCCTCACGGACGATCACCACGACCAGACCGGACGGGCCGATATTCTTCTGCGCACCGGCGTAGATCAGGCCGAACCTCGAGACGTCCAGTGGCCGCGAGAGAATGTCCGAAGACATGTCCGTCACCAGCGGTACGTCGCCGACCTCGGGAATCCAGTCGAATTGCAGGCCGCCGATGGTTTCGTTGCTGGCGTAATGCAGGTAGGCGGCATTCTTCGACAGCTGCCAATCGTTCTGCCCGGGAATCGCGAAGTAATCGTAGGGCTTTGCGCTGGCGGCGACATTGACGCGGCCATAGCGCTTCGCTTCCTCGATGCTTTTCTTCGACCAGATACCGGTATCGATATAGTCGGCGACGCCGTCTTCGGGCAGCAGGTTAAGCGGAATCTCGGCGAACTGCTGACTGGCGCCGCCCTGCAAGAACAGCACCTTGTAGTTCGAGGGAATGCTCAGCAGGTCGCGCAGATCCTGCTCGGCCTTCTCGGCGATGGCGGTGTACTCGTCGCTGCGGTGGCTCATTTCCATGACGGACAGGCCTTTACCCTGCCAGTCGAGGAGCTCCGCCTGGGCGCGTTGCAGAACAGCTTCAGGAAGCGCGGCCGGGCCGGCGCAGAAGTTAAAGGCTCGCTTGCTCACATCCACTCTCGCTAAAAATGGTGGGCGGCCGATCTTGGATCAGCCGCCAGATCCTAGGCTGCTGCGGGCGAGGTCAGCCCTCGCCCGGACAGGTCACTCTTCGCCGGCCGGACTATCGTCGACGGCAGCGGATGCATCGGCCGCCTCGCCAACAGTACCGACAACCCCTTCTTCGCCTTCAAGCAACTCGTCACCTTCCTCTTCGGACGGCTCCTGCACGCGCTCGAGGCCGACCAGCTTCTCGTCCTTGGCCAGCTTGATCAGGGTCACGCCCTGGGTGTTTCGGCCGAGACTGGAAACTTCGCCAACCCGGGTACGTACCAGCGTGCCCTGATCGGAAATCAGCATGATTTCCTCGCCGTCGAGCACCTGCACGGCGCCGACCAGCTTACCGTTACGCTCGTTGCTGACCATGGCGATCACACCCTGGCCGCCACGTCCGCGACGGGGGAACTTGCTCAGCGGCGTGCGCTTGCCGAAACCGCGCTCGGAAGCAGTGAGAATCTGCGCCCCCGACTCGGGAATCAACATGGAGATCAACTGCTTGCCCTTGCCGAGCTTCATGCCGCGAATACCACCCGCGACCCGGTTGCGCACCTTCACGGCGTTCTCGGCGAAACGAATCACCTTGCCAGCCTCGGAGAACAGCATGACTTCCTTGGAGCCATCGGTGATGGCGGCGGCGATCAGGGTGTCGCCTTCCTTCAGTTTCAGGGCGATCAGGCCGCTGGAACGCGGGCGGCTGAATTGCGCCAGCGGGGCGCGCTTCACGGTACCGAACGCGGTAGCCATAAAGATGTAGGCACCGGTGGCTTCGGCCACCAGCTCCGCGGTATCACCGTCAGCTTCTTCGGCTTCGGTCACGTCCTCGGCCTCGACCACTTCGCCTTCGATCACCGCGTCATCGGCGTCGTCCAGCTCTTCATCGTCGCCGGCGCTCTGCTGCAAGGCTTCCAGGTCGATCTGCAGCATGGTGGTGATGTATTCACCCTCATCCAGCGGCAGCAGGTTGACCAGCGGACGACCGCGGGCGGCGCGAGAGGCTTCGGGAATCTCGTAGGTCTTCAGCCAGTAAACCTTGCCCTTGCTGGAGAACAGCAACAGCGTGGAATGGCTGTTGGCGACCAACAGGTGCGCGATGTAATCCTCGTCCTTGATCCCGGTCGCCGATTTGCCCTTACCGCCGCGGCGCTGCGCCTGATAGGCGGACAGCGGCTGCGATTTGGCGTAGCCGGTGTGGGAGATGGTCACCACCCGCTCTTCCTCGGTGATCAGGTCGCCCAGGGTCAGATCCAGACGCGCATCGAGAATCTCGGTGCGGCGCGCATCGCCGAACTCGGCCTTGACGCTTTCGAGTTCTTCGCGGATCACTTCCATCAGGCGCACGGCGCTGGTGAGGATGCGGATCAACTCGCCGATCTGCAGCAGAATTTCCTGGTACTCGGCCAGCAGCTTCTCGTGCTCCAGACCGGTCAGGCGGTGCAGGCGCAGCTCGAGAATGGCCTGGGCCTGTTCCGGCGACAGGTAGTACTTGCCGTCGCGCAGACCGAATTGCGGATCGAGGTTCTCCGGGCGGCAGGAGTCGGCGCCAGCGCGCTCGACCATGGCTTCCACCGCGGTCGATTCCCAAGCGGTGGAGATCAGCGCTTCCTTGGCTTCGGCCGGAGTCGGCGAGGCCTTGATCAGCGCGATTACCGGATCAATGTTGGACAGCGCTACGGCCTGGCCTTCGAGGATATGGCCACGCTCGCGGGCCTTACGCAGCTCGAACACCGTACGCCGGGTCACCACTTCACGGCGGTGCAGGATAAAGGCTTCGAGCATGTCCTTGAGGTTGAGGACCTTCGGCTGGCCGTCGATCAGGGCCACGACGTTGATGCCGAAGACGCTCTGCATCTGGGTTTGCGCGTAGAGGTTGTTGAGCACCACCTCCGGCACTTCGCCGCGGCGCAATTCGATGACCACGCGCATGCCGTCCTTGTCGGACTCGTCGCGCAGTTCGGTGATGCCTTCGAGCTTCTTCTCTTTCACCAGCTCGGCGATCTTCTCGATCAGCCGCGCCTTGTTCAGCTGGTAAGGCAGTTCGGTAACGACGATCTGCTGCCGGCCGCCGACCTTATCGATGTCTTCGATAATCGCGCGGGCACGCATGTAGATGCGCCCACGACCAGTGCGATAAGCCTCGATGATGCCGGCACGGCCATTGATGATCGCCGCCGTCGGGAAGTCCGGCCCCGGGATGTGCTGCATCAGCTCATCGACCGTCAGCTCGGGAGTATCGATCAGGGCCAGACAGCCGTTGATCACCTCGGTGAGGTTGTGCGGCGGGATGTTGGTCGCCATGCCCACGGCGATACCGCTGGAACCGTTGACCAGCAGGTTGGGGATCTTGGTCGGCATTACCGCCGGGATCATTTCGGTGCCGTCGTAGTTCGGCACCCAGTCGACGGTTTCCTTGTGCAGGTCGGCCAGCAACTCATGGGCCAGCTTGGTCATGCGCACTTCGGTGTATCGCATGGCCGCGGCGTTGTCGCCGTCCACCGAACCGAAGTTGCCCTGGCCATCGACCAGCAGGTAACGCAGGGAGAACGGCTGCGCCATACGCACAATGGTGTCGTAGACCGCGGTATCGCCGTGCGGGTGATATTTACCGATGACGTCACCGACCACACGGGCAGACTTCTTGTAAGCCTTGTTCCAGTCGTTGCCCAACTCGCTCATCGCGAAGAGCACCCGACGGTGCACGGGCTTCAAGCCGTCGCGCGCATCCGGCAGGGCTCGCCCGACGATTACGCTCATCGCGTAATCGAGGTAAGACTGCTTGAGTTCGTCTTCAATATTGACCGGGAGGATTTCTTTGGCCAGTTCGCCCATGAGTAGCCTGATTCCTTTTTCTAGTGAAGCCCCGCAGCGCCCATCCTGAACGTTGCAAAGCCCGTCGTCGCGACTTCAGGTCAGCGACGACTCACGACAAATCAATGAGTTATGCCATGTAACTGCGCAGTTGAGATGCCCAGCAATGGGCACCCTGAAAACCGCGGGAGCTTACCATAATCACCGCCGCGCACCTATCCCCTGGCGACCTTAATCGCCTGGGCAGATGCGGCGCTGCAGAGAGACGATTTCAGGCTGACCGGCACCGGCGAAAGCTTCGCCCCGAGGGCCGCGGAACGCCGCCCCCTCCTACAGACAGGCAGCAGGCTCAATGCAGACGCTTGCGGCACATCAGCTGGGTCATTTTCGCCAGGTCCGGGCGTTCGACCACGCCCTTCTCGGTCACCAGAAAATCAATCAGGTCAGCCGGAGTGACATCGAATACCGGGTTGAGCGCCTCGACACCGCCAGCCACCGGCATCCCGTTGAGCGTCAGCAATTCGCTACCGGCACGCTCCTCAATAGGAATGTCCTCTCCGCTTTCCAGCGTCATATCGATGGTCGAACTGGGCGCCACCACCATAAAGCGCACGCCGTGGTGCATGGCGCTGACCGCCAGCTGATAGGTACCGATTTTGTTCGCCACATCGCCATTGGCAGTGATGCGGTCGGCGCCGACCACGACCCAGGTGATACCACGGGTTTTCATCAGGTGCGCAGCGGCCGAGTCGGCATTCACGGTCACCGGAATACCGTCTCCGCTCAGTTCCCAGGCCGTAAGGCGCGAGCCTTGCAGCCAGGGACGGGTTTCATCGGCGTAAACTCGCTCGACCAAGCCGTCGAGATAGGCTGCGCGAATCACCCCCAGCGCAGTGCCGAATCCGCCCGTGGCCAAAGCGCCAGCATTGCAATGGGTCAGAATGTTCTGGGCGTTGCCCTGATGCCTGCGAATCAGCTCGACGCCAAGCTGCGCCATGGTCAGATTGGCCTCGCGATCGCTCTGATGAATGCCCACGGCCTCGGCCTCCAGCACCGCCAGCGGCTCGTCACCATCCTTGATCCGCGCCAGTCGCTCGCGCATGCGATTCAACGCCCAGAACAGGTTGACCGCCGTGGGTCGGGAGTCGGCCAGCAAGGCGAAATCGTCCTGCAACGCCAGACGCCAGTCACCGCCCGCGGCCAGGCGTGCAGTGGCGGCCAGTACCACCGCATAAGCTGCGGCGATGCCGATGGCCGGTGCACCACGCACAACCATGTCGCGAATGGCCTGGGCGACGCCCGCGGCGGAATCGTACCTGCACCAGGTTTCCTCGAAGGGCAGTGCGCGCTGGTCGAGCAGATGCAGCGCGCCAGCCCGCCACTCGATGGCCCTGACCTTCTCTGCTGCCAGCAATTGCTCGCGCATGACATACCTCCACCGGAAAAAGCCGATAAGTATACCTGTAGATGCCGTCCGCCGATTGCTCGGCGGTACGCGAACGGAAACGCCAATCAGCCGGCGGCATGCAATCACGCGACTTCTAGCGCACGGCGTTCCCCTATAAACTGCGTGATTTTACCAGCAGCGGAACCACCACTATGCCCGAAGCCCCCCTCGACCTACTCCTGCTGCCCACCTGGCTGGTGCCGGTCGAACCTGCAGGCGTGGTGCTGAAAGAGCATGGCCTGGGCATTCGTGATGGCCGCATTGCGTTGATCGCACCACGCGCCGAAGCCCTCCAGCATGCGGCCCTGGAGGTGCGCGAACTGCCCGGACGCCTGCTCACGCCCGGCCTGGTCAATGCCCACGGGCATGCCGCGATGACCCTGTTCCGCGGTCTGGCCGACGACCTACCCTTGATGACCTGGCTGGAGCAGCACATCTGGCCGGCCGAGGCCAAATGGGTCAACGAGCAGTTCGTCCAGGACGGCACCGAGCTGGCCATCGCCGAACAGCTCAAGAGTGGCGTCAGCTGTTTCGCCGACATGTACTTCTTCCCCGAGGTGGCCTGCGAACTGGTGCACAAGAGCGGTATCCGGGCGCAGATCAGCATCCCGGTGCTGGACTTCCCGATTCCCGGCGCCCTCGATGCAGGCGAAGCGTTGCGCAAGGGCCTCGGCCTGTTCGACGACCTCAAACACCACCCGCGCCTGACGGTGGCTTTCGGCCCGCATGCGCCCTACACGGTGAGCGACGACAAGCTGGAAAATATCCGCATGCTCGCCGAAGAGCTGGATGCCGGCATCCATATGCACGTGCAGGAAACCGCGTTCGAGGTGCAGCAGAGCCTTGAGCTTCACGGCGAACGGCCGCTGGCCCGCCTCGCTCGCCTGGGCCTGCTCGGGCCGCGCTTCCAGGCCGTACACATGACCCAGATCGACGATGACGATATCGCCCTGCTGGTCGCCAGCAATACCAGCGTGATCCACTGCCCGGAATCCAACCTGAAGCTGGCCAGCGGCTTTTGCCCGGTGGAAAAACTCTGGCAAGCCGGGGTCAACGTGGCCATCGGCACCGATGGCGCGGCCAGCAACAACGACCTGGACCTGCTTGGCGAAACCCGCACGGCAGCCTTGCTGGCCAAGGCCGTCGCCGGCTCAGCCACCGCCCTGGACGCCCATAGCGCACTGCGCATGGCCACCCTGAACGGCGCGCGCGCACTAGGCCTGGAGACACGAATCGGCTCGCTGGAAATCGGCAAAGCGGCCGACCTGGTGGCGTTCGACCTGTCCGGCCTGGCCCAGCAGCCGATCTACGACCCGGTTTCGCAATTGATCTACGCCAGCAACCGCAACTGCGTCGAGCACCTGTGGGTGGGCGGCAAGCAATTGCTCGAAGGCGGTCGTCTGACACGCCTGGACGAGCAACGGATCATCGCCAACGCCCAGGCCTGGGGGACGAAGATCGCCCGACAGGCCTAAGGGGCTCGCGGGATGGGCCGGGCGGCGCTCCGCTTTAGCCGCGATGAACTGACACCTCATTTGCCCAGTCGCGGCTAAAAGACCAGCAACACCCACTAGTGCGACAAACTGACATACATTGAATGGCCTGCAGCCATCCACCCCACAACCTGAAACTGGCACCATAGGCGCATCGAGCCTCAGGCTTCCCGCCTCCAGTTCTATCCAGGGATTTTTATGAGCAACGTCGACCACGCCGAAATCGCTAAATTCGAAGCCCTCGCCCACCGCTGGTGGGATCGCGAGAGCGAATTCAAGCCGTTGCACGACATCAATCCGCTGCGTATCAACTGGATCGACGAACGCGTGGGCCTGGCCGGCAAGAAGATTCTCGATGTCGGCTGCGGTGGCGGCATCCTCAGCGAGGCGATGGCGCAACGCGGCGCGACCGTCACCGGCATCGACATGGGCGAAGCGCCACTGGCGGTGGCCCAGCTGCATCAGCTGGAGTCGGGCGTGTCGGTGGAATATCGGCAGATTACCGCCGAGGCACTGGCCGCCGAGATGCCAGGACAATTCGACGTGGTCACCTGCCTGGAGATGCTCGAGCATGTACCGAATCCGGCTTCGGTGATCCGCGCTTGCCATGCGCTGGTCAAGCCCGGCGGCCAGGTGTTCTTCTCCACCATCAACCGCAACCCCAAGGCCTACCTGTTCGCCGTACTGGGCGCGGAATACCTGCTGCGCCTGCTGCCCCGCGGCACCCACGATTTCAAGAAGTTCATCCGCCCCTCCGAGCTAGGCGCCTGGAGCCGCGATGCCGGCTTGCAGGTCAAGGACATCATCGGCCTGACCTATAACCCACTGACCAAGCACTACAAGCTGGAAGCGGATGTCGCCGTCAATTACATGGTCCAGACGCTGAAGGAGGCGTGATGCGTTTGCGTGCAGTGCTTTTCGACATGGACGGTACGCTGCTCGACAGCGCCCCGGACTTTATCGCCATCTGCCAGGCCATGCGTGCCGATCGCGGCCTTGAGCCCATTGCCGAGAAGCTGATCCGCGATCAGGTCTCCGGCGGCGCCCGCGCCATGGTCACCTGCACCTTCGCCATGCAACCGGAAGCAGAAGGCTTCGAGGCTCTGCGCCTGGAATTTCTCGAGCGCTATCAGGAACATTGCGCGGTGCTGACCCGACCGTTCGACGGCATCGAGGAATTGCTCGCCGATATCGAAAGCGCCAAGCTGATCTGGGGCGTGGTGACCAACAAACCGTTGCGCTTCGCCGAACCCATCATGCAGCGCCTTGGCCTGGCCGAGCGCTCGTCGATCCTGATCTGCCCGGATCACGTGACCAACAGCAAACCCGACCCCGAGCCGATGACACTCGCCTGTTCGCAGCTGGGCCTGGAGCCGGCCAGCGTGCTGTTCGTCGGCGACGACCTGCGCGATATCGAGTCCGGTCGCGCCGCCGGCACCCGCACCGCGGCCGTAACCTACGGCTATATTCACCCGGACGACAACCCGCGCAACTGGGGTGCCGACGTGGTCGTCGAGCATCCGCTGGAATTGCGCGCCGTGCTCGAACGGGCGCTATGCAGCTGCTGACACAGCAGCTGCTGGCTGCCAGTACACTCCCACTCTTCAGCTGTTAACTTGAAGCTTGCCGCTTGAGGCTTGCCGCTCTCCGGAGGAGCCCCCATGTTCCAGTATTCCACCCGCCCCGACCTGCTCAAGGACCGGGTGATCATGGTCACCGGCGCCGGTCGCGGGATTGGCGCCGCCGCCGCGCAGACCTTCGCCGCCCACGGTGCGACCGTGCTGCTTTTGGGCAAGACCGAAGAAAACCTGACCCGCGTCTACGATGCCATCGAGGCCGCCGGACACCCGCAACCCGCGCTGATCCCCTTCAATCTGGAAACCGCCCTGCCGCACCAGTACGACGAGCTCGCAGCGATGATCGAGGGCGAGTTCGGCAAGCTCGACGGCCTGCTGCACAACGCCTCGATCATTGGCCCGCGTACCCCGCTGGAACAGCTGTCCGGCGACAACTTCATGCGCGTCATGCAGATCAACGTCAATGCCATGTTCATGCTGACCAGCACCCTGCTGCCGCTGCTCAAGCTGTCGACGGACGCCTCGGTGGTGTTCACCTCCAGCAGCGTCGGCCGCAAAGGGCGCGCTTACTGGGGCGCCTACGCGGTGTCCAAGTTCGCCACCGAGGGACTGATGCAGGTATTGGCCGACGAGCTGGACGGCATCGCCCCGGTACGCGCCAATAGCGTCAACCCGGGCGCCACCCGCACCGACATGCGTGCCCAGGCCTACCCCGGGGAAAACCCGCAGAACAACCCGACGCCCGACGAGATCATGCCGGTGTATCTGTACCTCATGGGTCCGGACAGCAGCGGCGTGAATGGCCAGGCTTTCGACGCCCAGTAATGCGCGCCGGTTTCCTGGCGCCGCCGTGCATGCGGCAGCGAATTGCCACCACAGGCGCCAGACAACCGGCAAAGAATTGCCAATCCGATCACAAAAATAATCTAACCACCTGAAATAAATAGATTTTTTTGAACTGGCACAAAACTGGCTAATCATCTGTACCGGAGCGCGCCGTCAACGCGCCGAGCATCAGAGGTTAAGCAGTATGGGTCCACACAATCAGTCCAACACCGTCGACTTCGATGCCGCCAAATTGCAGCGCCTGGGCTACGCCCGTCATGCCCGGCAAACGCTCAAACCGGTCAGCCTGGCGCAGCTGCGCCAGCAGTTGAGCCTGCAGTTGCAGACCTCCCTGGAGGTCGACCGTATCCTCGGCCTTTTTTACCGCGAAGTGCAGCGCCTGGTGCCGCTCGACGCCCTGGGCTATCAATTGGCCGCCTCCGACCTGCGTTTCGAATTCGGCGAACGCGGCAACCACACTGCCGGCTATCGCCTGAGTCACGAAGGCGAATACCTGGGCGAGCTGATCTTCCGGCGCAGCGAACGCTTCAGCGAAGAAGAACTTGGCCGCCTGGAATCATTGCTGGCGAGCCTGCTGTTCCCGCTGCGCAATGCCCTGCTCTACCGCACAGCAGTACAGAGCGCCCTGCGCGACCCGCTGACCAACACCGGCAACCGTCTTGCCCTGAACCAGTCTTTGCAACGCGAAATCGATCTGTCACGGCGCAGCCTGCAGCCCCTGTCGATGCTGATGCTGGACATCGATCATTTCAAACAGATCAACGACAAGCACGGCCACGCCTACGGCGACGAAGTGCTGAAAGCCGTGGCGGCGACGCTGCGCGATCAACTGCGCAACGTCGATCTGGTATTCCGCTACGGCGGCGAAGAATTTCTGGTGCTGCTCTCCGGCACCAGCCGCGAGACAGCCGCCCTGGTCGGCGAACGCCTGCGCAATGCGGTGCAGAATCTGCAGTGCCTGAACCAGAACCAGCAGATCCTGGTATCCATCAGCCTGGGCTGTGCAACCTTGCTACCCGGCGAGTCCTCTGACAGCTTGCTGCGCCGCGCTGACAGCGCGCTGTACGCGGCAAAGCGCAGCGGCCGCAATCGTTTGAACATGGCCGGCTGAAGTTCAGCCGAAACGAAAAAAGGGACTCTTTCGAGTCCCTTTTTCATTTCCCCGCCCTATTTACTCCGGCTTGCGGCTGCCGCGACCAAAACCCGGACGCTGACCTTCGCCCGTCGGCTGACTGCGACGCTTGACCGGTGCACCCGCCGGCTTGCGCGCCGGGCGCTCGCTCAGTTCCACGCCCGGACGCTTGGCCGCGGGTTTGGCTGGACGCTTTTTATTGACGTCACGCGGGCGCTCGGCAACCGGCGTGCCTTTGCCGGCCGGGCTGCGCCCCTGATCCGCGCGCGGCGCACGCGGGGTACGAACCGCATGCTCGCCACCTTCGCCGCGAGGGCTGCGCACGGGACGCTCGCCACCTTCAGCACGCGGGGTGCGGGTCGGTCGATCGGTAGCTTCGCCACGGGGCGCACGCCCACGACCTTGATCGGCGTCAGGCTGACCAGCCCCATGAGCCGGGCGCAAGGTGCGCGCCGGACGCTCGCCACGACCGACCGGCTTGGCCGATTTGCGTTGCAGGCGATCCAGCTTGTCGCGGGTCTTTTCTTTCATATCCGGCAAGGCGACCGGCTTGAGGCCGACTTCTTCGCTGAGGATATCCACTTCGCGCTGACTCATCTCGCGCCAGCGGCCCATGGTCAGGTCCGAGGTGATGAACACCGGGCCGAAACGCACGCGTTTCAAGCGGCTGACCACCAGCCCCTGGGATTCCCACAAGCGACGTACTTCGCGGTTACGGCCTTCCATCACCACGCAGTGATACCAGTGGTTGAAGCCAACACCGCCGGGCGCGACCTTGATGTCAGTAAACTTGGCCGGGCCGTCTTCGAGCATCACGCCGGTTTTCAGGCGCTCTATCATCTCGTCGTCGACTTCACCGCGCACACGCACGGCATATTCGCGGTCCATCTGGTAGGACGGGTGCATCAAACGGTTGGCCAGCTCGCCGTCGGTGGTGAACATCAGCAAGCCGGTGGTGTTGATGTCGAGACGACCGATATTGATCCAACGACCTTCTTTCGGCCGCGGCAGACGATCGAACACCGTCGGACGACCTTCCGGGTCGTCACGGGTGCAGATCTCACCTTCGGGTTTGTTGTAAATGATCACGCGACGCACGCTTTCAGCGGCTTCCTCGCGTTTGACCAGGCGACCATCGATGGCGATGGCGTCATGCAGGTCGACCCGCTGACCGAGACCGGCAACCGCGCCATTGACCTTGACCCGGCCGGCGCTGATCCAGCCTTCGATTTCGCGGCGTGAAGCCAGGCCCATACGCGCCATGACTTTCTGTAGTTTCTCGCCTGCAGGGCTATATTCTTCGGATTCACTCATCTGGGCACCTCCCGGTGTTATCTCTAGTGATAGGACGACTAAGAACCTATTCAAAGTCTGCTGCGCGTCGGCCCTGCTGCGTTAGAAACAGGCTCGGAATGCTCATTTACAACTGTAAACTCCGCTTCCTCGCCTGTTTCTGCCTTGCATGGCTCTAGCTCGCGCGCCTTTGAACAGGCTCTTGAGTCGTCGAAGGGCCGCGGAGCATACGCTAATCGCAGCTACTACGCACGAATTCAGCCTAGTTGGCGGATGAGAGAGCGTCGGCGCCTTGCGACAGCCGGTTTATTCACTCGCGATTAACGATGCTCACGCTGCCGAGCGGAATAATAAACGCGCGATCATCCACAGCACGGCGTAGGGACCTTGTTGGGTTACGCGGCGGCAAACGGTGATGTCGCAGTTTGTACCGCGCCGGTTGCCGCTAACCCAACAACCGCACGTACCGCACGCGGCCTTTGTAGCCCGGATGCAATCCGGGGAAACCTTGCCGCCAATTTCACAGATCGCCCACGGACTAACTCAATCCCGCGGCAGTTCTTCCTGATCTACGGGCATCTCAGTGTCCTCGGTACGCTCCTCGGTATTGCTATCGCCATCCGCTTCGCGCAGGTCGTCGAAGTCGATCTTCAGGCCCTGCTCCATCGAATCCAGTTCGGCCAGCAGGCTGCTGAAGCTGGTTTGCTCGCCTGCCTCGGCGACCGGCTCGTCGCCAATCGACAGATCGCCTGCCGCCAGGTCCGCCCGCGCCTGCAAGCTCTCTGGGACGGCCACTTCATCGTCGAAGGCCAGCATCGGCTCAGGTTCCAGCTCGCGCAATGCGGCGAGCGGTGGCAATTGATCGAGGCTCTTCAGATTGAAATGATCGAGAAAACCCTTGGTTGTGGCGAACATCGCCGGCCGCCCCGGTACGTCGCGATGGCCGACGACGCGGATCCACTCACGCTCCAGCAGGGTTTTGACGATATGGCTGTTGACCGCCACGCCGCGCACGTCTTCGATCTCGCCACGGGTGATCGGTTGGCGATAGGCGATCAGCGCCAGGGTCTCCAGCATGGCCCGTGAGTAGCGTTGCGGGCGCTCTTCCCAGAGCCGCCCGACCCAGGGCGCATAGCGCTCGCGCACCTGCAAGCGGTAGCCGGAGGCAACCTCGACGAGCTCAAAGGCGCGGCCCTCACAGGATTTGCCCAGGTGCGCCAGGGCCTTCTTGAATACGCCGGGCTCCGGCCGCTCGCCCTCTTCGAACAACTCGAACAGGCGCTCCAGCGATTGCGGTTTGCCGGAGGCCAGCAAGAAAGCTTCCAGCAGGCTGGCAAGATCGCGGGGGTCGGTCAGATTCATGCTCATTCAGCTCGCGCACGCACGTGGATGGGGCCATAGGCCTCGTTTTGTACCAGTTCGACCAGGGATTCCTTGATCAATTCGAGTACCGCCATAAAGGTCACCACTACGCCCAGGCGTCCCTCTTCCGCGGTAAAAAGCCCGACAAAGGGCACGAAGGCACCGCCCTTGAGACGCTCCAGAATCTCGCTCATGCGCTCGCGGGTGGACAGGGCCTCGCGGGTGACCTGATGACTCTCGAACATATCGGCGCGGCGCAGCACCTCAGCCATCGACAGCAGCAACTCTTCCAGGCTGACATCCGGCAACAGCTTGCGCGCCCGCGCTTCGGGAGCATCCAGACGCGGCACCGTGAGGTCACGACCGACCCGCGACAAGCCGTCGATGCCCTCGGCGGCGGCCTTGTAACGCTCGTATTCTTGCAGGCGACGAATCAGCTCGGCGCGTGGGTCGTCCTCTTCGGCCTCCGCCTCGCTGGAGCGCGGCAACAGCATGCGCGATTTGATTTCGGCGAGCATCGCCGCCATCACCAGGTACTCGGCGGCCAACTCCAGGCGTACCGACTGCATCAGTTCGACATAGCCCATGTACTGACGGGTGATTTCCGCCACCGGGATGTCCAGCACATCGATGTTCTGCTTGCGGATCAGATACAGCAGCAGATCCAGCGGCCCCTCGAACGCCTCGAGAAACACCTCGAGCGCATCCGGCGGGATATACAGATCCAGCGGCATTTCGGTAACCGCCTGACCGTAAACCAGGGCGAACGGCAGCTCCTGCTGGGCATGGGCCTGGCTGTCGACGACGGGTTCGTGTGGCGGGTTATCCATGGGGTTCTCTTGACGTATCAGCGGTAGTTCAAACCCAGCGCCAGACGCACCTCGGTGAGGGTTTCCCGCGCTTCGACGCGCGCGCGCTCGGCGCCTTCGGCGAGGATGCCGCGGACCACATCCGGGTTTTCCTGATAGTCGGCGGCGCGGGCCTGCAAGGGTATCAGCTCCTGCTGCACCGCCTCGATCACCGGCCCTTTGCATTCCAGGCAGCCAATACCGCCACTCTTGCAGCCCTGCTCGACCCACTCGCGGGTCGATTCACTGGAATACAGCTGGTGCAGCGGCCAAACCGGGCAATTGGCCGGATCGCCCGGATCGCTACGATGGCAGCGCGCCGGATCGGTCGGCATGCGTTTGATTTTGTCTTCGACTTCCACGGCGCTGTCCCGCAGGAAAATCGAATTATTGTGCGACTTGGACATCTTGCCGCCATCCAGGCCGAGAATTTTCGGCGTTTCGCCGAGCAGCGGCTGGGGCTCGGGCAACAGCACCTTACCGCCGCCTTCCAGGTAGCCGAACAACCGTTCCTTATCGCCCAGGGTGATCACCTGCTGATCCTTGAGCAATGCCCGCGCGGTTTCCAGGGCTTCGCTATCGCCCTCCTGCTGATAGGCTTTGCGCAGTTTGTTATAGAGCGCGGCGGTTTTCTTGCCGAGTTTGAGAATGGCCATTTCGGCCTTTTCCTCGAATCCGGGCTCGCGGCCGTATAGATGATTGAAACGTCGCGCGACTTCGCGGGCGAACTCGATATGCGCCAGCTGGTCGCTGCCCACCGGCACCAATCCCGCACGGTAGACCAGGATGTCGGCGGCCTGCAGCAGCGGGTAGCCGAGAAAGCCGAAGGTGCTCAGATCCCGCCCGTGAGGCAGTTCCTGCTGTTCTTTATAGGAAGGTACGCGTTCCAGCCAGCTGAGCGGGCAGATCATCGAGAGCAAGAGATGCAACTCGGCATGCTCCGGCACCTGCGACTGGATGAACAGGGTCGCAGAGCTGGGGCTGACGCCGGCGGCCAGCCAATCGACCGCCATGTCCATGACGTTGTCGGCGATTTGCCCCGCCTCCATATAATCGGTGGTCAGCGCATGCCAATCGACGATGCAGAAGAAGCATTCATAGGTGTGCTGCAACTTGATCCAGTTTTTCAGCACACCATGGTAATGGCCGAGGTGTAAACGGCCGCTGGGGCGCATGCCGGAAAGCACGCGGCGCTCAGAATCGACAAGACTCAATCGGGGTTACCTAAACGAATCAACAAGGGGCGCAGTATAGCGAGCCCAGAACGCCTCGCGAAAAAAACACGACCTGCGCCGCAGCGGCCTTGGCTGGGGCTGTGCATCAGTCGTAAACGACATCGCCAGGTGCGAATTGCCTGCGCCCTTCGGGCACCGCGGACGCGCCGGCCGCCGGGCGCGGGCCATCGCGCCCGGGCATCGGTCAATCGCGGGTGAAAGGCGATGGGTCGCCGCAGCCCACGCGCACCACTTCAGGCTCGTCGTCGACCAGACTGACCACCGTGGAGGCCTCCAGCCCGCCGAAGCCACCATCGATAATCAGATCGACCTGATGCTCGAGGATCTGGCGCATTTCGTAGGGGTCGCTCATGGGCAGGGTTTCGCCCGGCAAGATCAGTGTGACGCTCATCAACGGCTCGCCGAGTTCAGCAAGCAGCGCCTGGGCAATCGGGTGGCTCGGCACCCGCAGGCCGATGGTGCGCCGCTTGGGATGCAGGACCATGCGCGGCACTTCGCGGGTGGCATTGAGGATATAGGTATAAGGCCCCGGGGTATGGGTCTTGAGCAGGCGGAAAGCGCCGGTATCGACCTTGGCGAACAGGCTCAATTGCGACAGATCGCGGCAGACCAGGGTGAAATTGTGCTTGTCGTCCAGCTGGCGCAACCGCCGTATCCGCTCCACTGCACCTTTGTCGCCGATATGGCAGCCGAGTGCATAGGACGAATCCGTCGGGTAGACGACCACCCCGCCGGCCCTGATGATTTCCACGGCCTGTTTTATCAGGCGCGCCTGGGGGTTTTCCGGATGAATCTGGAAAAATTGGCTCACGCTTAATCCCTGTTCAGATTGCGGTAGGCTGCTGTACATGCAGAAAACGCGCCCAAAGTGGGGAAAGGTCTTCGGGAAGCGGGCGATACATGCCCAGTTCCGACCAGTCGCCCGGTGCATGAAAATCACTGCCGACACTGGCCAGCAGACCGAATTCGCGCGCCAAAATCGCCAAACCGCCGACCTGCTCGGCAGGCTGCATACCATTCACTACTTCCAGTGCATGGCCACCCGCCTGGGCAAAATCGGCGATCAACTTGCGCCGCTTACTACGAGTAAAGTCGTATTGCCACGGGTGCGCCAGACTGACCCAGGCGCCGGCTTGCAGCAGGGTATCGATGGCCTGGTCGAGCGCCGGCCAATGCTGTTTGACATCGCCGAGCTTGCCCGACCCCAGCCATTTGCGAAACGCCTCGGCTCGGTCCTTGACGTGTCCGGCCCGCACCATGAATTCGGCGAAGTGCGGCCGCGCCGGCGCATTGCCGCTGTCGCCCAGTTCCTGCTGCACGGCACGTGCGCCCTCCAGCGCACCCGGCATGCCCTTGGCCTCCAGACGCCTGGCGATTTCCGCGGCGCGTAGCCAGCGGCCATCGTGCAACTCGGCGATCGACTGGCGCAGCGCTGGCGCATCGGTGGCGAAGTCGTAACCGAGCACATGGATAGTGGCGCCGCCCCAGGTACAGGACAGTTCGATACCATTGACCAATTGCATGCCCAAGGCGCACGCAGTCGAACGGGCTTCGTCGAGGCCTTCGAGGGTGTCGTGGTCGGTCAGCGCGAGCATCTGCACACCTCGCTCATGGGCGCGCGCCACCAGCACGGCAGGCGCCAGCGCGCCATCCGAAGCGGTGCTGTGACAATGCAGATCAACATCCATAGGGGCCGCGCTTTCTCAGTTGTATAGGCTTGTTATTATGCCGCCCCAAACGCACTCTAGCTGCCGCCACGTGAGAATTCCTCAAATTAGCTCGCGTTTGCCTGCCGCCAGGGGCTTTCTGCGCTACATTCTCAGCGCCGCAATTACCCGGCGGCGTTATCGCCAGGCCATTTGACCGAGGACCACCATGCTCTACGCCATTATCGCCACCGATGTCGCCAACTCGCTGGAAAGCCGCCTGGCTGCGCGTCCCGCGCACCTCGAGCGTCTGGAACAACTGAAAACCCAGGGTCGCCTGGTACTCGCCGGCCCTCACCCAGCAGTCGACAGCAACGACCCGGGCCCGGCGGGCTTCTCCGGCAGCCTGATCGTTGCCGAATTCGAATCGCTTAGCGCCGCACAGATCTGGGCCGATGCCGACCCCTACCGCGCAGCGGGCGTGTATGCCTCGGTACTGGTCAAGCCATTCAAGCGAGTGTTGCCCTGAACGACCGACTTCGCCCGCGGCAATGCCGGCACCAGCCCCGCGAAGGGCGATGAGCCCGGGCAATCTCTCAATCAGAAAATAGGAGTTCCGATGCGTCCAGGCCCCTTGTCGTTGCTGCTCACCGTACTACTGTTGCCCTGCCAACTGCAGGCCGAGCAAGACCCGCAGCAGCCTGTGGCAGAGAGCGAGACAGTCGCACCGCAGCTGCAGGAGCAACGACTGATCGCCAGCGAGCAGCAACGCGAAGCCTTGACCGCGGAATCCCAACGTCTGCGCCAGGACAACCAACGCCTCAAACTACAACTCAAGACGGCGCAGGCCAGCGCCCCCCATCCCCTGCTGAGCGAGCAACAGATGTGGTTCGCCATCGGTGCCGGATGCGCTCTGCTGGGCGTGCTCGCCGGGGCCTTGCTGCGCGGCGGCCGGCGCTCGCGTCGCGAATGGTTGAACTGATCGATCCATGAACACCTTGCTACTGATCGACGACGACGTCGAACTCTGTGAACTGCTGGTCAGCTGGCTGACTCAGGAAGGCTTTCACGTCGGCGCCTGCCATGATGGCCAAGCGGCGCGCCATGCATTGGCCCAGCAAACACCCGACGCCGTGGTGCTCGATGTGATGCTGCCCGACGGTAGCGGCCTGGAGCTGCTCAAGCAGTTGCGTGGCGAACATCCGGAAATGCCGGTATTGATGCTCTCGGCACGCGGCGAGCCGCTGGACCGGATCATCGGCCTGGAACTGGGCGCCGACGATTACCTGGCCAAACCATGCGACCCCCGCGAACTGACCGCACGCCTGCGTGCCGTGCTGCGCCGCAGCCTGCCGGCGCCCGTCTCCGGCCAGTTGCAGGTGGGCGATCTGTGTTTCAGCAAGGCGCGCAGCGTAGTCAGCTTTACCGAGGGCGAACAGGAAGTGCTGCTGACCCTGTCCGAAAGCCGGGTACTCGTCGCCCTGCTCGAACACCCGGGCGAACCGGTGGACAAGCAAACCCTGGCGCAACTGGCACTGGGGCGAAAACTGACGCTCTACGACCGCAGCCTGGACATGCACGTCAGTAATCTGCGCAAGAAACTCGGCCCCCACGCGGACGGTCGCCCGCGCATCGTTGCGCTGCGCAGCCGTGGCTACTATTACAACCGATGAAGTAAAACCGATGTAGCGGATGCTGAGGCGCCCTGCCCTGACGGCTCTTTACCCAAGCTTTACCCTTGCCTGACAGCCCCTGACCCTGGTCACCCTAAACTGGGCTCATCCGGTATCGACCGGTTTCAGATTAGGAGACTCATCATGCGCAAGACCCTCACTGCCGCTCTGTTTGTCCTGACGCTGCCAACCCTGGCGCTGGCCATGCCGATGTCCGATGGCGATGGACCTCGTCATGGCGAACACGGCCAACGCATGTTCCAGGAGCTGGACCTCAGCAAGCAGCAGCAACGCGAAATGCACAACTTGATGGGCGAGCAGATGAAAAGCCGCCACGAGATCACCAAGCGTTATCTGGACAAGCTGCCCGCCGCCGAACAGAAAGCCATGCAAGATGAGCTGAAGGCGGCCCAGGAGCAGAACCAGAAAAGCATGCGCGCCCTGCTCAACCCTGAACAACAGAAAGCCTTCGACGAACACCAGAAGAAAATGCAGGAACGTCGCGCCGACCGCGAAGCGTTCAAGGCCTGGAAGGCCGAACAAGGCGACAAGAGTTAAATTTCCAACCATGCAGCCCCCCGACCTCGAGTCGTGGGGGCTCTTTGTCGATAAGGATGTACCGTGCGTTCATTGTTCTGGCGGATCTTTGCCAGCTTCTGGCTGGCCATCGCCCTGGTGGCGGGACTCTCGCTGCTACTGGGGCGCATGCTCAACCAGGACGCCTGGATTCTCAGCCGACACCCGGCCGTCGTGGGGCTGGCCGAAGGCTGGACCCAGCGTTACGAGCAATTCGGCCCCCAGGCCGCGCAGGACTTTCTGGAACGCCGCAAAGAGCAATTCCATATCAATGTGCAGGTGCTCAGCGATACCGGCCAACCCCTGGTACGCGGCACCTTCCCGCCCCGCGCAGCCGCCTTCGAGGCCCGCGAAGGCGACCGTAAACGCCTCCCCTGGCGTCGCTTCAATGCCGAGTACAGCAGCCCTTCGAGCGCGGAAACCTACCTGTTCATTTATCGCATCCCGCATCCACAACTGGCCGCCTGGCAACGCGACAGCCTGCTGCTGCCCTTCAGCGCCCTGGTGATCGCGCTGGTGGTGCTGACCCTGTTCAGCGTCCTGCTGACCTTGTCCATCACCCGCCCACTGAATCGCCTGCGCGGGGCGGTGCATGACCTGGGCCAAACCGTCTACCAGCAAAACAGCCTGGAGCGCCTGGCCAAGCGCCGCGACGAACTGGGCGTGCTGGCCGGCGACTTCAACCGCATGGGTGCACGCCTGCAAGGATTGATCGGCAGCCAGCGGCAACTACTGCGCGATGTCTCCCATGAACTGCGCTCGCCGCTGGCGCGCCTGCGTATCGCCCTGGCTCTGGCCGAACGAGCGGAGCCCGAAGAGCGCGACAAACTCTGGCCGCGCCTGCATCGCGAGTGCGATCGCCTGGATGCCTTGATCGGTGAAATCCTCACGCTCGCACGCCTGGATACCGATCTGGGGGCGGCGCAACCGATCGATCTCACGGCCATGTTGCTCAAGGTACGGGACGAGGCGCTGATCGATGCCCCGGAACATCAGCTGAGGCTCCAGGCGCAACCCGGCATCCAGATCAATGGCTGGCCGGACCTGCTCCAGCGCGCCGTGGAAAACCTGCTGCGCAACGCCTGGCGTTTCAACCCCGCCGGCCAGCCGATCGAGCTTGGCGTGACCCGGCAAGCCGACGAGTTATGCCTGAGCGTGCGCGACCACGGCCCCGGCGCCAGCGAGGATTGCCTGCCGCGCCTCGGCGAACCGTTTTTTCGCGCCCCCGGGCAAACCTCCGGCGGCTACGGCCTGGGCCTGGCCATTGCCCGTCGCGCCGCCGAGCGGCATGGCGGGCGCCTGGAGCTGGGCAATCATCCGCAAGGGGGATTCAACGCCCGCTTGTACCTACCCTTGAATTCGGCCGCTCAACCGGCCGCGTGACAGGCCAACAAGGCGCCGGCCAATGGCGAGCGGCGCCAGGTTTTCCCCAGGTTGTCAGCCGGGCCAGGCACTGACGAAGTCCTCCACCGGCACATCCGGCGGCGTGCGCAGCTCACGCTCAGGGGTACCCAGGTAGAGAAAGCCGATAATCTGCTCGTTTTCACTCAAGCCCAGCCCCTTCGCCACATGCGCGTTGTAGGCCAGTTCGCCGGTGCGCCAAACCGCGCCGATGCCCTGCACATGCGCCGCAAGCAGAATGCCATGCGCGGCGCAGCCCGCGGCAAGGAGCTGCTCCTGGGCCGGCACCTTGAAATGGTTCTGGATATTGGCGATCACCACGATCAGCAAGGGTGCGCGCAGCGGCATCGCGCGCACCTTGGCCAACTGCTGTTCATCTGGCGCGCCCTGCTCGGCAGCGGCGACCTGGGCCTGAGCGAACAGCTCGCCCAGATGTTCACGCCCGGCGCCTTCTATGGTGAGAAAGCGCCAGGGCCGTAAAACTGCATGATCGGGCGCACGCAGCGCGGCGCGGAACAACAGCTCTCGCTGAGCGGCATCCGGCCCCGGTTCTACCAGACGCGGCACAGAAACCCGGTTGAGCAACGCATCAAGCGCATCCATCTGCAATCTCCCAAAATACACAAAGGGCGATTCTAGGGCCTGCAGCGGTTTGATGGCGAGCCGCGTGACCACCACGCCCCGCTCAATCGCGCTGGATTGCCGACCAATACCAGAGCAGCTGCCAACGCTAGGCTACGCGCTCCGGCTGGATACCCGGTTGCAACGGCGGCACCAGCGGCGGGAGACCATGGGCCCGACGAGCGTCGTCGCAGCGCGGGTTGTGCTCGCCATTGACCCAGGACGCCTCGAATTCACGGCAGGGGCTGGAGCGCTTTTCATACAGGGTGCAACGCACACCACCACCCACTTCGCCAAGCAGGGCTACGCAGCGCGCCGGCTTATGCTCGGTGCCGCGCATGGCGACCCGATGCGGGGTGATCAGCACCACCTGATCATCGGGCACAGTACCGCCGGCCGACTGGCATTCACCCCAAAAGAAAGACACACGAAAATGCGCGCAGCAAGCGCCGCACGTAAGGCAAGGATTAGTGTTCGACATGATTTTAGAGGGCTCAGAAACCGGCAAGGGCCGGCACCTGGGGGGCTATTCTATGCTGCGCCGGGCGCTTGTAAAGCGGGCGGCAGAATTTCTTTTTGGCGCCGCTGCAACGATCAGCGGCAACCCGCGCGCGCCCCTTGAAACCACCGTGGTCAGGCGCTTTCGGCGCCGCCGTAGCAGCCCGCTGGCGGACGCTTATCGGCCCCAAGCCAGGCGCTTTTCTCGCCGACTTTCGCCCGCTCGATAAGAGATTCGGCCACTTCGCTTACGGTTCCCTGGCTGTTGGCTCTAGAATGGCGGCACTTTTCCCGCGGAAACCCCTTCAATGGCTTGGCCGACCATACGAATTATCGCGTTCATCAATGGAATTTTCCTGATTACCCTGGCGGCGGGCATGATAGTTCCGCTGCTGACCTTGCTGATTTTCGAACGGCACTACGAACTGAAGGCCTTTCTCTGGTCCAGCCTGATCACCGTCATCGCAGGTCTCGCCATGGTGGCGCAGGGCCGTCCGCAACATACCCAGCTGCGCCCCCGCGACATGTATATGCTGACCACCGCCAGTTGGCTGATCGTCTGCATCTTCGCCGCGCTGCCCATGACCCTGATCCAACATATCAGCTACACGGACGCGTTCTTCGAAACCATGTCCGGCATTACCACCACCGGCTCGACGATTCTTTCCGGTCTGGATGACACCTCGCCGGGCCTGTTGATCTGGCGCTCCATGCTGCAGTGGCTGGGCGGCATCGGCTTTATCGGCATGGCCGTAGCGATCCTGCCGCTGCTGCGGGTCGGGGGCATGCGCCTGTTCCAGACCGAATCCTCGGATTGGGGCGAAAAGGTCATGCCGCGCTCGCATATGGCGGCCAAGTACATCATTTCGATCTTCGTCGGCCTGACCCTGTTCGGCATCGTCGCCTTCCACCTCTCGGGCATGAGCTGGTTCGATGCGATCAACCATGCAATGACGGCGATATCGACCGGTGGCTACTCCACCTCGGACAACTCCATCGGCAATTTCGGCCCCGCCACCCATTGGGTCGCCGTCGTCCTGATGATCCTCGGCGGCCTGCCCTTCACCCTGTATGTGGCGACCATCCGCGGTAACCGCAAGGCCCTGCTGAAAGATGAACAGGTCCGCGGCTTCCTCGGACTGCTGGCCGCCACCTGCCTGATATTCAGCGTCTGGTTCTGGATGCACTCCGACTACGAATTCCTCGATGCACTGCGCATCGTGACCCTGAACGTCGTTTCCGTGGTGACCACTACCGGCTTTGCCCTTGGTGACTACAGTCAATGGGGCGACTTCGCGGTGATGATGTTCTTTTACCTGACATTCGTCGGCGCTTGCTCGGGCTCGACCTCCGGCGGCTTGAAGATTTTCCGCTTCCAGGTCGCCTATACCCTACTGCGCAGCGGACTGACCCAATTGGTGCACCCGCGCGCAGTGATCAAGCAACAGTACAACGGCCATAACCTTGACGAAGAAATCGTCCGTTCGATCCTGACGTTCTCGTTCTTCTTCACCGTCACCATCGGCGCCATCGCCCTGGGCCTGACGATGATCGGGCTGGACTGGATCACCGCGCTGACCGGTGCCGCCACGGCGGTGTGCAACGTCGGTCCCGGGCTGGGACCGATCATCGGGCCGGCCGGCAACTTCTCGTCCCTGCCGGACGCCGCCAAATGGCTGCTGTCGCTGGGCATGCTGCTCGGCCGACTGGAAATCCTTACCGTATTGGTGCTGGTCACCCGCACCTTCTGGCGTCACTGACAGGCCGGCTGTCACTGACACACCGGGCACCTGGCCATTGGCACTCTGCAATCTTGGGGCGAGCTTTTGCCCGCGGAGCCCCTGCTGGCTGCCGGCCGATTGCTTGATGAATATGGTGAAAAGCTCGCCCCAAGGTCGCAATGCTGTTTACTTATGCCAAGTGAGCAGCACTTTTCTGTAGCCCGGATGGAATCCGGGGACCTCTGGCGCCTGCACAACCGCTCCCGGATTGCATCCAGGCTACGCGTTGGGTACCCGGCGTACGGTAAATGCCCCGAGATGCCGCTTAAGTGAACGGCACTACGCCCCGAGGTCGGGCCTCCTACACTATCCGCACCATTCGATACTTGCGTATAAATCAAACAGCGCGTGCAACACGCAATTGGGACAGCGCCATAAAAAAGGCCGGTCATATGACCGGCCTTTATTCAACATGACTGCGTCAATTCACACTCAACCTATCGCGGTTCCTCTCCATGATGGACGCCCCGATACCTTTGACTTCAAGTAATTCATCGACCGATGCAAACTTACCATGCTCCTCGCGATAGGCCACGATGGCCTCCGCTCTGACCTGGCCAATCCCTAACAACTCACGCTGCAAAGTAGCGACATCGGCGGAATTGAGATCGACTTGAGCAACCGCAGCAACCTGAACCTCCTCGGCCTGGCTGGCTGGTTTTGGAGAGATCTCGGCGGCCGAAACAGCTAGCGACGCGGAGGCAAACAGCGCGAATAACAGGGAACTGAGTCGTGCTTTAAACATGTTGTGAGTCCTTTCGTGAGTTTCGATAACGTGGGACATCCCGCTCCACGTTTTTAAAAACTAGCCGCTGTCGGCGCTCTGTCAACTTTATCGAAGGATTTTTCGAAAATTTCCTGTCGCCTATTCAGGAAAGCCCCCCTCGCCCGCTGCACCTGACGCCACTGGATGCGCCATCGCTATTGCTGCAAGTGCCCGTAGAGCTTCGCATAGAGGCCACCATCGGCGATCAGCTGCTGATGGCCACCGTCCTCGGCGATACTGCCACCATCGAACACCAATACCCGGTCCGCCTGCTTAACCGCCGACAAGCGATGGGCGATGATCAGCGTCGTGCGCCCGCGCAGAAACTGATTGAGGGCCTGGTGCAGGGCGTACTCGGTGGCCGCATCCAGGGCCGAGGTCGCTTCGTCGAGGATCACCACCTTGGGCTCGGCGAGCACCATCCGGGCGATTGCCAGACGCTGGCGCTGCCCGCCGGATAGACGCACCCCGGAGCGTCCAACGATGCTGTCCAGGCGATTCGGCAGCATACGAATGGTATCGGCCAACTGGGCGATTTCCAGGGCTCGCCAACAGGCGTCGTCGCTACGCTCGCGGCCCATGCACAGATTCGCCCGCACCGTGTCGTTGAACAGCGCCGGATGTTGCAGCACCACGGCAACGTTTTCGCGCACGCACTCGAGGCCAATTTCCTCCTGGCTGCAGCCGCCAAAGCGAATGCTCCCGGCCTGGGGCGTATAGAGGCCGAGCAGCAGCTGCACCAGGGTACTTTTGCCGCCGCCACTGGCGCCGACGATGGCGACCTTTTCCCCGGGCGCGATGCTCAGGTTGAGTTGTTTGAGCACCGGTTCGTCGCCATAGGCGAAGGTCAGGTTGCTGACCTCGATACCAACGGTATCGTGCCCGCGAAACGGATCGACGCGCCCGGGATACTGTGGCTCATCGGCGCGCGCCAGCAGTTGATTGATCCGCGTCAGCGCGCCGCCAGCGGCATAGAAGGCGTATTGCAGGCTGAGCAATTGCTCGACCGGACCGATCATGAACCACAGGTAGCTGAACACCGCGAGCATCTGACCGATCGACAGATCGGAAAACAGCACGGTGATCATCGCCGCCGCACGAAACACATCGATGCCGAACTGGAACAGCAAGCCACTGGCACGATTCGAGGCGTCGGTTTTCCACTGCGAGGCCACCGCGTGATCACGCACCTCGCGCGCCTTGCCGCCCAGGCGCCCGAGGAAATGGCCCTGGCGGTTACCCGCGCGGATTTCCTGAATGGCTTCCAGGGTTTCGGTCAGCGCCTGGGTAAAACTCGAGGTGCTGTCGTTCTCCAGCTTCTTCAGGTGCTTGACCCGCTTGCCCAGCAGCACGGTGGCGTAGATCACCAGCGGATTGAACAGCAGAATCAGCAGCGCCAGCTGCCAGTGCATCCAGATCAGAATCGCCGAGGTCCCGGCCAGCGTCAGCATCGCCACCAGAAACCGGCTCAGGGTCTCGCCGACGAACTTGTCGAGGGTCTCCAGATCGGTCACCAGGTGGGTGGTAACGGTACCGCCGCCGAGACTTTCGTATTCGCCGAGGGAAATGCGCTTGAGGCGCTCGATCAGACGGATGCGGATGCGGTAGACGATGTCCTTGGACAAACGGGCGAACTGGCGCGCCTGCAGCACGTTGAAGACCAGCGCCGAACCCCGTAGCAGCAAGGTCAGCACCAGCATCAAACCGATATAGCCGACCGCGACCTGCCAGTCGGCGGGCAGAAACTTGTTCATCACCTGCAACGCGGCATTGCCGTCGTGCAGCAGCACTTCGTCCACCAGCAAGGGCAACAGCAACGGAATCGGTACGCTGCACAGCGTCGCCAGAACGGCCACCAGGTTAGCCAGGATCAGGGCCTTCTTATGGTGCAACGCGAGCCGACGAACTTCTGCCCAGCTCAAGCGATCAGGCATGGGCGCCACGCTCCAGCCAGCGCGCGAGCAACGGCTGCAGCGCCTCGAGCGGCTGGTAACCGTTGGTCAGCAAGGCCAGTTGCCCGTCACGCTCGGCCAACAGTGTGGGGAAGCCAGCGATGCCCAGGTCCTGCACCCAGCTGAAATCGGCCGACGTGGCAGCGCGCTGTTCGGCGCTGTCGAAGGCTTCGGCGAACACGATACGGGGGATGCCCGCTTGCTCGGCCAGCTCGACCAGCACACTGGCGCGGGTCACATCCTTGCCTTCGGCGTAAAACGCACGCTGGATCAACTTCGCCAGCGGCCAGGCGCTTGGCCTGTCGAGATTGCGCGCGGTAACCACCGCCCGGCAGGCCGGCTCGGTGTCGTAGACCATGCCCAGGGGCAGGCCATCGGTAAAATTGAACAGCTGGCCGGTACTGGCGTTGACCGCTTGCCAATATCCCAGATAACGCACCCGCGAAGCGGCATCGATCGCCACGCTGTCGCGGCGCAAACCGCCGAGCACCAGATCCACACCGAGACCTGCGGCACCCGCCTGCTCAGCGAGGGCGTCCAGCACCGGGGCGAAACCCCAGCACCAGGAGCACATCGGGTCCATCACGTAGAGCAGGCGCGCTTGCATGGTCAGCCCTCAGCTGTTTGACGCGGATTGTAACCAAGCGGATGGGGCATGTTGCGCGCCTTGGCCAGTTCGATCTGCTTCTGCCGCTCGCGCGCGCCGGCGCGGGTCTTCTCCGGCAGCGAGTCCCAGCAATGCGGACAGCTGACCCCAGGGGTATAGAACTCGGACTGGCGGTCCGTCACGGAAATCGGCGTGCGGCAGGCATGGCACTGATCGTACTCGCCTTCGCTGAGATCGTGGCGCACCGTCACCCGGTTATCGAAGACGAAGCAGTCGCCCTGCCAGCGGGTCTGCTCCTGGGGCACTTCCTCGAGGTATTTGAGGATGCCGCCCTTGAGGTGGAACACTTCCTCGAAGCCTTCGCCGAGCATATAGCTGGAAGCCTTTTCGCAGCGAATGCCCCCAGTGCAGAACATCGCCACCTTCTTGTGCTTGGCCGGATCGAAGTGCGCCTTGATGTAATCGGGAAACTCGCGGAACGACTTGGTCTGCGGATCGACCGCGCCTTCGAAGGTGCCGATGGCGACCTCATAGTCGTTGCGCGTATCGATCAGCAGCACCTCTGGGTCGGCGATCAGGGCGTTCCAGTCCTTGGCTTCGACATAGGTGCCGACCTGCCGGTTGGGATCGACCCCAGGCACACCGAGGGTGACGATTTCCTTCTTCAGTTTGACCTTGGTGCGGTAGAACGGCTGTTCGGCGCAATAGGACTCTTTATGGTCGATATCGGCCAGGCGCGGGTCCAGGGCGAACCAGGCGAGCAAACCGTCGATGCCGGCACGGCTGCCGGACACGGTGCCGTTGATGCCTTCTTCGGCGAGCAACAAGGTACCTTTGATGCCGTGCTCGAGCATGGCTTGCAGCAGGGGTTCGCGCAGCGCTTGGTAATCCGTCAGGGTGACGAACTTGTACAGCGCCGCCACAACGATCTTATCGGTCATGGGGATGTCCTTCAGTAGTCGCCCACGTAAAGGGCGGACTGGGCATTGAAAAAACGCGCCGACCAGAAGGCCGGCGGGTAGCGCAGTTTACGGTTGTTGCGGCTTGAGGTGTAGGGGCGGATTGTCTCAGCGCCCTCTCACGGGGTCGGCGGCAGGCGCCGTCAACCCAGGGCGCTGCCGCCCCTGCAGGTCGGCGAGGCCGGGGCCTCACCGCTTTGCGCCCACTCCTCGGGCGTGTAGGTGTGCAGCGCCAGGGCGTGTATCTGACTCATCAGCTCGCCCAGACAGGCGTAGGCCCGCTGATGGCGCTTGACCGCATTGAGCCCGGCGAACTGCGGGCTGACGATCACCGCCTTGTAATGGGTTTCCAACCCCCGGCTGTGCATATGGCTTTCATCCAGCACCTCGAGGTGCTCGGGTTGCAGGGCGGCGAATGCCGTCTGCAGTTGTGCGAGTTTCGACATCGCTATTACTCCGCTTGCTTGTCGCCCAGATCGGCACTCATGTCCGCGAGCAGTTTATTCACCTCGGGCACTGCCTGCTCTAGCTTGCTCTGGGTCAAGCGAGCCGACTGCGCGGTAAGCGCCGGGACTTTCAACAGGACCTTCTGGCCCAATGGCGATTCGTAGAACGCGATCAGTTCCTTCAACTCCGCTTCGCTGAAATTGCTGGTGTAGAGCTTGACCATGTCCGGCTTGATCTTGTCCCAACCCACGGCATTGTCCAGCGCGATATTAGCCTTGGCCTGATAGCTTTCGAGCAGCGCCTGCTTGTTCTTCGGCGCATGACTCTCGGCAAAGCGCTGGGCGAACATCTGCTGCACCTGGGCGTACACCGGCACGACCAGCTTGTCGGCATGGGCCAACTGCAGGAAGCGTTCCGCATCGGCGGCATGACTGTTGCTGTCGGCCAGTACCGGCACGCTGCAGCTCAGCAGAGCAGCGGCGCACAGGCCAGTAAAACGGGACATTGGGAACTCCTGGGTAACGGGCTGAGTCGGTTTGACCTAGAAGCCGGGTATTTTGTGCCCTACCCCTGCAGTACTCAAGCAGGCATTACCGTGCACGAGATCACATTTCGTCTGACTACTGGCGCACTGCTCGCCAAAAGAACAAAATGCCAGCACTTGTCCTACTCTATCGGTGTGGTCAAGCTCCCAGGCGTATCTATCGATTTCCGCACCTGCATGTCGACCAGACAACACAGCACACACATGGACGTGTCCGATGACTAGTTTCCCCTACCCCCAGCAGGGCCTGCCCATTGCGCTCTGCACTGCCGAAGGCGCACTCAACCCCGACGCCATCGGCTGGTCCAACCGACCCCGGGTGCATTGCACCATGCCCGGACACTGGGGACGCCGCAAACGCTGGAACCACTGGTGCATCGTCACCCCGCACTGGATGCTTTCGCTGACCCAGGCCGACGTCGACTACGTGGGCTTCGGCGCCATTTATTTCCTCGACCTGCAGACCGGCGAGTCGGTCACCCATAACCAATCGCGCCTGTTCGCTCGCGGCTGTGAGCTACCGGAATCGCCCCAACACAGCCACGGCTTCGATCACCCGCGCCTGCAGCTGCGTATCGCCGAACATCCGGGCCGCGCGCGCCTGACCGTATCGGTGCCGGCAATTGGCGGTGAGATCATGCAGATTGCCCTGGATATCCAACGTCCGCTGCATATGGATTCGGTCAACCTGGTCGCGCCACTCGATGAACATGGCTTTCATGCCACCTGCCGGCAAGTGGGCCTGCCGGTCAGCGGTACCGTGCAATGGGCCGATCGACACTACAGCTGCAATGCCGGCCAGAGTTTCGCCTCGCTGGATTTCGGCCGCGGCGTCTGGCCGCTACACAGTCATTGGATACGTGCCGCCTTCGCCGCGCCCGGCGGTATCGCCGGCAACTTCGGTTCGGGCTGGACCGATCACAGCGGCCTCTCGGAAAACGCCCTGTGGTTCGGCGGCGAGCTGCAGCACATGGAACAGCCCGTGATAATCGAACAGAACGGGCACGATTCCATGACCCCTTGGCGCCTGAATACGGCCAACGACCAGGTCGACCTGACCTTTACCCCCCGCCAGAAACACACCATGTGTCCCAAATTCGGCCCGCTCTACGCGAGCCGGCAGCAATGGTTCGGTTACTTCTCAGGGGTACTGCGCGGCCCCAGAGGTGAGCGCGTACCGGTCGATTCGGCGCTTGGCTGGGCCGGCAGGAACGAGGCGCGCTGGTAATCGACCCATGCCCCGGATCGCCGGAAAACGCCAACAACAGACAAACACTCGCGGCCATTGAACCAGTGAGCGCCCGCAACAGCCTAAACTGTCGCAAACGCACCAGGAGAAAACGCATGAGCCGCATCGAAACCGACAGTCTCGGCCCGATCGAAGTCCCTGAAGATGCCTATTGGGGCGCACAAACCCAACGCTCGCTGATCAACTTCGCAATTGGTCGACAGACCATGCCCTTGCCCGTGCTGCACGCCCTGGCGCTGATCAAGAAAGCCGCCGCGCGGGTCAATAACCGCATAGGCGAACTCCCTCAGGATATCGCCCGCCTGATCGAACAGGCCGCCGATGAAATTCTCGCCGGCCAGCACGACGACCAGTTCCCCCTGGTGGTGTGGCAGACCGGCAGCGGTACGCAAAGCAACATGAACGTCAACGAAGTGATCGCCGGACGTGCCAACGAGCTGGCGGGCGGCACCCGCGGCGGCAAGAGCCCGGTGCACCCCAATGACCACGTCAACCGCGCCCAGAGTTCCAACGACTGCTTCCCCACCGCGATGCATATCGCCACCGTGCAAGCCGTAATGCACGACCTGCTGCCGGCCGTGGCGCAACTGCGCGATGGGCTGCAAGAACAGGCCGAGCGACATGCCCGGGTGCTGAAAACCGGCCGCACGCATTTGATGGACGCCACACCCATCACCTTCGGCCAGGAACTGTCGGCCTTCATCGCCCAGCTCGATTACGCCGACCGCGCCATCCGCGCCAGCCTGCCGGCGGTCTGCGAACTGGCCCAGGGTGGCACCGCAGTCGGCACCGGGCTCAACGCTCCCAAGGGCTTCGCCGAAGCCATCGCCGCCGAATTGGCCGCATTGAGCGGCCTGCCATTGATCAGCGCGCCGAACAAGTTCGCCGCCCTGGCCGGCCACGAACCGCTGACCAGCCTGTCCGGGGCGCTGAAAACCCTGGCCGTCAGCCTGAGCAAAATCGCCAATGACCTGCGCTTGCTCGGCTCCGGCCCCCGCGCCGGCTTTGCCGAAGTGCGCCTGCCGGCGAACGAACCGGGCAGTTCGATCATGCCGGGCAAGGTCAACCCGACCCAATGCGAAGCGCTGTCGATGCTCGCCTGCCAGGTCATGGGCAACGATGTCACCATCGGCTTCGCCGCCAGCCAGGGTCATTTGCAGCTCAATGTGTTCAAGCCGGTGATCATCTACAACGTGCTGCAATCGATTGGTCTGCTCGCCGACGGCTGCCGCAACTTCCAGCAGCACTGCATCGAGGGCCTGCAAGCCGACACCCGGCAGATGGCCGCGCACCTGGAGCGTGGACTGATGCTGGTCACCGCCCTGAACCCGCATATCGGCTACGACAAAGCGGCGGAAATCGCCAAGAAAGCCTATGCCGAAGACCTCACGCTGCGCGCCGCGGCCCTGGCGCTGGGCTACCTGACCGAGGAACAGTTCGATAGCTGGGTGCGCCCGGAAACCATGCTGGGGACGCAGTAACCATGACCGAGGCGAAAAGCGGCGCGACGCCGATCGAAGGCGATGGCAAACGCATCCTGATGATTCTCGGCACGCCGAAGACCGCCAGCTTGTGTGACGCGCTCGGTGAAGCCTACGCACAGGGCGCCCGCAACAAGGGCCATGTGGTACGCCAACTGAAACTCGGCGAGATGAGCTTCGACCCGATCCTGCATGGCGGCTACGAGCACAGCCAGATCCTCGAACCCGACCTGCTCGAAGCCCAGCGGCAAATCCACTGGGCCGAGCACCTGGTCTTCGTCTATCCGGTCTGGTGGGGCGGCATTCCCGCCTTGCTCAAGGGCTTCTTCGACCGCACCTTTCTGCCCGGCTTCGCCTTCAAATACCGCAACCGCTCGCAACTCTGGGACAAACTGCTGAGCGGACGCACGGCCGATTTGTTGGTGACCATGGACACGCCGCCCTGGTACTTCCGCTGGATCTACGGCGCCCCGGCCCACCGCCAAATGATCCGCACCATCCTCGGTTTCAGCGGCATCAAAACCCGCCGCCTCAGCGAATTCGCCCCGGTGCGCCCCTCCTCCGAGGCGCAACGGCAGAACTGGCTACGCCGTGCGGAAAGCCTCGGCAGTCGGGCTTGAGCGCTAGGTACGAGCGGGATCGACACCCGGCTGCCGATAACTCTTGCTGTAGGAGCCAGCTTGCTGGCGCTCCCTCTACCCCAACACCTCACTCAAGGGGATAAAACGCACCGAGTCGCCGATCGCCAGCGTCGTGCCTTCAAGCACCTCGGCAAACCCCTCGGCCCAGGCCGCACTACGCAATACGCCAGAACTCTGATTGGGATAAGGCAGCACCCGGCCATTCTCCAAACGCGCGCGCAGGTATTCGCGACGCTTGCCCGGTTTATCCCAGACAAACCCCGCCGGCACACTGAAGCCCAAAGGCTCGACCCGCTGCACACCGAGGCGGCGCAACAAATAGGGCCGCGCCAGCAAGGCAAAGGTCACTAGGGTGGATGCCGGATTGCCCGGCAAACCGATTACCGGCACGCCGCGAAAATGTCCGCAGGTCAGCGGCTTGCCGGGCTTGATCGCCAGTTTCCAGAGCGCCAGCTCGCCTTCTTCGCGCAACGCCAGGCCGAGGAAATCCGCCTCGCCCACCGACACCCCGCCGGTGGACAGAATCAAGTCGACATCGCCCAGCGCCGCCAGCGCCGCGCGGGTCTGCTCCAGATCATCGACGAGGATGCCGGCATCCACCACCGCGCAGCCGAGGCGCTGCAGCCAGTTGATCAACACAATGCGGTTACTGTTGTAGATTTGCCCCGGCCCGAGAGTGCGGCCGGGTTCGACCAACTCGTCGCCGGTGGACAATACCGCCACGCGCATACGTCGGCGCACCGGCAACTCGGCAAACCCGAGCGAAGCGGCCAAACCCAGTTCGATCGGCCCCAGGCGTGTTCCCGCAGGCAAGACCTCATCGCCGATGCGGGTTTCCTGGCCCTGGGCGCGCACGTTCTGACCCAGCCGCAAGGGTTCGCTGAAACTGATCCGGCCATCGTCGTCGAGTACGGCGTTTTCCTGCATCTCCACCGTATCGGCGCCTGGCGGCATGGGCGCGCCGGTGAAAATCCGCGCACAACTGCCCGCCTGCAACGGCTCGGGCGCGCTGCCCGCCTGGATCCGCTGGCTCACCGGTAGCGGCTCGCCGGTCCAGTCGGCCAAGCGCAAGGCGTAGCCATCCATCGCACTGTTAGGCCACGGCGGCAAATCCAGCCCGGCGATCAGCGGCTCGGCCAGTACCCGGCCGGCGGCTTCGCCCAGGGCGATCCGCTGCGTCTCAAGAATCGGTGTTGCCTCGGCCATCGCCAGCAAGCGCTGCAATGCCACCTCGACCGGCATCAGGCCGGGTTGATCGCAGCTGCTCATCCACGGCTCTCGCAAGCCGGGGCCTGCTTCAGGTGGGCGACGAAATTGCAGGGCCTGTGGCGTGCGTCCAACTGTTCGGCAAGGATGCCATCCCACGCGGTGCGACAGGCATTGGTCGAGCCCGGCAGGCAGCACACCAGGGTGCCGTTGGCCAAACCGGCCAGCGCGCGCGATTGCACGGTGGAAGTGCCGATGTCGGCGACGGAAATCTGCCGGAACAGCTCGCCGAAACCATCCACCTGTTTATCCAGCAAACAGCTCACCGCCTCGGGCGTGCTGTCGCGCCCGGTGAACCCGGTACCGCCGGTAATCAGCACGACCTGCACCTCGTCCTCGGCAATCCAGGTGGCGACCTGGGCGCGAATTTTGTACAGGTCATCCTTGAGCAATACCCGCGCCGCCAGGGTGTGCCCGGCCGCCTGCAGGCGGTCGACGAACAACTGGCCGGAGGTATCGGTTTCCCGGGTGCGGGTATCGCTGACGGTCAGCACGGCGATGTTGAGCGGCACAAAGGGCGCATCGGCCTTATGCGTCATAAAAAGGCTTCCTGTTGTCCTGAAGAATGCCCGGTGTTATATCACAGCCCTCCCCTTTTTCGAGGCTCCAGCATGCCATCCGTCAGCACCGCAACGCCCTGCTCCGTCCTGCTCCTGGCCGGCGGTCGCGGGCAACGTATGGGCGGACACGACAAAGGTCTGCTCGACTGGCGCGGTCGCCCGCTGATCGCCTGGGTGCATGATCTGGTGCGACCGCTTACCGATGATCTGATCGTTTCCTGCAATCGCAACCAGGAACGCTACGCCGCCTTTGCCGACCACCTGGTCAGCGACGAGCAAAGCGACTTCCCCGGCCCGCTGGCCGGCATCCGCACCGGTCTGCACGCCGCCCGGCACAGCCAACTGTTGGTATTGCCATGCGACGCGCCCTTGCTCGACCGTGCCCTGCTCGATGAGCTATTGAGCCAGGCCGGCAACCACCCGGTGATGGTGCGCCAGGGCGAATATTGGGAGCCGCTGTTCAGCCTGATCCCGACCGCCCTCGGCGCCGACCTCGAACGTGCCTGGCTGGCCGGCGAGCGCAGCCCGCAACATTGGCTGCGCCAATTCGAGCCACGCGCGCTGCAATGCCCGGAGGGCGACTTGCGCCTGGCCAATTTCAATACTCCGGACCTTCTAGAAGGTCCTGCATGAACTTAGACGTTAAACGACCGTCGGATGCCATAAGCGCTTTACCCCAACACAACGCTGAGTGCGTTCAATCAACCACGGAGATACAGCATGATTAATCGGACCCTTGCTGCCCTTTTGCTCGCAGTAGGCCTGGCCTCTCTCACGGCCTGTGCATCGCCGACTTTGATCACCCTGAACGATGGCCGTGAAATCCAGGCGGTGGACGAACCCGATTACGATGAAGAGTCGGGGTTCTATGAGTTCGAGCAACTCGACGGCACCCGCGCCAAGGTCAACAAAGATCAGGTGCGCACCGTCAAGGAGTTGTAACTGCATCAGGGCGCCAGCCTTGTGGAACGGTACCGGTAGCCGCCTGATGCGTACCAGCCCGGCAGTAACAGTCACTATGCCGGGCGTTTTAGATCGCCAAAAAATTTAAGCTAACCCCTTGTGCCGCAAAACTTTTTGAGTACAATCTCGGCCTATTCGGAGTGTAGCGCAGCTTGGTAGCGCGTCTCGTTCGGGACGAGAAGGTCGCAGGTTCGAATCCTGTCTCTCCGACCAAATCCCGGTTTTAGCGCACTTGCTACACGCGTAAAAAAACCACAAGAAGCCCGCCTCACCGCGGGCTTTTTTGTGCGCGATGGTTTTATCCCCGCACGCGCCGCCGAAGTACTTTTTCGCAGGCAACAAAAAACCCGCCGAAGCGGGTTTCTTCCTGACCATCCAACATCCTGTCGGCAGCCTCCTGGCTATGGTCGATCATCCTTGATCCTGAGCGCGTCCTGCGCTGCAGTGGATGGGTGTAGATTACGCATCCGGCTCGGGCGGCAAAATAGCTAAAGTCGCCGACCTCTGTAGGACATTCGCTATAGGTGGAGCAGATCGCCATTTTCAGATCCTGGCCTGCCCCCTTCCCTTCTCTAAGCGCGAGCGCCTGAAGTGCCGCGAGCGTTTTTCTTCTGCAGGATCATCGACGCTTCGTTGTAGGCAGCCTGGAAGGTCTCGCCACCGAGCCATTCCACTGCGGTGTCTTCGTCCTCACCGTGGAAGATCCAGCGATAGGTGATCAGCAGGCCCATCATGAAGTCGGTCGCGGAGTCTTCCGCTTCCTCGGCGATCACCAGCTCCAACACCGGGTATTGGAGGAACACCAAGCACATGGCCAGCAGGCTGATGTCTTCACCGATTTTCATCGTCTGGAACAGGTCGTCGAAGTCCGCCGGGTCGAAACCGTTCTCTTCGATATCCTGGAAATCGAAGGTGCTCAGGTCGATTTCAACATCATCGAACGGCTCGTTGATCAGCGGATTGGCCAGCAGCGGATGTACGACACTGACTTTGGACTTACCCGAACGGTTCTGCTTGGCCTTGGCTTTGGCCCGCCGGGCGCGTTTTTGCTGTTTATCTGGGGAGGCCATAGAGGCGAGCTCCTTGTCCGGTGTAGCCATATTTATGGCACGGGATTATCAGGCGTCTATTGTATTCAGTCTTGGCTGGCTTGGTTGGGTCGGAGGCCAGAGGGGGAATTTTTTTCTGCTCTGAAGGTTAGCTTTCGGCCGAGGCTGTGTAAAAACGTTTTCGAGCCGGCTTGATGGTCTGAGCCGGAACAAAAATCGCGTTCCTACGCAAATTTCAGGTCTGCCGACTGACCAAGCAGCTGCAGATTTTAAGTAGCAACGCAGACTTCAAAACGGAGCCTGCGTTTTTACACAGCCAGGACCAGAAGCGGACGTTTAGATATGGAAAAATTAATCCGTATCCTTTTCGTAGCTTAGGGAATGGGTTAGTACCAGATGCTTGAGCGGTGCGCTGACAGCGCTTGCTCATTGGCATGCGGAGTTTCTAAGGTAGAGGCTGACATTGGCGCCCCTGTTCTTTCAGGTTCACTTTTAAAAGGAGTTTTTCGTGTCGACCACCGAAGCCACACCCAGCGCTGAGGAACTTGCTGCACTGGAAGCGTTATTCGCAGAGATGGCTGGCTACTTCAGCGAAAGCGGCGAGCGGCGCCGGTTTATGCACGCGGCTAACGGCCTATCTGAAAGCGATCTTTATCTCTTGCAGGCAGTGCTGGGCGGCAAGCTCAAACTCGAAGCTGCTCGGGCGGGGGCAGCTTCGGCGCAAAGCCCGCTGCGTATTGCCAACGCACTGCTGGAATTGGAAACCACGGTCAAGAAAAGTAAAGATCGGGTACTGCTGGATTTCATCTTTGCGTTACTGCAATCGAAGAAGGTTGCCAAAGGTTTAAGCCGTGTGTGGTTTTTTCCCTGGGAGTTGGCGCTGATCCTGAATAAAAATCTGACGGCCGAACATGTCCGGTTTATTTGGCTGAGCAAGAAGGAGGATTACGCCAAGGAACTGGTGCCTAGCTCCGCACGGGTGTTGGTGAAACATCCCAATTGTCCGCCGGATGTGCTCGAAGAATTATTGCCCTGCGACGATGCCATGCTGCGCAAAAGTATTGCGATGCATCAAAACACTTCCGCGGAAATCACCCGTTTCTTTCTCAATAGTCAGCGCAAGCCTGAGCGGTTGAGTCTGGCGTTGTCGCGTTATGCCAGTAGCGATGTGCTGCTCAGTTTGCTGGAAGACAAATACGACGAGATAAGCCGGGCGGCGAAAAAGAACCTGGCCAAACGCTTCCCAACCCAGGAGGTTACCGCCGCCGTAAAGACTGCCATCGCAAGTAATATTGCCAAGCCCTTCGTCAAACCGGTAGCGCCTAAGGCCCCGTTCAACCCGTGGGAAGCGGCCCGGGCCAGTAACGAAAGCATTCTTGCGATGGAGAGCGGCCAGCGCAAACGGGTGGCAGACGCGACCTCCGACCCGGAGCTGTTGCGTTTGTTGGCGATGGATAGCAGTAAAGCCGTGCGCAGAGCTGTAGCCAAAAAAGCGTTGGCCGGGTTGGATGTGCTGACGGTATTGGCGAAAGATCCGGACACCGAAACGTCGAACAGTGCGCTGAGAGCGATTTCCAGAATATCCCCAGGCGTTATCGCTGAGGACATATTGAGTGTCGAGGCCATCAATGCAGCGTATCGGGAGATCGCTTTGCACGTGGCGCAGAACAGCCGAAAACCGTACTACGACGAGCATTTCAGCGCGCAGGAAAAATTGCGTTTTTCCCAAGCGCTGCTGGTTGCCGAGCACACCAACAACCCGATGATTCAACTTATGCTGGTCAAGGACCTAGAAACGATTCCCCCGACCAGCACCGTGCGCTGGGATTTGCTCTCGGCTGTTTCGGCCAATAGGCATTTGAGTGAGGCAGTCTGTAGGAAGATCGTGGTCGTTCTTGAATTCGGCGCGTGGGGGCCTATAGAGCGTTGCAACAGTTCTGCGTTGTTGCGGGAGTTTCTCGAACCGGGATCCGTCAAACCGCATTATCACTCAACTATTGAAGCGCGGTTAGCTGTATTGATGGCCAAGGATTCGATCGGGTAGGCGAAAATGCACAGGTTTCTGGGCCAAAAGGGAATAGATTCTCCTATTCCAAACGTCCGATTTTGGCCGACTCTGGCCTATTGCTACCGGCAACTCCCGGCCAGAAACCGACTTTTTCAACACAATAGGCCATAAGCGGACGTTTGGCATACAGTTGGTATGACTGCCTTCTTTTAGACGGAACGTTGAGTGTAATAATGCGATTTTGGCCGCGTACTATTGGCGAGTTTTTCGCTAGGATGCAGCAGGCTTCCGATCTCAATCTCTGTTTGGCCGCAAATCTGGTGGGGTGTTCCGTCCGTCATAGGTGAAAATAGAGATAGCTGTTGATTGATGGGCGAGCCGCGCGAAAGGCCAAGTAGGTTCAGTCGGTAATCACCTCTATGGAAGGATCAGATATGTTGAATTACGGCCCTCAAAGCGCTCTGAAATTAACCGATGAGCTGGAAGAGGAAATATTCAAGATCATAGCCGCGGATGATGCCGAAAAGTTCAATTTACTTCTTGAGCAAGGACTTTCTTTGGGTCATCGATTTAGCGGTTCATGGATTGGAGATCTTCTGAGCAATGACCCTGAAATTATCAATTTTTATCACTGGACAGTTCCACAAGTTATCGTATTAAAAAATGCTTTGAAGATTGCCGGCAACGTATTTTCACTACACGTGCAGGCACTCTTCCCCTATAAAGCTCCTATAGCCGAGGCCGCCTTATTGGGAAAGGCTGACATGATCCGCATTATGATCAGCAAAGGTTTTGATCCTGACAAGAAGCGTCATACCGAACCACCGCTATTAATCGCAGTTATCAGTGGTAATTACGAATGCTGCGAAGCGCTCGTCGGGTCCGGGTTGTGCAATCCCTACGTAAAAGATCGATACGGCAGGGTAGGAAAAGATGATCGCCCGCTCGGTGAAGCCGCGAGGCAAGGACGAATGGATATTGTCAAACTCATCGTAGAGTTTAAAAAAGACAAAAAAACGCTGGTTCGCGCAGCAGTTCTGGCTGCAGAAAATGGTCATGAAGAAATTGCACTGTATTTACTAGATAACCTGGACGCAGGCAGGAAGAAAGGTAGTAGCCAAGAGTATCCTTACCATATGGCTATACCCGCTGTTAAACACCGAATGATTAGTGTGATTGAGAGACTATTGCGGGTTGAGCCACGCATACTTGATCTGGTTGACAATAATCGGACTATGTTGTCTACCGCATGCGAGCATAATCATATTGACTTGGTAGAGTATTTCGTTGGTTTGGGGGCAGATGTGCATGCCACCGATTCACCGAAATATATTGTTTACTCTGGGAAGGGCTTTGCATCCTGCGCAGCAGAAGAACTTTTCGAGGCTTGTTATCAGCCGCCTCCGGGCGCAGGCGACATGAGAATATCCCTGCCCTTATATAGCCAGACACCTAGCAGCCCGCTGGCCGAGGCGGCGGCGAATGGACATCTCGAGATTGTAAAGATGCTGGTAGAGTGGGGAGTAAATATTGACACAGCGTATATTAAGTCTCCCAAGTATGGCATGGATAGGAAGCTGACATACGGTGCTCCGGCCATTGATCTTGCAAGGGCTTATGGCCACGGAGCTGTTGTTGAGTATCTGTCGGCAGTATCTTAAGAAGGTTCCGGTAAGAATGGGCGGGACAGATTTATTTCTCCCAATCTAAATATTCGCTCCTAGCCGATTATTGCCCTGCACAAGGGGCTGTTACTGTCGAAATGCCGCGCTCACCGACGTTCAAGCTGTCGATACTTTGACTATAAGGAACACATGATATGGCTGTTGGTATTCCCGCAAAAAAAGCGACCTTCCGCTTTGCGCAAAAATTCAACGGCGTGGTTTCAGTGGCTTTGGGCAGTGACCGACTCTATGTTCTGTACAGCTCCGATGAGGGAGCAGGTAAGCGTTTTTTCAAAGACTTCGACTTGATCCATTACGATGGAGTCGAAAGCAATGTGCCGAGCTATCTGAATCGCGAAGCCGAAGCCCGTTGGCGTCCCATGTTTTTTGAGGGCGATCTGCTTTACGTATACGGCGACGAGCCGGAGCTGATTGATGTCAGCCAATGGCAATCGAAATACAACGAGTACCAGGGCCGGGCCAATCCAAATTGGGCGCTCGACGGCCGCTTCGCCTACGACGGTACGCGGATCTACCGGGCTTTTGGATGGAACGATTACACCAAAGGCCTGGATATCGTCGAGAGCAACAAGGTCGTGGATAACGCCGATATCGACATCCAATATTTTATGCCTTCTAGTGACTCTCTAATTTATGGCGTGCGCCTTTCAACTCCTACGTTTTGCGTGTACTCACTCAGCGAAAAAACGGTGAAGCTTGAAGTGCCTCTGCAGCAGTTCGAGTTTGCCAATGGTGAGCCCAAGGCTGCGGTCTCGCGGGTGGGTGATAGACTCTACGTGCTGGCGGGCAACCATGTGCTGGTCATCGACCTGAACACGTTCACGGTGGCGGCCGATTTTCCTTATTTCAATAGCGATTTTATGCAGGCCCTGCTGGCTGGCTTGAAGTACAGAAACCTCGCTTTTCCACAGTTTATAAGTGCCTCACGCGAAACTCTGGTACTGAGCAATACCGGCAGCATCGGTTATGTTGTGTGCTTGTCGACTAACGGCGGGCAGGTGCTATGGGCACGTAAAAGTAATTGGGAAATGTGTGCTGCCGATACGGATGGCGACCTTGTGTTCGGCCTTGAGGAGCGCCGACCTCGTGCCTGGGATAAATACACCGGTGAAGAAGTATGGCAGGCCTCAGCAGGAACCATTGCTAGCAACATCGATGTAAAAGGCAAGTGGTTAGTATTTCATCAGCCGGCAGGCGATATCCAATGCTTCACATGGAAAAAGCCCTATGTGTCAGCTCATCGCCCGAGCTAACAGATGACCGACGTGGCCTCTTCTTTGTTGAACTCGCTAACAAAGGTTGCACAAGCAAAGGAGTGCGACCTGCTTGCTTAGGTCTTTTGGCACGAAAAGGAGTTAGGGAAGGTCTGCTATTGGCCGATTCTGTTGAAAAAGTAGGTTTATGAGAGAGCTGCTTTTCAGTAGCTCAGAAATCGCCCGATTTCGGCGTTGCTACGTAAAAAACAAGACAGCTCCGTCTTCTGAACGAACCAGATTTCAACGTCGCTAACGCTCTTTCAGGAGCAAAAAACGCGACAGGACTTTTTCAACAGAATCGGCCAAAAGCGGACGGTCAGACAATTGCTCTATCCACGATTGCTCTAGCCGCTCAAATGAGCCCTTTTTCTGCTAGTTGGCGATAGTGTTCGCCGAGGGCGGTGAGACGAATGACTTTACTCTCCATGGCTGCATGCCACATATGCGGAGCGCCCTCAGGTACTACAAGCCCAACACGGTTGTACTTCTGGAGAATTTTGAAGACCGCATTGTGATTAGGATCGGGGGCAGGGATGCCTTCCGGATTCTTTGCCCAAGATTCGTGACGCTCAGGCTCGTAGGAAGGGTCTAGTTGGAACTGGAAGCCGGGGTTTGGGAAAAACTCTGAGACTCGGCGAAGCTCAGCAAGCTCTAAAGGGGGCTGTACCTTCCGCAATGAGACGAAGCGCTTAACGTTAGTTTTAAACACCGGCCGCTGCGCCCATGGTCCAAGCGATTGATCTACATGTGCATAGACACCACCTGGCGTCACATCTCCAACTAAGTTTGCGGCAGCACCTCCGAGAGCATCGACTAGCAAACAGGTGAAGACGCCGGCGCCGTTTTCCTCTGTTGCGTATTGTTCCGCCGTTGAAGCGGTGAGAATCGTCACCCCATCGCTGATCTCCGCCACGTGCTGCTGCAGCGCACTGCCTCCTGCGACACCACTGTGGCAGCTATCGAGAATAACTACCCGGTTTTGGATTCTCGATTGATTGGCCATCGTCATGATTTCAGCCAATGAAACGCCGTCATGTCCCGTTTTCACATCCGAAGAGCAAAGGTAGCCACCAGTTGCCTCAATGTGACCATGCCCAGCAAAATAGAGGAGCGAAATCTCACCGTCACCAGAGAAGAGTTCTTCGATAGCTTGGCGAAGCTCATCTCGTGGAACCGAATCACTTGGGCCAGTGGCAGTTAAATGCTTCACGCCGAAGTTCACTGAGCCATCGGCATGGCGGTCAAGCATGGCTTTAACCGCGAACGAGTCGTTCACGCACCCATAAAGTGGCGAGACGCTGGCGTAATGGTCGATGCCGACAACGAGTGCTTTACGCATCAGAGGTCGTCGATCCAAGCGGCAATGTTGTCCCAAGTCCAAAGCATCGTATTTACACCGGCGAGATCGATACGATCCTCCTTATAGGCCCAAATGCCGCGGATCTTCTTTTTCTCCTCCTTAGCGCATTGGATCTCCCACTTCTGCCCACTGGAGTTGAGAGAGTTCTTGCTGACAATTACCAAGACGCCATCAGACCGGAGAATCCGCGTCCGCACCTTCTTCTTCCACTCGTCGTCGTAGGCCTCTTTGACGGACATATCAACGTACTCAAACGGCGACTCTGTATGCAAAGACTGTCCCTTGATCATATCCCGGATGCGTGCGTCCTCAATTGCGAAGGCAACGAATACAACTTTCTTATCGGCCATGAAACACTCCTTTGGTTAAGGCACACGATCAAGCTATGCGACAGACAAGTACGTAAGCAGGTACTGCTCTCAAATGCTCATTTCTTAGGCGGTGGAGGTGGAGCTTTCGGCGGCGCTGCTGGCCTTTGGCTTGTCGTCTCCTTACTCACCCCATTTTGAACATGGGAGCTTTTGCCATCTAACTTTTCTGACATTCACAGTCACCTTTTAGGAGCGGGAGGAGGAGCAGAAGGCGGTATGGGAGGCTTGGAGCCTACGGCCATGCTACCCAGGCTAACCCTATCGTAAGTAGGGACGCCATGCTTTCCTGATTTATCACTCACAACCGTTACCTCTATCCACGTGGTGGTGCGGGCGGTGCTTTCGGTGGGATTGCAGGGCGTTGATTGGCCGGAGGCTGCTGGGGACGACTGCCGCCACTAGGGCTTCGCGGAGGCGGCGATATGCCTCTTTCCTCATACATGACCGAACCTCATTTGCTAGGAGCTTTAGGTGGTGCGGGTGGCGGAACGGCTGGACGAATATTCGAAGGCGCAGGAGGACTCACATTTGCCCCTTCGTTTTTCGGACGGTGCCCAACCAGACGTCCGCTCTGACTGCCCTCTTTTGACACGTGGCACCTCCTATGGAAGAAACTCGACTAAATAAACATCAGCATTAGCTATTAAGTAACTCTCAATACCCGGCATCTCCACCCACTCATTGTTCTCGTCCATCCAGCATGGATAGGTAATAAGGAAATGGCCGTCTTTTGGATCGGTCGGCCAAACAGCGGGGTACCCGAAAAGGCGTCTACCATCAAGCAGTGTTAGCACCACTGACCTTCCTTCACGCTTACGGAAGGCATATATCCATTCTGGATATGATGAGCGAGAGGTAAGGGTTAAGCGTCTGGCAAGCTGGTATAGATAGTCATGATTCGATGCGAAAGCAAGCCCCAGCCCAAGCCCTATCGCCAAGGTGATACCCCAGGCGCTCTCTATCTGTGGAGTCCATGGTCCGAGCGAATGCCAGTTGTTGCCGACGTACTTCAATACCAGCTCGATTCCCGACACGACCATCGTAATAACACCGGTCCCGACAAGCGCTTGCACTGTTCTCTCGAATTGACCTGGTTTTTTTACATCGGCTAGCCAGTAAAAAATCAGGGTCGTAATGAAGCCTGGGATGAGCATTTGCACCAAAGGGATGATTTTCGTCGTCAAGTCTTCCATTACGGCTCATCACATGATGTCACTTGGCTATGACTATACCTCTGGCGTTACCGCGATGCATCTACTGAGTCATCGGATGCCAACTCATGGCCTGTTGTATGTGTATCGGAGTCGCCCGCCGCGTTCCTAGAGACCCTCAAGCCAGCAAAGAGGTCAGCTGAGTCACCGTGAATCAGTCCGCTATTGGCCGACTCCAGCCTGTCGTGACAGGCGACTCCCGGCCAGAAGCGGATATGCCCATGTGCCGTTGCTCAGAACTCCAGAATCATCTCATGCCAAGCCATGCCGCCATGGTCGGAAGTCGAAGGCTTCATATAACCGTAGCCCATGCGCTTGTAGAGCTCGACGTGGCGCTCCTTGCACATCAGGTGGATGGTCTTCTTGCTCATCGCCTGCATGCGTTCGATGAAGGTGCGCATCATTAGCGAGGCATAGCCCTTGCCTTGGTGCTCGGGGGCTATCACCACCGACATGATGACCACGTTCGGCGCCTCGGCATCATGGCCGACCAGCTCCTTGAACTCCTCATCGGACATGACCACCTGGTGCGCACAGCCACTATTGATGAAGCCAATGACCTGACCCTCTAGTTCCATGATCAGAAAACCCTGTGGGTACTGCTCGATACGAGTGGCGATCTTCTCTCGGGTAGCTGCTTCATCCCCCTCGTAAGCCGATATCTCAATCTCATAGCAGCGGGAGGTGTCTGCCGGCATGGCGGTGCGAAAAGTGGGTGTGCTCATGTTGCTGTTCCTGGCCGCCGTACGGGCTCGATAAGGGATTCGAGACAGAATGGTAGAGAAGTCGCAAAATGCATGTGCTGCATTCTTTTCAGTAGGCCATGAACACTATGCACTCCAACCTGCGTCGTCTCGATCTCAACCTGCTGCTGGTCTTCGATGCCCTGTTCCGCCACCGCAGCGTGGCGGCGGCGGCCGACGAGCTGGCGATGAGCCCTTCGGCCTGCAGCCATGCCCTATCGCGGATGCGCGAGACATTGGCCGACGAGCTCTTCGTGCGAGCCGGCAATGCCATGCAGCCCACCGTGCAGGCCGAGCTGATGGCAGGCGGCGTGGCCGACGCGCTGCGCATCCTCGCCGACCGGCTGAGCAGTGCCGCACCGTTCACCCCTGAGAGCAGCACCCAGACTTTTGTCTTCGCTGCTACCGACTACACCGCCTATGCGTTACTGCCCTCGCTGGTGGCCAGGCTGGGGCAGGTGGCGCCCCACCTGCGCCTCAAGATAATCCATGCCAGCCACCGCGACTCACTGGATGAACTGCGCGAGGGTCGTATCCACTTTGCCCTGGGGGTCACGCATGGCCATGCACCGCTTCCGGAGGGCATCAAGGCGCTGGATTACCTGAGCGATGACTACGTGGTGGTTGCTCGCCAGGGACATCCGCGGATCGGTACAAGCCTGTCGTTGCAGGCGTACCTCGCCGAACGGCATATCGCCGTGCTGCCCTGGGAGGATGCGAGCAGCGTGATCGACTCGGCGCTGGCCCGAGTGGGGCTGCAACGGGATGTGGCCGTGCAGTTGCCCAGCGTGATGGCGGCCCCCTTCATCGTCGCCCAGTCAGATTATCTGTTCACGCTACCACGCCTGGCTGCTTTGCAACTGAGCAATGCCGCTGCGTTGGTGATGCACGCCGTGCCGTTCGAGGCGCCGCGTTATACGCTGCGCATCCTTCATCACGTTCGCCATTCGAGCACCCCGGGACACCTTTGGATGCGCGAGCAGATGCTGTTGGCCCTGGGTGGCTGAGTCAGTATTCCCCTGGCCACTGCAACCCCCGTTGGAGCCGAAGAAATCTCGGCCCCTCAGCGAATGCGCTGCCTTACTTCGGCCGGCGCACGACTCTCAGCTTGCCGCTGTTTCCGCCGCCGCAGAAGAGCAGCTCGCCGCCATCGGATTCGAGCCCGGATACACCCATCCCAGGCGGCATTTCGAGGCTATTGAGCACTTCCCCGGTTTGCGGGTCGATTCGGCGCAGCTCGCTCTCCTCGCCTTCCCAGGTGCCGTGCCAGAGTTCGCCGTCGACCCAGGTGACGCCGGTGACGAAGCGGTTGGAGTCGATGGTGCGCAGAATCGCCCCGCTTTCGGGATCGAGCTGATGGATCTTGCGCTCCCGGTACTGCCCGACCCAGAGCGCGCCTTCGGCCCAGGCGAGGCCGGAGTCGCCGCCGCCGGGAGCAGGGATGCTGGCGAGCACTTGGCCGGTCTGCGGGTCGATCTTGTGGATTCGGTCTTCGGCAATCTGGAACAGGTGCTGGCCGTCGAAGGCGGTTCCGGCATGGGCGGCGATATCGAGCGAGCGCAATGCCTTGCCGCTCGCCGGGTCGAGGGCGTGCAATTTGTCGCCGGCGGCGAACCAGACGTGCTGACCGTCGTAGGTGACGCCATGCACGCCGTCGACACCCGCAAAGGGGCCATATTCTCGGGTGATTTCAGCTGTCGATCGTTTCATGTTTGCATCCTCGTCGTTCGGTAGTGAGGTGCATCCTAGTCACTGGGCAGTGGAGCGGGGAGTAACAAGGTCGTCGCGAATCCAGGTACGGGCGGGGTCATCCAGCGACGCGCGCGGCCGCGCCCAAAGGACTGCACCTTGCCAGCCGCCGCAAGCGCATCGAGCGCCCGCTGCACGGTGCGTTGGCTGGCGCCAAGGGCCAGTGCCAGCGCCGAGCTCGACCACGCCTCGCCGTCGGTGAGGAAGGCGAGTACCGCCGCATGCTTTTCTTCGATCGGCAGCGCCAGTACGACTATTTCTGCCGCATTGCGTGGCACCAGGGCAAACCCGCGCGGCGTGGCGATTATGTCGGCCAGGGGCCGCAGTACCGCGCGCAGCCGTCCGAGTTCGACGCGCAATCGCGCGCGATGGGTTTCATCGGCGAATTTCGTGCGGAATGCCTGGGCGATGAGTGTTTCCCTCGCTACGTCCGCGGGCCAGGCTTCGCCGAGCGCACGCGCCAGCGCGAACAATACCGGGCGCTTTACCAGCGGAACCAGAGTGCCCTTGCCACACACGGCATGACGGCAGGCGTCCACCACGATTACCGCCGAGGCCAGGAGCGTTTCGACCTCTTCGAGCAGTAGAAGCTGCTCCTGACCATGGCTAATCAGCCGCGCCGCGGGCGTATTCAAGGTATGGCGCGCGCTTTGGACTTCCGCCGTCAGTGCCGGGATGCCCGCGTGACCTGCGGCGAACTCGGCCCGGGCGAGTGCGATGCGCGCCGTCTGCGTTTGCAGGCGGCGGATGGCGATTCCCGCAACGATCAGCTCATAGGCAGCCCTCGACGCCGGCGGCAAGGACGCCGGCTCGAACTCGGCGAGTCGGTACTCGGCCTCGTCGAGGCGGCCGATCAGGAGCAGGCGGCGAATTTCGAGTAACCGTGCATGTGCGGCGTTCACCCGGTCGCCGTGCGTTTCGAGCGTTGCCCGCGCGGCGTCAAGCCTCTTCGCGGACCAGCCCAGGTCGCGCGAGGCAAGGGCGATCTCGGCCTCAGCGACCACGCACCTCGCACGGGCCACGGCCTCTTTCGGGCCGAAGGCGCGCGCCGCACGTCGTACGAGCGCTGTCGCCCGTGGGAAATCACCGAGTTGCGCCATTGCGATGCCGCGTAGCGCGAGCGTGGGGGCGTCGTCGCGCAAGGCGACCCGGTTCAGCGCGCCGAGGGGATCACCGGCCGCCAACGCTCGCGCCGCTGCCGTGATCAACGAGTCCATACGAATGCCGCCACACTCATTGCTCCCACCGTCCGAGGCCCGCCGCCCAGTCTATCTCAGGGTCACCAATAGGCACGCCGTATCGCGCTGCAACGCTGGTCGAAGCCTCGCCGAGCGACGGCACGCCGCCTGATGCATTTGTCATGTAGAGGTCATACGGCTGACACATTCGAGCCTTAGCATCGCGGCCATTGTGACCGATAGGCCAGATAATGACTGAAGCACGCCCCATTCCCACACAGCGGCGCCCTCGCGCCATTCAACTCGACCGCGACCTGCTCGCACGGCTGGTTCGGCCAGCGCCGTTGCGCCTGCTGTTGCAGACGCTGCTGGAATGGCTGTGGATCATCGCGCTGGCTGGAGCGGCGATGACGATCGCCAGCCCGCCGATCAGCCTGGCATGCATGCTGCTCATCGCGACACGGCAGCATGCCTTGCTGACGCTGATGCATGATTTTTCGCATTACCAATTCAGCCGACAGCAACGGACGGCCAACGATGTGCTGGGCGATGTGCTGACGGCGCTGCCGTTTTTCATCACGGTGCATGGCTTTCGCCGGAATCATCTGCAGCACCACGCCCACGTCGCCACCGACCTCGACCCCAACTGGGTTTCATCGCTGAAGAGAGCGCGCTACCAGTTCCCCAAGACGCGTACGCAGGTATGGCTCGAAGTGCTGAAGCACTGCGTCGGTTTCTATACCTTCGTCGAGCTGAAGCGCTACACGGTCGACGCCGGCATGGCCGTTGAGCTACCCCGCTACGCACGCATCACGCGCGCCCTGTTCTGGCTCGCGGTAGCCGGCCTGGCCACGTATTTCGAGCTGTGGACGGCGATCCTGCTCTATTGGTTGCTGCCGTTGGCGACCTTCCTGATGGCGATTCTGTATCTGCGAGACATCGGCGAGCACTACGGCATGTCCGCGCCGGGAATTCTCGGCTCACGCACCGTTTTGGCCGGCTGGCTGGAGCGCCTGCTGATCGCGCAGAACGGCGTCAATTTTCACGCCGAGCACCATCTTTTTCCGGCGGTTCCGTTCTTCCGCTTGCGGCGGCTGCATCGGCAGCTGATGCAAATCCCCGCGTATCGCGAGGAGGCCCTGATCACCCGGGGTTACCTGTCTGGCCTGATCGATGAGGTCAGCCGGCCAGCACGCAATGCTATGGCCGCCGCCTAAGGAAAACACCGGTATGAACGAGCTACACGCCCGCTTCCTGACAGTCGACGACATCCCGGCCCTGCTCGCACTCGAAAGCGCGAAGTGGGACGCCAATCAGGCCGCATGCGCGGAGATGCTGAAACGTCGGATAGCGGCCCATCCCATGCTGTGCGTCGGCGCCTTCTGTGCGCACTCGGGCAGAGCGCTTGCGTCCCTGTTCCTGCGCCCGGTCGCGCCGGCGATATTCACCGCGCCGCTGCAATGGATGGACTGCGCCGCCATGGACGGGGCCAGCGACAATACAGGCTCATTGTTCGGCGTCAGCCTGAGTAGCACCAAGCCGCAGGCGGTCGAGGCGATCTTCGCCTTCATCTATCCGTATCTGCTCAAGGGCGGATGGCGGGAGATCTACCTCGGCTCGCCCATTCCAGGCCTGCGCAAGGCGCTGCAAAGGAACGTCGCCCTGCCCGTCTGGCAGTACGTGCATGCCAAGCGCAGGGGGTGCAGCGACGAACCGGCCGACCCGCAACTGGCCTATTACTACCGCAAAGGGTTCCGTCAGATCGTCTCGATCCACGAGAACTACTTTCCCCATGCGGCGTCGCTCGACTACGGCGTAATCCTGCGCGGCCCGATTCCACTGGCCCGCCCCGGCATGCTCTGGCGCGCCACTCCGCTGCCGCTGTTGAAGGGGCTGGCACGGGTGCTGATGAGCGCTTCCCGGACTTATGCATCGTGCACCCTTCGGGTTAGCGCAGCGCTAACAGGCCTGCGGATTACTGCAAACTCTGAAACGCCCTGACCAGCGCCTTGCTCAAGTCCACGGTGGAAAACTTGGTCAACACGTCGTTGGCACCGACCAGGCGGGCTTTTTCGGTGTTCATGGTGCTGTCCAGCGAGGTGTGCAGCAGCACGTAGGTATTGCCGATAAGCGGGCTTTTGCGGATTTCGCGCACCAGGTCGTAGCCGTCCATTTCCGGCATTTCGATATCCGAGACCAGCACCTCGATGGGCTGGCCCATTTCAGCCTGGGCGGTGAGGATTTCCTGGGCGGCGGCGGCGCTGCGTACAGCCTGGCAATCCAGGTCGAGTTTGCGCAGGGTGTTGAGGGTTTGCTGCAGGGCGACGTGCGAGTCATCGACGACCAGCACCCGGCGGCCGACCAACAGATCGCGCTCGGCCTGGCTGAGCAGGCGTTCGTCGAGTTCTTCAACGTGGGCGGGAACCAGTTCGTGGAGGACTTTCTCGATATCGAGAATCTGCACGATGCTGCCGTCGATCTGGGTCACGCCGGTGATAAAGGCCTTATGCCCCGAACCGGCGGGTGGCGGACGCACGTCACGGGTGGAGCACTGCACGATGCGCTCCACGCCCTGGACCTGCAGGCCCTGGCGGGAGCGGCTGAGCTCGGTGACGATCAGGCAGCCTTCGCGGTTGTCGTCGGGCGCGCGCTCGCCGATGGCGCGGGCCAGGTCGATCACCGTGAGCGGGACGCCGCGCAAGGAGGCAACGCCACGCACATGGGGATGGCTGTTGGGAATTTTGGTCAACTGCGGGCAGGGAATGATTTCATTGACCTTCAACAGGTTGATGCCCAGCAGTCTGCCGCTGTGCAACCGGAACAACAGCAGGGACAGGGCGTCCCCTTGCACCAGAGCCATTGCATTTTTCCTTTTTCAAAACTGCCGAACAAATGAAAGTCTAGGCCCTGTGCGCCGGTTTGCGACCCGCTCGCAGTGCAACCCAGGCGGTTCATGGTATGCAATTCACGACTGCCGATACAGGGTCCAGCAACGACATGGCCAGCTCGCTAACGTAAAAAACTCACGACCTGTTCCGCCTCGAATGGCCATTTCAGCTCGGCCCCCGTATCGCAGCGGCGCAGCACTGGAATCTCCAGGCCGTATTGCTCGACCCAGTCTTCGCGTTCGGCGATATCGATCAGTTCCACCAACAGGCCCTGTTCGACAAAAGGCATCAGCAACCCCTCCGCGACTTCGCACAAATGGCAGCCAATGGTGCTGAAAAGCTGGCATTCCGGGAGCATGGGCACGTCTCCTTAAACAATGAGACGTGCAGTCTAACAGGCGTGGAAAACCAGGGTGCACAGCCATCCGCTCACGCCCGGCGATGCAGGATGGCTGCATGGAGACCGATGAGCGCGTGCCGATGGTCTCAAGCGGCCGGCGTGTCGCTGTCGGCCTCGCTGTCGAGCAGGCCCTGCAGGCCGTCGAGCAGACGCCCATTGAGCTTGTCGGCTTTGTCCAGGCGCGGCAGGTCGAAGCGGTCATCCAGCGAGAAGCCACCGGCAAGCAGTTGTTTCAGGCCATCCTTGCCGTCTTCGAGCAGCTCGTTGGAGCCGCGCAGGGCTTCCAGCAGTTGCTGCGCGTAGTCGAGCAGCGCGCCGTTCGCCACGCTCGCCGCCTGTCCGCCCTGCCCGGCCACACTGCCGTAGGCATCGGTGGCCTGGCGCACGCTGGTCTGGGTCAGGCGCAGCGACATAGAGGCCAACTGTTCGCCATCCATATCCAGCGCCATCGCGCGGTCGAACGCGCCCGAGAGGTCGCCTGCGTAGAATTTGTCGGACAGGTCCTGCACCTGACCGAAGAGTTTCTCCAGGGCGCCGCGCTCCTGCTCGTTCAAGTCACCTTCGACACTGACCTGCCAACCACCTATCTGCACGCTGCCGGATTGGCTGCTGGCGACCAGGGCGGCGCCATCGCCGTTACTGGCGGCGGCGACACCGGTTTGCGACCAGTTGGCCGACGCCTGGGCCACCGAGATCCGCAGGCGATCGCCTTCACGGGTGGTCACCGCCAGTTCGAAGGTTTCCGCCTGGGCGGCGAAACGCTCGCTGTAGGCCGCCACCCCAGCAGTTCCGCTGGGGCTTGTAGCAGCCGGAGCAAAGCGCTGATCGAGGGCGCCGAGGCCATCCTGAATACGCGAGTAGGTGTCGTCGATATCGCTGGCGATCTTGCCACTGAGCACGCCCAGGCCGTCGAGAATCTTGCGCGCTTCGCCGAAGCCCTTCTCCACGCCTTCGCGCGCCTGGCTCAACAGGCTCTGCAACTTCGCCGGGTCGGCGCCCATCGCTGCTTCACCCTGCAGGCGCTGCTCGATAAAACCGAGGATGCGCCCGGCGACTTTGTCCGGGGTGTAGTCGCTGCTCTTGCCATCCAGGGAGCCCGGCTGCAGGCCCAGGCGGTCGGCCAGGCGGTTGGCGAGCAGTTTCTGGGCATCGTCGGCGTTGCGCACTGGCGGATGGCCGCCAGGCAGCGCGGGACGGGAAGCGGACGAGGTCAATGACGGCAGCGTGTTCATCGCGGGATACCTGGAGAAGGTCATTTGCCAGTTAGACGGCCTTTCGCGGAAAAGCTTGAGTGCCAAACAGGGAAAAGCCGACAAATGGTGCAAACGGATTCGACGCGATGGCCGCATGGCGGGCGTGAATTCAGACGCCCGCCGCCTTGAGCAGCACCTCGGCGGCGGCCTTGGCCTGCAACGCTTGCCGCTTGGGACCGTAAAGGTGCGACATGCTCAGCGCACCCTCGAAGAGGAACTGCAACTGCGCCGCCAGGTCATCGGTTTGTTCGATCTGCAGAGCGGTCAGCGCGCGGCGGAAGAACTCGTGCAGCCCCCGCTTGTGCTCGGCGGCCTGACGGTGAATCGGGTGCTCGCGCTGCTGGAATTCAGCCGCGGCATGCAGAAACAGACAACCGCTGAAGCCCGACTCGTTCAGCCACTGGTGCAAACCGTCGAACACGGCCAGGATCGCCGTGCGCGGCGGCAGGCTGGCCAATGCCTGATTCAGGCGTGCGTCGATCTGCTCATGCTGCATCTGCAACACCGCGAGAATCAGCTCGTCCTTGGATTTGAAGTGCTTATAGAGGGTCATCTTCGCCACCCCCGATTCGGCCAGGATGCGGTCGATACCGGTGCTGTGATAACCCTCGCGGTGGAACAACTGCAACGCGGTGTTGAGCAGTTGCTCGCGTTTACTCGATGCCATGTAGAACCTCCATAGACGGCCATTATGCGCAAGCGACGGTATTGCCCGGTAGTCGCTTGTTTGCGTAGCCGGCAAATTCTTCGCTTGAAATATACAGACCTGTCTGTCTAATATCCACTCCAACGTCGACTCGAGCGGAGCAACAGCCATGCAGCTTCGCGAGCTGAACCTGTTTTTTTTACTTACAACACCCTGATAAGGAACCTCGCAATGCCTATTCCTCGTTTGTTTTTGCTGGCCCTGCTCAGCTTGGCCAGCCTCGGTGCCGAAGCTGCCGGTGTCCGCTTCAGCCTGGTGAAAACGGCAGAAACCAAAACCCTCGATGCGTTTACCGTCTCCGGCGGCGACTGGACCGAGTCGGCGGTGGCCAACCATATGGCCGTGCTGATCGAACACCATGCCGCGACGCTGCTGTTCGATACCTCGCTGGGTCGCCAGGTCGACAGCCAGTTCGCCAGCGAGATGCCCTGGTACGACAAGCCGCTGCTGCAGTACGGCGAGGTACAACCGGTGCGCGACCAACTGGACCGCGATGGCATTCGCGTAGACCGCATTCTGCTGTCCCATGCGCATTGGGACCATGCCTCGGGGCTGGCGGACTTCCCCGAAGTGCCGGTGTGGGCGCCCTATGAGGAAATCGAGTTCAGCAAGATCGCCACGCCGCCGGCGATCCTCCCCAGCCAGTTCAAGCACGCGATCAAGTGGATGCCTTATGAATTCGCCCCCCGGGAATTCATGGGCTTCAGCGAAAGCCTCGACCTGTTCGGCGATGGCAGCCTGATTCTGGTGCCGCTGCGCGGGCACACGCCGGGCTCGGTCGGGCTGTTCATAACCCTCGAAGGTGGCCGCAGATTCTTCTTCACCGGCGATGCCAGTTGGAGGCTCGAAGGCTTTACCGGCCCGCGGGAAAAATTCTGGGTCAGCCGCAACATGGTCGATAACGACGCCGATGCCACCCTGCAAGTGTTGCAGCAGGTGCATCAGTTGATCGAACGCGAGCCCGCCCTGACGATCATTCCGGCGCACGACGCCAAGGTGCAGCAGCAGCTCGGTTACTACCCGACCTGGGTCGAGTGATCACTCGTCGCCATGTCCTGGCATGCCTGGAAAGGCTCGCGAACTCGCCGAATCGAGCCCCACAAGTTCATCGCGCAGGGCTCTGATTCGCGGGTTACAGACCGGGCCGACTAAGGTCTAAAGGTCAGGTTTTTCGCCTCGTGTTCTATTTCGCCGTGCCGCACCCGGGGTGGCGAAAGCCACCCAGCACACTCACGAGGAGATAAATAATAATGAGCAAAGCTCCCCTCGCCCGAGCAGTGGCCTTAGCCACATTGGGCACCAGCCTCACTCTGCCGACCCTGGCCCATGCCGAATTCATCAAGGACAGCAAGGCCACGCTGGAACTGCGCAACTTCTACCTTAACCGCGACCTGCGCAGCACCACCGCCGCGCAACAGTCCAAGCGTGAAGAATGGGCGCAGGGCTTTATCCTCAAGGCCGAATCCGGCTTTACCGAAGGCACCGTCGGCTTCGGTCTGGATGCCTATGCGGGACTGGGCCTGAAGCTCGATTCGTCGGACGAGCGCGCCGGCACCAACCTGCTGCCCAACGCCTTCGGCGACGAAGGCAAAGACAGCTACGCCGAAGCGACCGCGGCGCTCAAAGTCCGGCTGTCGAAGACAGTGGCCAAGGTCGGCGGCCTGATGCCCAAGTTGCCGATCGTGTCCTCCGGCGATTCGCGCCTGCTGCCACAGGTATTCAACGGCGGCATGCTCACCTCGCAAGAAATCACCAACCTCAATCTCAATGCCGGCCAGTTGCGCGAAGTGAACTTCCGCGACTCCAGCGACAGCCAGGACATCCTCGCCAGCAACGCCAGCGGTGCCAGTGATCGCTACAACTTCGGCGGCGGCGACTACAAGCTCAACGACGGCAATACCACGCTTGGGCTGTGGTACGGCGAGCTTGAGGACGTCTACGACCAGAAGCTCTACAACCTGGTCCATATCCAGCCGATCGGCGACTGGAAGCTCGGCGCCAACCTGGCGTATTTCGACTCCAGCGACAACGGCAAGCGCCTGGGCGGCAAGATCGACAACGACCTGACTTCCGTCAACCTGTGGGCCGGCACGGGGGCGCATACCTTCCGCATCGGTTATCAGGAAGTCGGCGGCGACAATGCCTTCCCGTTCCTCAAGGAAACCGACCCCTATATCGTCAACTACCTGCAGATTCTCGACTTCACCCGCAAGGACGAGAAATCCTGGCAGGCGCGTTACGACATCAACTTCGCCTCCTATGGCATCCCCGGGCTGGCGGCATTCGCCCGTTACGTGCGCGGCGACAGTTTCGAAGTGTCCGGGCAGAACGCCCAGGAATGGGAACGGGACGTGGATGTCAGCTACACCATCCAGCAAGGCCCGCTGAAGAACCTGGCGCTACGCTGGCGTAACGCGATGGTGCGCTCCGATGCGGCCGGCGATCTCGATGAAAACCGCCTGATCGTCAGCTATACCCTGCCGCTGTTCTAACAGGGGAAGACGGCCGAAGCGTTGCATCCTCTTCGGCCGTGAACGACGAAAAACCTGTAGGAAATGCCGTTCACTTAACCAAGTGAACGGCATTTTTTATGGCTCTGTCCCAATAGCGTGTTGCAGGCCGCTTTTGGGGTGGGTTAGCGGCGCTAGGGGGTGGTTATAGAGGGGCTCCACGCAATTCGAGCGCCGCGTAACCCACCCTTGCGTATTACCACGCTCAATGCGCCATGCCATATGGCTGTTCGGGACGACTCAACACATAACTGGTACATAGTCTTTTTTATGGCTATGCCCCGTACTCTATGGCGTTCAGGTATCGGCGCTGTAAGGGCGCGCCCTACCCTTCGCGGCCAGGGAGAGACGCGCATCCCCTGCATGCCCCGAAGAACATCCAGAGGCTCGCGCCTGCCAACAACCCTCAATCCTGGCTGGTCGCACCAATCTTGTGCACCGACAGATCGGCCCCGTAATACTCCTCTTCCTGAGTCAGGCGAATGCCTATAGAGCTTTTCAGCAGACCGTACACCAGGAAGCCGCCGCACAGCGCCAGCACCACGCCGAGACCGGTACCGAGCAACTGGCTGGTCATGCTCACGCCGCCCAGGCCACCCAGCGCCTCCTGACCGAAGATGCCGCAGGCGATACCGCCCCACACCCCACACAAGCCATGCAACGGCCAGACCCCGAGCACATCGTCGATACGCCATTTCACCTGGGTGGCGGTGAATGCCCAGACGAACAGCGCGCCGGCAATCGCGCCGGTTACCAGGGCGCCGACCGGGTGCATCAGGTCGGAGCCGGCACACACGGCCACCAATCCTGCCAGCGGACCGTTGTGCAAAAAGCCCGGGTCATTGCGACCGACCAGCAGCGCGGCAATGGTGCCGCCGACCATCGCCATCAAGGTGTTGACCGCCACCAGGCCGCTGACGCTGCCCAGGGTTTGCGCGCTCATCACGTTGAAGCCGAACCAGCCGATGATCAGGATCCACGAACCGAGCGCCAGGAACGGAATGTTCGACGGCGCGAAGGCCACCAGGCGGCCATCGCGGTAGCGACCGTCGCGACGCCCCAGCAGCGTCACCGCGCCGAACGCCAACCAGCCGCCCATCGCATGCACCACCACGGAGCCGGCGAAATCATGGAAAGGCGCACCGAATTGCGCTTCCAACCAGGCCTGCAGGCCGTAGTTGCCGTTCCACACCATGCCCTCGAAGAACGGGTAGACGAACGCCACGATCAACATCGTCGCGCACAGCTGCGGGCCGAAACGCGCGCGTTCGGCGATACCGCCGGAAATGATCGCGGGGATCGCCGCGGCGAAGGTCAGGAGGAAGAAGAACTTCACCAGGCCGTAGCCGTTGCCTTCGGTCAGCACGCTGGCCGGCTGCAGGAAGGTCACCCCGTAGGCGACCCAATAGCCGATAAAGAAGTACGCCAGCGCCGATACGGCGAAGTCGGAGATGATCTTCGATAACGCATTGACCTGGTTCTTCTGCCGCACCGTGCCGACTTCGAGAAAGGCGAAACCCGCGTGCATGGCCAGAACCATCACCGCGCCCAGCAGAATGAACAGGGTATTGGACCCGTGAATCAGGGTTTCCACAGCACTGTTGATGTTGTCCATCAGCGAAGAAAACTCCGTTGTCGTGGAAAAAGCACCAAATCGAGTCACAACCAATCACGCATGCACCATCTTCATGCACGCAGACCAGAGCAGCCTCTTCAATCCGAAGAATCACCGCCCCAAAATGGGTCGATAGAAAATCCGAAATATGGCACTTAATCGTTATTTATCAGTAGTTTATTTTTGCACCAGGAAACTTACTCCACTCCCTTTAAAGCCCCATCAAAGGGCATAAAGGAGAAATAGCGCACCAAGGTAATGCAATCGCTGTACCATCCGGTGCTCGTTCAGCGGGCGCGGTCATCCTTGCGCACCAGCCCACCAAGAAACATGGAACCCCCTACCAGCGCTGCTACTCGAACCTTACAAGTGCCTGCGCGAGCGAGGGCATGCTTGCCAACCAGACAAGCCACCTGGATCTCGAGCGATGCAAGCCGCCCGGGTTACCGGTTTTCACTCTCGCTCAGTTCGCGCACTCGATGAGATGAATAGCGCTCTCTGCCATTCATCCCCTGTTTTACCGAGCCGTTGCCCTTGGGTTGGCCGGCCCTCGGCAAACTCCGGCACACCGGCCTTTGGAGAAAACTATGCTTCGCAAGAACGCCAGCACTTCCAGCCAGGACGACCTGATCAAGGAATTTCAAACCTTGGTGAGCGATACAGAGAAGCTCCTGAATACCTCCGCCAACCTGGTTGGCGAGCATGCGGACGAGCTGCGCGAGCAAATCCGCAGCAGCCTCGGGCGTGCCCGCAGCTCGCTGGACAGCGCGGAGAACAGTCTGCGTGAGCGCGGCCAGGCCGCCGTGGACGCCACTTCGGACTACGTGCAGACCCACCCCTGGCATTCCCTCGGTATAGCGGCGGCGATCGGCATGCTGCTGGGCATGTTGATAACTCGTCGCTAGAAAAGGGGACTACATGGACGACGCCACACCTGCCCGCGGCCCATCGCCGCGGCGCTTTGCCAGCGCGCTGATGGGATTGCTGCACGGTCACCTCGCGCTGTTCTCCGAAGAACTCAAGGAACAACAGAACAGCACCGTGCGCCTGTTGGTGTTCGCCAGCCTGGCCCTGTTGTTCGGCATATTGCTGATCATCGGACTGTCGGCTGCGCTGCTGATCTACTTCTGGGACAGCGCGCGGTTCAGTGTGGTGCTCGGCCTGTGCCTGCTCTATGCGGCCGGCTTTCTGATCTTTCTGGTGCGCCTGCTGATGCAGCTGCACAACGCCGTTCCGCCCTTCAAGGCCAGCCTCGAAGAGCTGGCCCGCGACCGCGAGCAATTGCTGCCATGAACCTACCGGAACTGCCCCCCAACGCCACACGCCGCGACATGCGTATCGCCCTGGTGCGCATGCGCCTGGAGCTGAACCGCCAGGAGCTGCGCCACGAAAGTCTGGTCATGCTGCAGCCTCTGCGCCAGGTGCAGCACTTCAGCCAGCACTGGAAGGAATCCCTGAGCCACGGCAACACGCCTTTATGGGTCGCAGGTGGTGCGGTGCTGCTGACCACCCTGGCGGTGAGGAAAAGCGACTGGCGCCGCTGGCTGCGTATGGCCCTGGTCGCCTTCCCGCTGCTGCGCCGCCATCCTCCGCGGCAACCTTGAGTGCAACGGATCAACCACCCGGGATAAACCTGGCCAGGACGCAGACAAGACATCGCGCCCTGGCCAGGTCGTTATCGAATCGCTTCGATTCGTTTCGCGCCACCCCAGGTGCGTGACATCCAGGTATGTTCTGTCTCGGCTCGACGGCCTTGCCACGCCCCCCTGGTATCCTCCGTCGCACCATGCCGGCGGTTTATGGCTAAGCTTGCGTCAACGCAGCGGCCGCGCTCGGCGGGCCGAAATGTGCTGCTCGGCAACGGGCCAAGACCGCGCGCCACTTGCAGCCGCTCGCGCGAACCCTGAAGCTAGCGCTAATCACGCAATGGAGAGAAGACGCTTTGGATTGGCAAACCCTGCTGACTCGCGAACGATTGGGCAAACCGACGCACAGTGCCGATGAGCTGGGCCGTAGCCCTTTTCACAAAGACCACGATCGCATCATCTTCTCTGGCGCCTTTCGCCGCCTGGGCCGCAAGACCCAGGTGCATCCGGTTTCGAGCAACGACCACATCCACACGCGCCTGACCCATTCGCTGGAAGTCAGTTGCGTCGGGCGCTCGCTGGGCATGCGGGTCGGCGAGATGATCCGCGATGCCCTGCCCGCCTGGTGCGCGCCGAGCGACCTGGGCATGGTCGTGCAGTCCGCTTGCCTGGCCCACGACATCGGCAACCCGCCGTTCGGTCATTCCGGCGAGGATGCGATCCGCCATTGGTTTCAACAGGCTGCCGGACGCGGCTGGCTCGATGGCATGAGCGAGGCCGAGCGCGGCGACTTTCTCAGTTTCGAAGGCAACGCCCAGGGTTTTCGCGTGCTCACGCAACTGGAATACCACCAGTTCGACGGCGGCACTCGGCTCACCTACGCGACCCTCGGCGCCTACCTGAAATACCCCTGGACCGCGCGCCACGCCGAAGCCCTCGGCTATAAAAAGCACAAGTTCGGTTGCTACCAGAACGAGCTGCCGTTGCTCGAACAGATCGCCAGCAAACTGGGCCTGCCCCAGCTCGAAGAGCAACGCTGGGCGCGGCACCCATTGGTGTATCTGATGGAGGCGGCCGACGACATCTGCTACGGCCTGATCGATCTCGAAGACGGCCTGGAGATGGAGCTGCTCGACTATCGCGAAGTCGAGGCCCTGCTGCTCGACCTGGTCGGCGACGATCTGCCGGAAACCTATCGCCAGCTTGGCCCGCAGGACTCCAAACGGCGCAAGCTGGCGATCCTCCGAGGCAAGGCCATCGAGCACCTGACCAACGCCGCCGCCCACGCCTTCGTCGAGCAACAACCTGCGCTGCTGGCCGGCACCCTGCAAGGTGATCTGGTCGAACATATGCACGGCACCGCCAAACAGTGCGTGCAGCGCGCCAAGGACATGGCGCGCGAGAAAATCTTCCAGGACAAACGCAAGACCCTGCACGAGATCGGCGCCTATACCACCCTGGAGATTCTCCTCAATGCCTTCTGCGGCGCCGCCCTGGAACAGCAAGGCGGACGCACGCCATCGTTCAAGAACCGGCGGATTCTCGATCTGCTCGGCAATAACGCGCCGGACCCGAGCTGGCCGCTGTATAAGTCGTTTCTGCGCATGATCGACTTCATCGCCGGCATGACCGACAGCTACGCCACTGAAATGGCCAGGGAAATGACCGGCCGCTCGAGCCCGGTGTAAATCATGACAACCGCCATCAAACGCACCTTCAGCTGGCATGCGGGGCCTCCCACCTGGGGCTCTGCGATGATTGCCGGCGTGGGCTGCGCGCTGCCCCTGCTGCTCGGCCTGCTCAGCGGCCACCCGGGATTTCTTTGGGCTACGGTCGGCGCCTTCCTCACCGCCCAGGCCAACCCGCTGCACCGCCTCGGCATGCTGCGTATGCTCACGCTCTGCGGGCTGGGGGCATGTTGCGCGGGGCTGGGCTTCTGGTCGGCGAACAGCCCGCCGATCGCCTTCTGGCTATTCGCCGGCTTCGGCCTGCTACTCGCCTGGCTGCAGCGTTTCGGCAGCGAAGCCGCCAAGCTTGGCATCGGCCTGATCGCGTCCTTGTGTCTGGGCCAGGGCCAATACGGCCTGGGCAACTTCAACAACCCCTCGGCGATTGCCATGCTGTTTGTGCTGGGCAGCCTCTGGGTGATGTTGCTGGCCTTCGGTTTGCGTGGCATCCATGGCCTGCGCATGTGGCCGTACATGCCCCGTTTCCTCAGCATCCTCAAAGTACTCCGGCGCCGCGCCAGACGCCTGCCACGCCAGCAATGGCGGCTGCATGCGCTGGGCTGCACACTGGCGATGGGGCTGGCTGGCCTGCTCGTCAGCCTCGCCGGCCTGGAGCGCGGCTACTGGGTAACCCTGACCCTTGCTGCAACCTTGCACCTGGAGTTCCAGGGCAACCTGGTGCGTGCCCTGCAAGCCAGCCTGACCAGCCTGGCCGTTGCTGGCTTGCTGATCCTGTTCGGCTATAGCCTGCAGAGCCCCGCGACCATGGTGGCCATCCTGCTGCCGCTGATCACTCTCTGCCGCGCGCTACAAGCCAAAAGCTACGGCCTGTTCATGGCGCAACTGAGTATTTGCCTGATCCTGCTGGCCGAGTGTTTCGCCGGCGACTGGCAAATGATTCAACAACGCCTGCTCAACGCCTTGTTCGGCGTGGTCCTGGCGCTGTTCGTCGCGCTGCTGGTGCATGGCCTGCGGCAGTTGGTAAAGCGCCCCGCCGCGCATCCGAACTGACGGCGCGAGGCACGCGGCGGCGCAGCTGGCAGTGGCGCCGCCGATAGAGCTTGCACACACTAAGGCCGCAGCTCTAAACCAACTTGTTTTTATGCAATTGAGTCAGCAAGCCTCCGCGCGTTTCACTATGCTTTTCGGGCCGCCAGCGCACTAAAGGGAGTGCCGCGCTATGCCTCGCCGAACGCAGTCCAGCCAACGCCGCTTTCCCCTGCACGTGCATATCAGCGTGCTGTTCACCTTGCTGCTGCTCCTGACCGGAGTGGTACTCGGGCTGTTCAACTATCGACAGACCAGCCAGATCATCTTCTCCAGTAGCGACAAGCTGTTCGAGCGCATCCAGCAGGATGTACGGCAGGATTTGCTGCACACCTACCAACCGATTCGCCACCTACTCAGCCTGCTCGCCCTGAACCAGGCCACCCAGGCCGGTGATCTTGAAGGCCGTTTGCAGTTGCTCCAGCCATTTGCCCAGGCGCTGCGTGACAACCCGACGCTGGCGTCACTGTACGTTGGCTACGACGACGGCGACTTCTTCATGCTGCGGCCGCTGCGCAGCGAAGCGCTGAAGAAAATGTTCGATGCGCCGCAGAATGCCTCCTTTCAGGTCTGGTCGATCGACCGCAGCGCGACCGGCACCGCCAGCGACTACCTGTTCTACGATGGCTCGCTGAACCTGATCAGCCGCCGCCAGATTGGCAAGGAAGCCTACGACCCACGCGCACGCAGTTGGTATCGCAGCGCACGCGACGACGGCGGGCAGATCACCACCGCGCCCTACGCGTTCTTCTCCACCGCCGAGGTTGGCACCACCCTGGCGCGACGGACCGGGCTGACCAATGTACTGGCTGTCGACCTGACCCTTGACGACTTGTCCGCAACCCTGGCCAAGCACAAGGTCACCCCGCACAGCGAGGTGGTGTTGATGGACCCCCAGGGCAACGTGGTGGCCTATCCGGGCAGTGCGCAGGTGATCGTGCAGCAGGGCGAACACCGCCTGGCCCAGGCCCGCGACCTCAGCCCCAACCTCGCCGCGCTGCTGGCAAACGGCCCGATCGACCAGCAATCGGGCGTGCTCCAACTCGATAATCGGCGCTGGGTGGTCTCGTACCGCCACTTGCAGGAGGGTGGCCCCCAAGGCTTGGAGCTGGCGCTGCTGGTACCCGAGGACGAGCTGCTGGCCGATGCCTATCGGATTCGCTGGCAAGGCGCCTTACTGACCCTGACCACGCTCCTGTTGTGCCTACCGCTGGGTTGGCTGACCTCGCGCCTGATCGTCAAACCACTGCGCGCCCTGGTCGCTGAAGCCGAGGCGATTCGCCGCTTCGATTTCGACTACCCAGCCAGCGGTCGATCGCCAGTGCTGGAAGTCGATCAACTGGCGGTATCCATGGCACGGATGAAGGAGACCATATCCAGCTTCCTGGAAATCGCCTCCAGCCTGTCGGCACAGACCCGCTTCGACGCGCTGCTCAAGCGGGTTCTGGAAGAGACGGTGGATATTGGCGACGCCCACGGCGGCCTGCTGTATCTGCTCGATGCCGACAGCGGCCGCCTGGAACCCCATGGCCTGTTCATCGATGGCGAACAACACAGCCTGGATCGACACGGCATCCCCAGCTACGAGAAGTCGGCAGCGGACATCCCCGACTGGCTACGACAACCGGCCAATGGTGGCGCGAGCCTGGTGACCTCGATCGGCTTCGATCAGGCCGGCGCCTACCGGAGCCTGCTGCAGACCTTCGACAGCCCGCGCATGCACCTGATCGCCACCGGCTTGCACAACCGCCAGGGCGTGACGCTGGGGGTGTTGGTGCTGCTGCACTGCGACCGCGGCGACGAATCCGACCTGGCGATGCAGAGCCCGGAGCGCGTGGCATTCATCGAAGCGGTGTCGGGTGTTGCGGCGCTGTGCATCGATAGCCAGCGCCTGCTCGAACGGCAGAAGCAGCTGCTCGACGCGTTCATTCAATTGCTCGCCGGCGCGATCGACGCCAAGAGCCCCTATACCGGCGGCCATTGCCAGCGCGTACCCGAACTCACCCTGCTGCTCGCGCGGGCCGCCGCCGCCAGTGAGGAGCCGGCATTTGCCACATTCAGGCCCAGTGACGACGACTGGGAAGCCCTGCATATCGCCGCCTGGCTGCACGACTGCGGCAAGATCACCACCCCCGAGTACGTGGTGGACAAGGCCACCAAGCTGGAAACCCTGTACGACCGCATCCACGAAGTCCGTACCCGCTTTGAACTGCTCAAGCGCGACGCCTGGATCGACTACTGGCAAGGCTGCGCTGAGGGCGGCGAGGCAACGCAACTGGCGGCGCTGCGCGACCAGTTGCTGGCCGATCTGGATAAGGAGTTCGAGTTCATCGCGCGTTGCAACCTGGGTGGCGAGGCCATGGCCGCGGAGGATCTGGCGCGCCTGCAGCAGATCGCCCGGCGCACCTGGACCCGCACCCTGGACGACCGCCTTGGGGTGTCCTGGGAAGAGCGTCAGCGCCAGGATCGTAGCCCGCCCCCGGTATTACCGGTGCAGGAGTCACTGCTCGCGGACAAGCTCGAGCACCTGATCGAACGCGGCGCTGGCGAGGTGTACCCCGAGGACAACCCTTGGGGCATCAAGCTGGATGTACCGGAACAAAAATTCAACCGTGGCGAGCTGTATAACCTGAGCATCCCCCGCGGCACCCTGACCGCCGAAGAGCGCTACATCATCAACCACCACATCGTGCAAACCATCCTGATGCTCAACAAGCTGCCCTTCCCCGCGCATTTGCGCAATGTCGCCGAGATCGCCGGTGGCCACCACGAAAAAATGGACGGCAGCGGCTATCCGAAACGCCTGACCCGCGAACAGATGAGCCTGCCGGCGCGGATGATGGCGATTGCCGACATCTTCGAGGCGCTGACCGCAGTCGATCGACCGTACAAAAAGGGCAAACTGCTTTCCGAATCGCTGAATATCATGGCCGGCATGTGCAAGGGCGCGCATATCGATGCCGAATTGTTCGAGTTATTCGTGCGCGCGAAAATCTACCGGCAATACGCCGACAAGTTTTTGCAAGCGGGGCAAATCGACGAGGTCGATGAGGTGGCCATATTGACCAGGGCCGGGCTGACAGCCTAGCGGGAGAGGGAGTAACAGGCCGGGCCGCCCTGGGGCGTGCCCGACCACTGGACATCAGGCCGGGTTGTTGATCGCGTTTTCCGGATACCAGACGTCGATCAGCGGGCTGATGGTGAAGTCGACCAGCTCGCTGCGGCCTTTCAGCCAGGCTTCGACCAGACCACGCTGCTCTTCGCTGACACAGCCACGCTTGGCCAGGCAGACCAGACCGAAATCATCGCCACCGACATAACCCAGACCATTGGCGGTCATGGCATCACGCAGAAATGCTTCGAGAAAGCCGTCAATGGCCTCATCGGCCAGATCCGCCTTGAAATTCAGATTCAGCTCGAAACCCAGCTCTTGGAATTCATCCACGCAAAGTTTTTTACGCAGACGGCGGGAACGGTTAGTAGCCATGAAACAATCCTCAAGAGTGATAACGCGCGGCACTCTAACAGCTTGACGCCGAACTTGCCCGACTCTGTGCCAATCGAACCCAGCGCAGGCGGTGAAATAAACCCTGTGACCCGGTTCACGCAGCGCCACAGAGGCTCTAGGCTTAGCGCATACTAATCCGGCTCGCAAATTTTGACCCCTGCGAGCGCTCATTCGCCCTACGTGCCGTTCCAAGGTTGTTTATTCAATGTTAAAAACCCTGCGCCAACTGGCGGTCGCCAGCCTGCTGTTACCTTATGCCCTGCCACTCCATGCCGAAGTCAGCCACAGCCTGCCCAACAAGGTGCAGCACGCGCTGAAAGCCAACAAGATCAGTGCTCAATCCCTATCGCTGGTAGCCCTGCCGCTCAACGGCCCCGGCAGCAGCCTGGTATTCAATGCCGATGTTTCGGTCAACCCGGCCTCGACCATGAAGCTGGTGACCACCTATGCGGCTCTCGAACTGCTCGGCCCGACCTACCAATGGAAAACCGAGTTCTACACCGATGGGCCGCTGAAAGACGGCATTCTGCATGGCAACCTGTACCTCAAAGGTGGCGGCGACCCCAAACTGAACATGGAAAAGCTCTGGCTGCTGCTGCGCGACCTGCGCGCCAACGGTGTGCGCCAGGTTACCGGCGACCTGGTGCTCGACCGCAGCCACTTCTTACAGCCACAACTGCCCTCGTTCAATGACGATGGCGGCGACTCCAACAAGCCGTTTCTGGTCGCCCCGGACTCGCTGCTGATCAACCTCAAGGCCCTGCGCTTCATCGCCCGCACCGAGGGTGGCAAGGTGCAGGTGGCGATCGAACCGCCGATTGCCGATATCAGCATCGACAACCGGGTCAAGGCATTGCCGGCGACAAGCAAATGCCCTGGCTGGCCGGATGTTCGCTATAGCCCGGTGAAAACCGCCGCAGGCACCAGCGTGGTGATCACCGGGGAGCTGGCCGAGGGCTGCAGCTCACAGACTTACCTGTCGCTGCTCGACCACCCGAGCTACGCCGCGGGCGCGATCCGCGCGATCTGGCAGGAACTGGACGGCAGCATTCTGGGCAAGGACCGTCTGGCCGAGGTGCCGGAGGATGCCCGTCTGCTGGTGCGCGCCTTTTCCCCGGACCTGGCGGAAATCATCCGCGACATCAACAAGTACAGTAACAACACCATGGCCCGCCAGCTGTTCCTCAGCCTCGGCGCGCAATTTCGCAACGACGCCGATGGCGACGACGCCAAGGCGGCGCAACGGGTAATTCGCAGTTGGCTGGCGCGCAAGAATATCCTCGCCCCGCACCTGGTGATGGAGAACGGCTCCGGGCTGTCGCGCGCCGAGCGGGTCAGTGCCAACGAGCTGGCGAAGTTACTCCAGGCAGCCTGGAAGAGCCCCTATGCCGCCGAGTTCATGAGCTCGCTACCGCTGGTGGCGATGGACGGCACCATGCGCAAGCGCCTGCATAGCACGCCGCTGGTCGGTGAGGCGCATATCAAGACCGGCACGCTGAACAACGTGCGCGCGATTGCCGGCTACAGCCGCGACAGCAATGGCAACAGCTGGGCGGTAGTGGCGATTCTCAACGACCCCCGGCCCTGGGGCGCCTCATCGATCCTCGACCAGGTGCTGATCGACCTGTACCGCCAGCCCAAGCTCAAATAGGCACCTGGAGCGGCCGTCCATACGCCCCTCTCGCCGAGAGAGGGGCTTTGGGGATCAAGCCTTGGCGCTGATTCGCCAGGCGCGGTGGATTTTCGGGTTGCGAGCGAAGTCCGGGTCCAGCGTCGAGGCACTGATCTCCTCGACCGTGTAACGCGCCCCCAGGCCCTCGTCGAGCTGAAACTTGCGGAAGTTGTTGGAGAAATACAACACCCCGCCCGGCGCCAGACGCGCCATGGCCAAGTCGAGCAGTTGCACATGGTCGCGCTGGATATCGAACACCCCTTCCATGCGCTTGGAGTTGGAGAAGGTCGGCGGGTCGATGAAGATCAGCTCGTACTCGCCGCGATCCTCCTCCAGCCAGGCCATCACGTCGCCTTGCTCCAGGCGGTTCTTGTCCGAGAAGCCATTGAGCGACAGATTGCGCCGCGCCCAATCCAGGTAGGTCTTCGACAGATCGACACTGGTGGTGCTGCGCGCGCCGCCCTTGGCCGCATGCACGGTGGCCGTCGCGGTGTAACAGAACAGGTTGAGGAAGCGCTTGCCGGCGGCCTCGCGCTGGATGCGCAGGCGCAACGGACGGTGATCGAGGAACAGCCCGGTATCAAGGTAGTCGGTGAGGTTGACCAGCAGCTTCACGCCGCCTTCGCTGACCTCCAGGAATTGCCCCTGCGCGCTCTGCCGCTGGTATTGCTTGGTGCCGCTCTGGCGCTCGCGGCGTTTGATCACCACCTTGCTCTTGTCGACATTCAGCGCCTGGGGAATCGCCGCCAGCGCATCGAACAAACGCGCCTGGGCTTTTTCCGGGTCGATGGACTTCGGCGCGGCATATTCCTGCACATGCACCCAGTCTTCGTAGAGGTCGACGGCCAGCGCGTACTCGGGCATATCGGCATCGTATAGCCGGTAGCACTCGACACCTTCCTTGCGCGCCCACTTACCCAGCTGTTTCAGGTTCTTTTGCAGACGATTGGCGAACATCTGCCCACCTTCGCTGAGGCGCGCCTGCTCGACGACAGGCGCCGGCGCCGGCTTGATCGGATTGCCGTTCTTGTTGTACTGACGCTCCAGCGGCTCGCGCGGTGCCTTGTCGGCTTCAGCCTGCTCGCGCTCGCGTTCGCGCTGTTCCGGGGTGCGTCGCTCGCCGGTGACGAACTGCTCCGGCTGCACCTTGATCAGCAGCAACTTGCACGGCAAGGCGCCGTTCCAGAAGGCGTACTGCTTGTGGCTGCGAATGCCCATGCGCTTGCCCAGGTCCGGCGCGCCGGTGAATACCGCCGCTTCCCAGCCCATGCAAGCCTGACGCAGACGCTCGCCGAGATTCTGATAGAGATACAGCAAGCTGGCCTCATCGCCGAGGCGCTCGCCATAAGGCGGGTTGCAGATCACCAGGCCCTTCTGGTTCTGGTCCGGGCGCGGCTCGAAGGTCGCCACTTCGCCCTGATACACCTTGATCCAATGGCTCAGCCCGGCGCGCTCGATATTGTTGCGCGCCGGCTGGATCAGGCGCGGGTCGGCCTCGTAGCCGCGAATCCACAGCGGCGGCTTGGCCATGCCCTCGGCGGCGCGCTGCTCGGCCTCAGCCAGCTGCTTTTTCCACAGTGCCGGCACATGCCCCAGCCACTTGCTGAAACCCCATTGTTCACGAGTCAGGTTGGGCGCAATATCGGCGGCGATCATTGCCGCCTCGACCAGAAACGTCCCCACCCCGCACATCGGGTCGGCCAGCGCGCCGCCCTCAGCGGCGATGCGCGGCCAGCCGGCGCGGATCAGCACCGCAGCGGCGAGGTTTTCCTTGAGCGGCGCGGCGCCCTGCTGCAAGCGATACCCGCGCTGGTGCAGGCTGTGGCCGGAGAGGTCGAGGGAGAGAATCGCCTCGCCGCGGTCCAGGCGCAGGTGTACGCGCATGTCCGGGTTGAGCTTGTCCACCGAAGGCCGCGTGCCGTCCGCCTGGCGCAGTTTATCGACGATCGCATCCTTGACCTTCAAGGCACCGAAGTGGGTGTTGTCGATCCCCGAACCGTTGCCGCTGAACTCCACCGCCAGGCTACCGCTGGGCTCCAGATGCTCGAACCAGTCGACTTCCAGCACCCCCTCGTAGAGGCTTTCGGCGTCGCGCACCGGAAAGCGCTTGAGCACCAGCAGCACCCGGTTGGCCAGCCGCGACCACAGGCACAGGCGGTATGCGATTTCGAGCATGGCGAAGCCGCGAATGGCCGAGGTGTGCTCACGCGCCTCCTCGAGCCCCAGGTTGCTTGCTTCTTCGAGCAGCAGCCCTTCGAGGCCCTTCGGGCAGGTGAGAAAGAGTTCGTAACGATCCGACATGGGAGTATCCAGTGCCTCTGAGGCATAGCAAACGGCGTGCGGGAAAATCTGCACAGCCAAAATTAAGTGACAAAAAGTCGCATTACGGACATTTCATCGGAATACACAGAAAAAATAACTGCAACTAATTCGCGATAGCACAACACCAGCATAAAGGATGCAAACCCCCTGGCTAGGGGTGCCCGTTGCATTTAGCCGACGGACTTTCTTCCGGCCTTATCGCCCCGCCCACAAAAGTGTTAAGTCCTTATTACAAATCGATCATTCACAGGCCCTCTGGCATTCGCTAGAAATCTACCTAGGCCTTCGCCGCAACGGTGAAGGCACAGGAGACCCGCGACGCCGGCAGCGGACTCCATCGGCAGAACTTCTGCCCGACCTTGCATCAAGGTCTTAAGGGACATAACAGTCAACATTGAGGGCAATACCCTATGAGAAGACTTAAGCGTGATCCGTTAGAAAGAGCTTTCTTGCGCGGCTATCAATACGGCATTCATGGTAAATCCCGCGAACTTTGCCCATTTACTCTTCCCTCTGTACGTCAAGCCTGGATAAACGGCTGGCGAGAGGGCCGCGGCGACAACTGGGACGGATTGACTGGCACCGCTGGCCTCCATCGGCTTAACGAACTTCACGCTGTCGGCTGATTCAGGAACCTACCGACTTCATCGAGACCGCTCCATTCGAGCGGCGGGCGCGAGCCCAGGGGCTCCCTTAGGGAGCCCTTTTTATTGCCCGACGATCAGCACGCCATTCAAGCCTTACGCGGCAAACCGGCGATCGCATCCACCGCTTCGCGGATCAACGCCGGGCCCTTGTAGATAAACCCGGAATATATCTGCACCAGGCTGGCGCCCGCGGCGATCTTCTCGGCCGCATGCTTGCCTTCGGTAATCCCACCCACGGCGATGATCGGCAAACGCCCGGCCAGCTCGGCCGCCAGCACCTCGACGATATGCGTACTCTTGTCGCGCACCGGCGCACCGGACAAGCCGCCCGCCTCGTCCGCATGTTCCAGCCCCTTGACCCCGTCGCGACTCAGCGTGGTATTGGTGGCGATTACCGCATCCATACCGGCCTGCACCAGGGCATTGGCGACCTCCACGGTCTCCTCGTCGCTCATATCCGGGGCGATCTTGATCGCCAGCGGCACGCGCTTGCCATGCTGCTGGGCCAGGTCTTCCTGACGCTGGCGCAGGGCCTCGAGCAGTTGCTTGAGCGAGTCACCGAACTGCAGGCTGCGCAGGCCCGGGGTGTTCGGCGAGCTGACATTGACGGTCACATAGCTTGCGTGGGCGTATACCTTGTCCAGGCACAGCAGATAATCATCCACGGCGCGCTCGACCGGGGTATCGAAATTCTTGCCGATATTGATACCCAGCACGCCCTTGAACTTGGCCGCGCGCACCCGCGCGAGCAAATGATCGACGCCGTGGTTGTTGAACCCCATGCGATTGATGATCGCCTCGGCCTCGGGCAAACGGAACAGACGCGGCTTGGGATTGCCCGGTTGCGCCCGCGGCGTTACCGTGCCGATTTCGATGAAGCCGAAACCGAGCTGGGCGAAACCGTCGATGGCATCGCCGTTCTTGTCCAACCCCGCTGCCAGGCCGACCGGATTGGCGAACTCCAGCCCCATGACCTTGACCGGCAGGCTGGCGGGCGGTTTGCTCAGCAAGCCATTTAAGCCCAGGCGGCCACCCGCACCGATCAGGTCGATGGACAGCTCGTGGGAGGTTTCCGGGGAGAGTTTGAACAGCAGCTCGCGGGCCAGGTTGTACATGGGCAGGCTTAGCTCGATTATGAAAGTCACAAAGGCGGCGATTATACAGGTCGTGAGCGCTCGGAAGCGAGGCGCACGGCCAACCCCGCCGGGGCGGATTGCGCGGACGCAGCGGCACCAGGAACTCGATTCAGTCCAGGCGGCGCAGCTTTAATAATTCACCGGCCGCGCTAAACTCCAGCTCGAAGGAACCATGGATGCCATCGCGAGTCAAAAAAGCGCGAAAATGATGGGCGGGCACGCTGACCCGGCGCCCGTCGCGACTATGCACCAGAATACGATTGACCCGGCCCTGATAAATGGCCAGGCACCGCTCGGACGACAACGAAATATCCAACACCAGACTGGGCATGGAGGCTCACTTGCAGATAAACCCGTCGATTTTGCCACAGGCGCTCAGCCAATCTTGCACAAAATCCGGCATCCGGACCTTCCGGGTCTGTGCAGCATGGGGTGATCCCTGCCACACTGGCGCAAGAGTTACTGGAGTTCGCAGCCGGCCATGAGTGTGTCTGAACAGCCTACGACCCTGAGTTCGCGCCTGGCCGGCCTGGCACAGCGCATCGGCCTCATTGGCCGCGCACCGAAACAGATACTGGCACGCGCCAGCACCCTGCAGTTGCCATTCACCGCGCTACCCGCCGGCAAGGAGAGCATCTGCTGGCTAGATGGTCCCCCGCTACACCGCCTGGTTGACCTACCCCGCAACGCCTTGTCGGGCCCAGTGCAGGAAGACAAGGCGCAGGCCCACTCGGTATTGGTTCGCGTCGTCCAACAGCAGCAACAGCAACTCGCCTCCTTCGATCTGCGCAACATCAACGGTCTGGCGCACTGCGACCCGGCACACGCCCACTTCGCCAGCTTCGAAGAATACGCGGCATGCGAGCACTGCCGTCAGGTGCGCATCATCAGCTACAAGGATTTCGTCAAGACCATCAGCCTGGCACTACCGCGTTTTCTGGCCGGCGAACGCATCGAGTTGCGTCAGGCCAGCTGGCGTGGCGAGCGGCTGTTCTGGGCCGGCGAGCACCACGGCGAAGCCTTCGCCTGTGCCGTGGCCTATGCCCGTCGTCGTGAAATGGAAATCACCCTGCCCGCCGAACTCACCAGCTATAGCCTGAGCGCAAGCGGCCTGGCCACCTTGGAACAGAGCTACCACGTGCTGGCCATGCCAGGCGCCGCCTGGAGCGATCCGGCCTTCATGGGGCTGCTACTCGACAATGGCCTGCCCTATGCGCGACTGGCCCTGCTGCGCACTCCCGGAGCACCTGAGTTTTTGCTACTGCCCAAGCACAGCCAGGAAGCCACCGCCCTTGGCGAGGGCCTATGCCTGGCAGGCGCACCGGATGTGGTCAAACACCTGAAAACCCTGATCACTCCCTAGGGCGATAGCAAAGAGCGTCAATCCGCAGGCTCTTCGTTGTCGTTCAGCTCATCCAGCACCGCCTGATGGCGGCTCGCCCACTCTTCCAGCGACATGCCGCTGCTTTTCAATAATTCCGGGTTGCATTTGACCAGGTACACCGCGGCCTTCTGTGCGGAATCGGCGACCTTGAACTCCAGCGCCTGCCGATCGACCGGCCCTTCATAGGTAATCCAGCGGCTGAACTCTTCGAACACACTGCAGACTTTCTCAAAGTCCTCGTCGTGCATTTTCTGCCAGCCGTTTTCGATGTTTTCCAACCGCTTGGGTTTTATCCCGACGATTTCCGAGAAAGCCGGCCGGCTCAAGCCCATCAGCTCGCGCAACCCTCGAAGTCGCTCGCCAGCAGTAAACAGAAAACGCTTTTTCGTCATCGTTAATCCAGCCTTGACGGAAAACCAGCACACCACTAACCTACTAACAGCTAGTAATCCAAGCTAAGCCAATAAAGACTGCCCTCAGGATCAGGCTAGTCGAGGAGGTCGTAATGGTGCAGGAAGCCGCATGAAAGTGGAAGAACTGCCCCCCACACTATTCGTTGGCTGTCCGCGCTACCTCACCCAGGATCGATTCGCCGAATTGGCGGGACTGCAAACGCAGAAAGAACTCCTGGCGCGCTGGATCGATGAAGGGGCGCTACCCTCCCGCAACTTCGGCCGACATCGGCTGATCGACATGCAGGCGTTACTCCAGCACCTCCATCAAGCCCGAGGGAATCAAGGATGAAACACGTCTGCCTTTCGCAAGTATGCCTGCATGCCGCCGACCTGGTGCGTGGCAAGATGATTCATCTGCGTGAGGAAGAACGCGCGGTATTCGAAGCCTTCTCCTCGATCGGCTACGTGCATTTCAAACCCAGCCGATACACCGCGTCGCTCACCCTGTGCACCTGCCGCCACCCCGCGCTTTTCGAGTTCTATTTTTACTACCGCTGGCTGCCGAGCAATCTGCACCTTTTCAGATTGCCGCCCGGTCTGCAGCAGCCTGAGCCTGTCTAACAGCTATTCCAGCTAACCGGGCAAAGGATAATTTCGTAGCCCGAATAAGCCTATGCCGCAATCCGGGAGCAGTGGTGCATGCATAGAGCTTTCCAGGGTTCATCCGGGCAGATGGTCATGGGGGTCAGGTTGATCCGGCGGAGTTGATTGCAGTGAGAGCGCACCCGGATTGCGCTGGCGCTTATACGGGCTACGAACCGCACTTTTACGGGGGGACTGGACATAGCGAAGCTTTGTTCACCACTGGCGGGTCAATGGCGGACAAGCCTTCGGCCTGCCCGCCCTAGCGCTATGCACTTTATGCAGAATCTACAAAATCGCGGCGTAGGTTGGCGCTGAGTCTGCGAAGCCCAACGCCTCCAGCAGTTACCCCATTCAGCGTGATTGCAGCTGCACCGATATAAAAAAGGCTATGTACCAGTTATGTCCCGAACAGCTATATGGCATGGCGCATGGAGCGCGGTAATACGTAGGGTGGGTTAGGCGCTAGCCGGGATCAGGAAAG